>NZ_KB235930.1:2688394-3063394 GCF_000332295.1 Fortiea contorta PCC 7126 | reverse complement strand
GGTTAATTGAGAGAGGGCTAACCCACCTAGAACAATATTAGCAGTTCGAGGCGCACTCCAGAGAGGCATAATTGCAGACACTTTTGCAATTAACTGTTAACTCTACTGTAGACAGTACCCAAAAAATAGAAGAACTTGTTCAACAGATTGTAAGGTGATAACAAATCCGGTTTTCAAAACGCCCAAAAAGTGTATTGTGAAATTAAAAGGAAAAAGCTGAGTGAAATGAATGGTTGAACAACCATGCCAAAAAAAGTACATCTAGAAAAGCATTTGAGTGCAGAAGAACTGAAGCGGCGCTATATTCATGCATCAGAAGTAAAATCTAGAAGATGGCATCTGCTGTGGATGGTATGTAGTGGGTGGACTTTGAAGAAGGCAGCCGAGGCGATCGCTATCAACTATGACTATGCCAAAGAAATAATTCATAAATACAATAACCAAGGAATAGAGGCACTTCAAAATCGCCGGAAAATGGTACGTCGTCGTCACAAAAATGCATTATTAAATGCAGAAGCATTAGAAAAGTTACGACAAGCGTTCAAGAAGCGACCAGAAGATGGTGGAATTTGGACAGAGCCAAAGGTTGCGCGCTGGATTGAGCAAGAAACTGGACGTGAGAAAGTATGGGCACAACGGGGATGGGATTATCTCAAATGCCTAAACTATTCTCCACAAATACCAAGACCAAAACATTACAAAGACGATAAAAACGAACAGGAAGCCTTAAAAAAAAACTTAGTATTAGAGTAATGGAGCTACAACAAAAATATCCGGATGCAAAAGTCGAAGTTTGGTCATTTGATGAACATCGATTAGGGCTAAAACCGATTATGCGACGAGTTGGGCACCTCTAGGGAAAAGACCAATAGCCGTAGTGCAACATCGTTATGAGTGGCTATATTTATATGGTTATGTACAGCCACAGACTGCGGAAACTGAGTGGCATATTCTTCCCAGGGTTAACATCGATTTTTCTGTTACAAAAAGTCTAGTTCAAAAGCTAGTAAAGCAACTTAATGGAAATTCGCATTGTGTCGGATTAAATCCATAAACTCTTGACGAGTTCTCATATCTTCTGCAAACGCGCCGCGCATCGCACTAGTAACAGTCCAAGACCCTGGTTTCTGCACACCACGCATCACCATACACATATGAGTTGCTTCCACCACGACTGCTACTCCTTTGGGCTTAAGTAAACCTTGGAGAGCGTCAGCAATTTGCACAGTCAGGCGTTCTTGGACTTGCAAACGCCGTGCATACATTTCACAAACTCTAGCAATTTTGGATAAACCAATCACCTTACCATTGGGAATGTACGCGACGTGAGCACGACCAATTATCGGTAATATATGATGCTCACAGGAACTGAAAATATCGATGTCCCGAACTAATACCATTTCGTTGGCATCTTCTGTGAAAACTGCTCCATTTAGCAGTTCGTCTAATGATTCATCATAGCCCTTGGTCAAAAACTGCAAAGCTTTTACAACTCGTTTGGGTGTGTCTCTTAACCCTTCGCGATCAGGATTTTCTCCTAATCCAATCAGCAAAGTACGCACGGCTTGCATCATTTCTGCTTCCGTGACCTTTGGTAATTGCTGATTAGATAATGATGAAACTAATTGAGCAACAGAATTCATATCGGGACTAATCGATAGAGTCATTGTCTGTGTTTAATTGGTAAGGATGATGTTTTCAACACTCAAGAGCCACTAGTCAATCTTTAGACTAGTGACTCCGGACTATTGACTAAATGAGTAATTGCTTAACACTTCTTAATCATACCAAACATTCTTGCAGTTGTGAGTGAATTTGATCGGCTACCAATTTCTTACCGATGAAAACTAGTTGATTTTTCTGAGGATTATGCCATTCATCAGCGACTAAATTGTACCGAGGCCCACTGAGTTGAAATATATGGCGTAGCTCACTATCACTGAACCACAGAATGCCTTTAGCTCTAAAGACATTTTGCGGCATGTGCTCATTAATAAAGCTCTCAAATTTGTGGACATCAAAAGGGCGATCGCTCTGGAAAGACACAGACACAAAACCATCATTCTCTAAATGGTCAGAATGATGATGGTAATGGTGGTGCTCATCGTGATAGTGATGATCCCCGTGATGATCATGTTTAGACTTATGTGCATAATCGTTGATTGGTGTCAAGCCTACATCCAAAATCAAAGGTAATGGTACTTGTCCAAAATTACTATGTAAAATCTTCGCTCCGATTTTGATTTCATGGATATAATCTTCTAGTTCCGCTAATTTTTCTGAAGTTACTAAATCCGTTTTATTCAAAATAATAATATCTGCATAGGTCAATTGTTTTAAAGCTGCTTCACTCTGAAAATGTTCCTGGTTAAAAGTTTCAGCATCCACCACCGTCAAGATAGAATCAATGCTAGTTAAATCTCTTAATTCTGTACCCAAAAACGTTAAGATAATCGGCAGAGGGTCAGCAATTCCTGTAGTCTCAATTACCAAATAATCAATTCTGTCTTCTCTTTCCAAAACTCGATAAACAGCATCGACTAAACCATCATTAATTGTGCAACATATACAGCCGTTGCTTAGTTCCACCATGTCTTGGTCTACAGAAACTAGCAGTTGACTATCAATATTAATATCGCCAAATTCATTTACCAAAACAGCGACTTTCAAATCTTGTTTATTTTTGAGAATTTGATTCAGCAGAGTAGTTTTACCACTGCCTAAAAATCCTGTAATTATGGTTACAGGCATTCCCCGTTTGGGAATATCAAGCATCGCATCTGTTGTTGATGAAGTAAGTTGATTCATCACGTCTCCTTTAATAAATTAACGCTGATTTTGTACAGTAATATCCAATTTTGGATGAGAGGCGTTGCAATGCAACGCCTTGAAACTTCACTTCAACATCAAAGCTACTTCTTTGGCAAAGTAAGTCAAAATCAAATCAGCGCCAGCCCGTTTCATACTTGTAAGCGTTTCCAAAATGACTTGTTTTTCGTCTATCCACCCCATCTGGGCGGCAGCTTTAATCATGGCATATTCACCGCTGACGTTGTATGCGGCGACAGGTAGCTGTGTAGCATTGCGGACTTGATTGATGATATCTAGGTAAGCTAACGCCGGCTTCACCATGACGATATCTGCACCTTCAGCAATATCTAACTCAACTTCTTTTAAAGCTTCCCTTGCATTAGCTGCGTCCATTTGATAAGTCTTTTTGTCGCCAAATTTTGGTGCAGAATCCAAGGCATCACGAAAAGGCCCATAATAAGCAGAGGCGTATTTAGCGGAATATGCCAAAATTCCCACATCAATATAACCTGCCGCATCTAAGGCTTGGCGAATTGCTTTCACTCTACCATCCATCATGTCGGAAGGGGCGACAAAATTAGCACCTGCAGCGGCTTGAGAAACTGCCATTTTTACTAAAACTTCCACGGTGGGGTCGTTGAGGATAGTACCTTTTTCATCCACTAAACCATCGTGTCCGTGGGTGGTGAAGGGGTCAAGGGCGACATCGGTGATGACGATAATTTCTGGAATTGCTTGTTTAATGGCTTTGACTGTTTGCTGTACTAACCCATCAGGATTGTAACTTTCTGTACCATTGTCGTCTTTTTTCTGTTCAGAAATCACTGGGAAAAGAGCGATCGCATTAATTCCCAACTCAAACGCTGACGCAATTTCCTTCACCAACAAGTGTAGCGAAAATCGATAGCACCCAGGCATGGAGGCGATTTCTATTTTTTGCCCCTCTCCTTCCATCACAAACATCGGATAGATGAGGTCATCTACCGTCAGGTGATTCTCCCGCACCATTCGTCGCACGGTTGCGGTTCGACGCAGACGCCGAGGGCGTTGCGTCAGGTGCAGTGGTTGGTTTGTCAATGAAGTTTCCGGTGTCATCTGGCTTATATAAAAATGATAATCATTATTATATACTTTTACCTAGCTTGATTCAGGTGCGGGACGAAATCCTAGCGGTAAAACGATTTCTTGTCCATGAACTTACAGTTAAATTCTGTAGAGACGTTGCAACATAGCGTCTTATGAGAATTAGTGTCAGGCTTAAAAAATTGTTGGTTTTTTCTTAGTGTTTTGTCTTATGTATTCATAACTTAAGAGCAATATAGTGTGAGCGTCAACTTGATTTCAGTTCGGTTTCGGTGCAGTTTCCACCCAGTTCTGAAAGAAAATTATGACGCTAATTTTTGACAGTTTCAGTTTTTTCCGTTTACTTGCATATATCCCCGCCCAGAGTATATTTTATCTGTTACTTTGGGTAGTCTGTACTTTTACGGAATTGTTCCCAAAATCGGCTATTGCGGAATCACTTCCTGTCAATTGGAAAACACCAAAAAGCTTTGTTAAAAAAGATGCTGTTTGCCCACAAAATCTCGCACTAAATCACCAAATATCCAGTTTTGCTGGGATTTTAGCCACAGTATCTACATGGATAAATCAGCCCAATCAACACTTACGCTTCCTATTTGAAACCTTTGGGGCTGATGTTTTGGCTTTTGTTAATCGCAGTCCCTGGCCAAATATTCATGAGCAAGCCAAGTTAGCAAAAGTACCAATAATGATGTATCACGATATCTTGCCGCAAAAACAAGTATCGTTTGATGTAACTCCTGGAGAATTAGAACAGCACTTTCAACTAATTAAAGCTAGGGGCATTACTCCTATTAGTCTTGATCAGTTGATGACGCATTTGCAAACAGGATTACCACTACCAGCAAAACCAATATTGTTGACCTTTGATGATGGTTATGGTGGACATTATGAGTATGTTTATCCATTGCTGAAAAAATACGGTTATCCCGCTGTATTTTCGATTTATATCAAAGGAGTTGGTAACAATATCGGTAGAAGTCATGTTTCCTGGGAACAACTCAAGGAAATGGTTGCTAATCCGTTGGTGACGATCGCATCTCACAGTGTCACTCACCCGAATGATTTGACCAAAATACCTGATGAGCAACTACGCACAGAAGTTGCACTTTCTAAGCAGATTTTAGAAGCACAATTGGGTGTGAATATCCGCTACTTTACCTATCCTGTAGGTAAGTATGACGATCGCGTTGCTCGATGGGTGTCCGCAGCCGGCTATCAGCTAGCCTTGACGATGAGTGATACAGACGAAAAATTTGCAGGTGAGTCAGCGAGTTTATTAGCAGTTTCTCGTTTTGGACAATCGAGATTAAAAGATGCGGTAGCTCAAGCTTGGGGAGGCGCAAAACTACCACCTTGGAAAATAGATTTTGACTTCACTAGTCCAGTGCAGAAAACTGACACGACTATTGATCAAATTCCCTTAGTTTTCACTTCTGGAGGAAAACCAATTACCATTCATGCTTCCAAGCGCGATCAGCTTACAGAGATAGTAGCGAAGACAGGAAAAAATGCGATCGCTGCTGTGGATGGGGGCTTTTTTTCCTTGAAATCCCTCGATTCTAATGTGATGATTGGCCCGGTTTTCAGTCAAATCACCAACCAATTTATTCCTGGAAATCGCAGCGACAACCAAAAAACCACTGGTCGTCCTCTAGTTTTAATTAGTCCTCATACAGTCCGCTTTATCCCCTTCGACCCTAGTCAACACAACACTTTAGCAGGGATACGAGCACAAATGCCCGATGTCACAGATGCGTTTGTGGCGGCGGCTTGGTTAGTTAAAGATGGTCAACCCCAAGCAGCCAGCACATTTAACGGTTTGTATGGTTTTGAAGCGGCTCGTTATCGGGCTTTTTGGGGAATTAACCAAAACAGACAACCCACTCTGGGTGTCTCTCGTCAATCTGTAGATTCAGTTTCCCTAGGAATAGCGCTAGCTAAAGCTGGACTCAAAGATGCAGTTATGCTTGATTCCGGTCAGAGTACCTCTTTAGTTTATCAGGGTAAATCGCAAGTAGATTATGTCCCTCGTCCCGTACCTCATGCTGTAGCTTTGGTATCTTCGGCCTCGATGAGTGACGCTAATTGCATTTGGGCAACTTATAAAATAAAAAACCAGGGAACTTAAGCGTTACCTGGTTCATCGATTCTTATATCAAGATGGCAATTCCTTTAGGGGCATGGTATAATGCCCCTATTGATTTTGATGGAAATTAGACCGTAGCTGCTGATTTGGTGATCACATTCAATTCGCCTTTAGCATACTTAGCAGCGAAATCTTCGAGAGAAATCTGCTTAATCTTGCTAGCGTTACCAGCAGTACCAAATTGGTCATAGCGTTCTGCACAAACCTTCTGCATGTATTTGATGGAAGGCTTGAGGAAGTGACGGGGGTCGAATTCTTTGGGATTTTTTGCCAAAGCTTCCCGCACCGCAGCAGTGATTGCCAAACGGTTGTCGGTGTCAATATTCACTTTCCGCACACCGCTCTTGATACCTTTTTGGATTTCCTCCACTGGTACACCGTAGGTTTCAGGAATTGCACCACCATATTCGTTGATTAGTGCAATCAAATCTTCAGGTACAGAAGAAGAACCGTGCATTACCAAGTGAGTGTTAGGCAAGCGGCGGTGAATTTCTTCAATGCGGCTGATTGCCAAGATTTCACCAGTAGGCTTGCGGGTGAACTTGTAAGCACCGTGGCTGGTACCAATCGCCACAGCCAAAGCATCTACTTGAGTTGCTTCTACGAAGTTAACAGCTTCATCAGGGTCGGTGAGTAATTGGGAGTGGTCGAGTGTACCCTCAAAACCGTGACCGTCTTCAGCTTCACCAGCACCTGTTTCTAGAGAACCCAAACAACCGAGTTCGCCTTCCACGCTGACGCCCAGAGCATGAGCTACGTTGACAACTTCTCGGGTGACACTGACGTTGTACTCGAAACTAGCAGGAGTCTTAGCATCAGCTTCTAAAGAACCATCCATCATGACGCTGGTGAAGTTGTTCTTGATTGCTGAGTAGCACGTAGAAGGAGCATTACCATGATCTTGGTGCATGGTGATGGGAATTTGGGGATAGGTTTCTACCGCTGCCAAAATCAGGTGGCGCAGAAAGTTTTCTCCAGCATAATTACGAGCGCCACGAGAAGCTTGCAAAATTACGGGGCTATCTGTCTCGGCAGCAGCCTTCATAATCGCTTGAATCTGCTCTAAATTGTTAACGTTGAAAGCTGGAATGCCGTAACCGTTTTCAGCCGCGTGATCTAACAACAGCCGCAATGGTACAAGCGCCATAGATAGTCCTCCTAATGTGGTTATCAGCTAGTGTCTGTGTGAGAGCAGCGTAATTTTTACCTTATTGTAATTGTTACGCTAAATCTTAAGAGTTTTTTCAACATATAGGAAATTATAACTAGTGTTGTGTGCTTATGTTGAAAAAGTTTGCGGCATCATTCATCAATATGTCCTACACTCATTCTCGGCGACTGTGCGATCGCTCACTCTCGGTTGATTGTCTTTGGTAGCTTGGTATCCTAAACAATATCCCTCGCTCGATTTTGCTTGACCATTGGTCAAACGCCCAAAGCGACTGTTGGTGTAGCAGCTTCGTTAGTACGCAGCCAATTTATTAGATGGCTGTGATTCAGACTGATGCTCAATTTTGGGATTTTCTATTGAATGTCACTAAGTGATAGATTATGGCCAATTGCTGTTTTTAGCAGTTAATTTCTGATTTGATGATTTTGATATCGGGCGATAGCTAAAGCCGTTGACGTTCTACAAGCAGGTGCGAGCAGCTATAAAAAGATTGAGACATTATATCCTCCTTCAATTTTTGAAGTCATACCAAATCCGTGTTAAAAACCCCCTTTATAAAGCACTGACAGAAGTCCACCAGTGATAGTTATTCAGAGGGAACTCTTAACTCTTAACAGGCAACAGGGAAACCCACCTTTAAAAAGGGTGGGATTGAAACAAGGACGCTGTTTTTCTTCTCTGCGAGACGCTACGCGAACGCGCTTCGCGGACTCGAAAAACGTCTTTTTTTTTACTGGGCTTTATACTCAGAACTAAAGTTTTAATTGATACTCCTAAACTTCTGCCTTCTGCCCTCTGCCCTCTGCCTTTCTTGTAAGAGCGGAAATTTCTGACTTCATTTGAGCTAAAATACAACAGCGTTGTGCCAAAACTTTCTCCAACTGCTCAAGACTATCAAAATGCTCGTTGACTAAAGCCTCATCAACAAGCGCCCATAATCGCTCTGCTGGTTGCAATTCTGGAGAATAGGGAGGTAATGGTTCTCAATAAATTCCTTCGGGAATGACAACTTTTTCACTCATATGCCACCCTGCTCGCTCAATAACAAGAACTACAATTTTTTCTTTTCCTGCACCAATAGATTTGGCAAATTCAGCCAAAGAAAGATTGAACCAATCGATGTTAACCCTGGGAAGAATATGCCACTCAGTTTCCGCAGTCTGTGGCTGTACATAACCATATAAATATAGCCACTCATAACGATGTTGCACTACGGCTATTGGTCTTTTCCCTAGAGGTGCCCAACTCGTCGCATAATCGGTTTTAGCCCTAATCGATGTTCATCAAATGACCAAACTTCGACTTTTGCATCCGGATATTTTTGTTGTAGCTCCATTACTCTAATACTAAGTTTTTTTAAGGCTTCCTGTTCGTTTTTATCGTCTTTGTAATGTTTTGGTCTTGGTATTTGTGGAGAATAGTTTAGGCGTTTGAGATAATCCCATCCCCGTTGTGCCCATACTTTCTCACGTCCAGTTTCTTGCTCAATCCAGCGCGCAACCTTTGGCTCTGTCCAAATTCCACCATCTTCTGGTCGCTTCTTGAACGCTTGTCGTAACTTTTCTAATGCTTCTGCATTTAATAATGCATTTTTGTGACGACGACGTACCATTTTCCGGCGATTTTGAAGTGCCTCTATTCCTTGGTTATTGTATTTATGAATTATTTCTTTGGCATAGTCATAGTTGATAGCGATCGCCTCGGCTGCCTTCTTCAAAGTCCACCCACTACATACCATCCACAGCAGATGCCATCTTCTAGATTTTACTTCTGATGCATGAATATAGCGCCGCTTCAGTTCTTCTGCACTCAAATGCTTTTCTAGATGTACTTTTTTTGGCATGGTTGTTCAACCATTCATTTCACTCAGCTTTTTCCTTTTAATTTCACAATACACTTTTTGGGCGTTTTGAAAACCGGATTTGTTATCACGCAGCTGGTTGTTTCAATCCCTAATAGGGATTCATGTTAATTGGAACTTGGCGGCATTTTTCTTCCTTTCCTGGTGCTGCTGTTTCAATCCCTAATAGGGATTCATGTTAATTGGAACCTGCTATCACTTACGACAGTAATGATTTTGTGATGGGTTTCAATCCCTAATAGGGATTCATGTTAATTGGAACTTTAAAGAAAAAAGTTTTGGAATGGTTGGAAAATTTCGGGTTTCAATCCCTAATAGGGATTCATGTTAATTGGAACCAATAGCCAACGATACTAGATAGCGTACTCCAGTAGTTTCAATCCCTAATAGGGATTCATGTTAATTGGAACTTTGTGGATGATTGTAATAGCACCATTCAAGGTATAGTTTCAATCCCTAATAGGGATTCATGTTAATTGGAACGTTTTTCCTCCCAGGGCTAAAGCTACTGGGTTTCCAGTTTCAATCCCTAATAGGGATTCATGTTAATTGGAACCTGGTATCCCAGCCATTGAAGCCAAGCAGCCATGCGTTTCAATCCCTAATAGGGATTCATGTTAATTGGAACAACATCACCGATACTTACAATGTAGGATTAGATGGTTTCAATCCCTAATAGGGATTCATGTTAATTGGAACTTCGTTATCGATATTTGCGGCTCGATAACTTGTGTTTCAATCCCTAATAGGGATTCATGTTAATTGGAACTATAAGCAGGAACGAACTACTAAATCGAATTGAGAAGTTTCAATCCCTAATAGGGATTCATGTTAATTGGAACTTTCTAGGATTTTACATAAAAAAGTTCCACATTGTTTGTTTCAATCCCTAATAGGGATTCATGTTAATTGGAACGCAACTACCAAAAAAGGCACAGACCTCCCTGCTCGTTTCAATCCCTAATAGGGATTCATGTTAATTGGAACCAGCACAGATACGAACCATCAGAATTAAGGCTTGTTTGTTTCAATCCCTAATAGGGATTCATGTTAATTGGAACCCAAAGTTCACATCTTTGGCTGTACTTGGTACAGTTTCAATCCCTAATAGGGATTCATGTTAATTGGAACCTGCTTCCTGTCGCCACCAAAGCCTAGTATTTTGTTTCAATCCCTAATAGGGATTCATGTTAATTGGAACATATATAAGGTGCGATCGCCCGATGCCATCCCCCAGGTTTCAATCCCTAATAGGGATTCATGTTAATTGGAACATATTATGCCATGTTTACGCGACAAATGCCATGTAGTTTCAATCCCTAATAGGGATTCATGTTAATTGGAACACGGGTTTGAAAATTTTCAGCTAACTTATGGTTTTTCGTCAGTTGTTTCAATCCCTAATAGGGATTCATGTTAATTGGAACCCCTGATGATTCTCTTGTAGAGTCAAAGCCAAAAGTGGAAGTTTCAATCCCTAATAGGGATTCATGTTAATTGGAACATACCATATACTGTCGAGTCCGAATATTACCCAGTTTCAATCCCTAATAGGGATTCATGTTAATTGGAACACCAATACTATCAACAATACTTTGTGTAATCCGAGTTTCAATCCCTAATAGGGATTCATGTTAATTGGAACCATTGAGATTTATCCCTACCCCTACCCCAAGCGAGGTTTCAATCCCTAATAGGGATTCATGTTAATTGGAACCCGATGGGGATAATTTGGAATGCTCTGATACTGCTAGAGAGTTTCAATCCCTAATAGGGATTCATGTTAATTGGAACTTGATTGGGGTGCTGTCGGCAATCAAGGCAGAAAGCTGTTTCAATCCCTAATAGGGATTCATGTTAATTGGAACGGTTATTAGTTGATATCTGCAATTGGGTATTCCGTTTCAATCCCTAATAGGGATTCATGTTAATTGGAACAAAAGTTTCTATTTGGCTAATGCAGAGTTGAATGTTTCAATCCCTAATAGGGATTCATGTTAATTGGAACTTTATAATCGTGCAGCACAAACAGTTACAGATGAGTTTCAATCCCTAATAGGGATTCATGTTAATTGGAACTATAAACTCTGGGTAAGTTACTCGGAAATTTTTTGTTTCAATCCCTAATAGGGATTCATGTTAATTGGAACTGAATCAGCAACTTGATAATAATGTGTTTCTATTGGTGTTTCAATCCCTAATAGGGATTCATGTTAATTGGAACAAAAAAATTCTTTATTATTTCTGCGCTCTTTAGAGTTTCAATCCCTAATAGGGATTCATGTTAATTGGAACAAGGATTTGAGGGGCAATCACGATTACAAAGAGAAAGATCAGTTTCAATCCCTAATAGGGATTCATGTTAATTGGAACCAGTATACCCACTTCAAAGCTGAGTCGCGCAACAAATTTCGTTTCAATCCCTAATAGGGATTCATGTTAATTGGAACTGCTGCTTGCTCATCTTCAGGGCGATCGCCTACTGTTTCAATCCCTAATAGGGATTCATGTTAATTGGAACACAAAATCACTGGTGATGTGGGTGTCGCCCACTGCTGGGTTTCAATCCCTAATAGGGATTCATGTTAATTGGAACATATCAGCCAAGACATTACTCTACAATTCTTTGATGTTTCAATCCCTAATAGGGATTCATGTTAATTGGAACAGCCCGGAGTTGGAAGCATTGATATATTTGGTTTTCAAGGTGCTGTTGCGTCAATCTGCAATCAAGGTAGCTTTTCAGGTGTTGGGTTGTCAAGAGGGATGGAGAGAAAATAGCCCCAAAACCTTGTGTAGTTGGGCTTTGGAAAATGGCGTCAACCTCGAAACTGGCGTAAAAGGGTTCAAAACTGTCGTGGGTAAGCTTTTGGGGTGCTAAATTTTTCTCCATTGTTTCCACACCTACTGGTTGACGCCATTCGAGTCTAGAACGGTCTGTGAATAGAGGATGGGAAAAATTAGCGACTGGAGGAGAGCAGGTATGATCACGGGAAATCATTCAAGTTTTGTTGAATTTTGAATATCAAACGTACCTCTGGGTAAATTCATACATCAAATCGACTCTTCCTTTACGTAACATTGCTGGATCTAGTCTTTCTGTGGTGTTACAAGTCATCAAGACCACTAAACGCTGCTTGATCTGAATCCCTGATTCGTCAATGACACTTTGATATAAGGTACCATCGAGGAGACTGAGAATATGCTCTGTTCTGTTGTTATATTGTGCGACTTCGTAAGCACGATTTTGAGCTAGATTATCAGCTTCATTGATAATGATGCAAATTCGTTCTAAATATGTGGGTGGCACAAAGTTAGTGATGGCATCATGATCTAAAATGAAAATCACATATCCTAAAGCGACAAGAATTTCTTTCGCTACTGCCTGAGTCCATGCTGTTTTACCTGTTCCTGGTTCACCGTGAACGACGACGGCTAGTTGGTTTTGATTGAGAATTGCTTGCTGTACTGTGTCGGTAAAGCTTTGAATATCTGCGGGAAAAGTGCGGATGGGAAATTGACTGTGAACTTTACCTACCCGGCTTTGATATCCACTCAGCATGACTGCTAAATCATATGTTCCTTTGTTGATTAGTGGGGCGAGATTTTTGGCCATTAAAGTATATTGTCGCCGCCCGCGATCGTAGGGATCAATTTGCAGCCAAACGTCATGTTTAGCCCAGTAAGCATAAACAGTATTAATTACTTCTAAGCGTTCCCAATTGACAAACTTCTCTGCTGGAAAATAAAAGTCTCTTTCAGAATAATACTGTGTAATGATATCGGGACGTTCTAATAATTTTAAAACCCGTAAAACGGTAATTTCTTGCAGTCGATTTAAGACATATTCAATGGGGATACTATTACGGCTGACAAATTGTGTAATAGGAGTTTCTGTACCCAAAACGTCTTTGTAGCGGTTGTCCGGTGTCAGTGGATCGGGTGTAATATAGTTCCAATATTTCTCCAATTCACCACGAGTATAGTCGGAAGCTACATTCAATAAATTTGCCCACCAGCTATAATCTCTTCTACCTAAAGCATCAGCGTAATAACTGGCGAGATTAATAGTTTTTTGGCTTAATTCGCGGGTGTCGTGAAATAGAATTTGACCAAAAAATCTCCAATCAAAATCACGATTGAATGGCCGCCAGCCGCTTGTAAGTAAACTTTGACGGTTATTATTTGCAGCAGTACCTTCGTTATTTCTAAAATTATCAAAATTCATATTTTTGGTGCTGTGGCGGTGGTTGAGTTATTGTATTCTGAAGGATGTAGACGCCTGTAAGGCGGCTTGCCGCAGGCTAGGATGAAGTATGAAGTATGAAGTATGAAGTATGAAGGATGAAGGATAAAGGATGAAGCTGACAACAAGATTGAGCTAGGTGTCAGTGCGATCGCTTTTGATGTTCAAGATGGTACTTTGTTTTACCCAAGTCTGTAATTAAAGAGATTGGCTGAAAGTTTTTCCGTAATATAGTCTACTTATTTGTTGTTTGCCAGAGTATTGTTATTTGTGAGGCTGCCACATTGAAGTCAGTAACCGTATAAGTAATTTTGCGTAATTTTATAGTTAAACAATGAATAATTGTGTACCACTATGAAGTGAGGAGAAAATTGATTACTTACATAATACTTTGATACTACAAAAAGTGTCAAGATAAAATCCCAAGATTTTGCGTACACCATATGCTAAAAAATTACTTATAAACTATTCATATATAAAGTTATTTTAAAGTTCGAGGAAAAAAAATCTGTAATTTTGCTTATAATCGAGGGGTGTCTGCTGAAGCTATCAGGTGCAAGCTTTCTACCATCAAGGCATGTTGTGTGCGTAGTCGTGATCAACTCAATGAAAGCCAAAGGAGTCGAAAAAGGGCTGAAGTATGAAATATATGGACGTAAAGCAGCTTGTTTTGGGCTAGCCGGAAATTCTCTTATGGATTCCGAGATTCGGCTTTGACTGAGAAAAACTCATATTTTCTACGCGCTAGGGTTGGCATATGTACAGATTCTTTTTATCCTGAAAAGACAGGCAAGCCACTTTACAGGTGTCTACATCCTGAAAATTTTTGTAGTCAATCCTGAATAGGCGCTATTCGCTAACAATCTCAATGCAAATACCTCGTCTGTTTTTCCCTCAAGACGATAAATCGTAATTAAATCTTCTGGAGAAGAGATGTATTTGACACATTCATTCATGAGTAATGAAACAAAGTACGGCTCTCAACAGCCGCTAATTTTAGTAGTAGAGGATCATGATGACAGTCTATTGCTGATTAGTTATGCGCTGGAGTCGCTAGGCTGTAGATTTATTTGTCAAGCAGACAGTACGACGACGGTGCTAGTGGCTAAGGAATATCACCCGGATTTAATTATGTTGGATATTTTGTTGCCAAGTCTCAACGGAATTGAGGTGGTGCGACGTTTGAAGC
Organism: Fortiea contorta PCC 7126; assembly: GCF_000332295.1. Taxonomy (GTDB): domain Bacteria; phylum Cyanobacteriota; class Cyanobacteriia; order Cyanobacteriales; family Nostocaceae; genus Fortiea; species Fortiea contorta. Next base: position 3,048,884 of record NZ_KB235930.1, on the reverse strand, counting down.
AGGAAGCGCTAACTGCTGATATCCCGGTGTTAGCTGTGACAGCTTTAGCGAGTAGGGAAGATCGAGAACGCATTATCAAAGCGGGTTTTAATGATTATATTAGCAAACCCTATATGATTGAGGATCTGGAAGATGTAATTCGTCGGTTACTGAGCAGTAAACTCAAGCCTCGCTCTGTTTTTGAGATGTGTCAAGAATAAGTTAATTGTGTAGTTTTCTGCATCTGGCTATCTTTATTCCCAACTAAGCTTGTTTTGGTAATCTGACTGTAAACACGCTACCTCGACCGACTTCTGATTTGAGTTCAATTTTACCGTTGTGAGCTTCGACAATCCGGTGGGATAGGTGCAGTCCTAAGCCGCTACCGGAACGCTTGTTTTTTCCTTGACGGAATCGCTCGAAGATAGTTGCTTGGTCTTCAGGAGCAATACCATATCCTGTGTCTTCGACTTCAATAATTACCCAATCTGGGCCTGAAGGATTGGCTGATTGTTCACGAATGCGAATTTCTATACCGCCTGTATCTGTAAATTTGATGGCGTTACCGAGTAAATTGCTGATAACTCGGCGAAATTCTAGGGGATCGCCCATAACGACGCCGGCTGTTTCACCGAGTTCGTCTAATTGGTGAGTGTCTAATTTAACACTGAGGTGTTTTTCACTAGCTAGGGGAGATAACTCGCTGACCACCTCTTGGGCGATTTCTTTGAGGTTACTACTTTCCCAGTTGAGGGTTTTTTTACCCGCCTCGAAGCGAGATACTTCTAGGAGGGTGTTGACCATCTGTGTCAAATTTTGGTTACTGCGAATCATGACGCTGATAGCTTGTTTCATTTCTGGGGAAATTTTGCAGAAGGTTTCTTCGAGAAACAAAGTCAGCATTCTATCGGCTGCGACTAGGGGGGTTCGCAAATCGTGAGTGAGGCGCGATACAAAGTCTTCGCGCTGGCGAGCCATTTTTTGTTGTTCATCGAGACTGTGTTTGAGGCGGAGGAGCGATCGCACTCTGGCGGTTAATTCATCGGTATCAAATGGTTTGCGGATGAAGTCGTCAGCTTCTGCATCTAAACCTTCGACTACGCTTGATTCATGGAAAGCGGTGATTAATAAAATAGGAATATAGCTTTTAATTTCCGGATTATTACGTATACGGCGTGTGACTTCATATCCATCCATACCGGGCATCATCACGTCTAGCAGTATGAGGTCAGGTGGGGCTTGAGCAACGTACTCTAAAGCTGCTATGCCATTTTCCACTAAATCAACTTGATATCCCTCACTCTCTAGAATTGTTTGTACCAAAATAAGATTGTCTTTAGTGTCATCGACAGCGAGAATACGATCAATTTTGGAACTTTCTACAACAGACATGATTTATCAACTTTTTGGAGGTGAATTTTATGGTTTGAAATGGGGAGATCCCATTGATGCTTTACTGAATTGATTGTAGGGGTGATGAGGGTTCTGTGTTGAACATTGAATTTCATCGCTACCCAAGTATAAAGCTGGATTGTTACCTGTTGTGGTGGCTGATGTTACTTGGCGTGGCAATTCAATTCTAAACATAGAACCGACCTCCAATTGACTTTCTAGAATTATTTTGCCACCCATCATGCGTACTAAGGAATCAATAATTGCTAAACCAAGTCCTGTACCCGGATATTTGCGGGTGATACTTTGATCGACTTGTCGGAAAGCTTCAAAAATATGTTGAAAATCTTGGGGAGCGATACCAATACCTGTATCTCGAACGGCGATTGCTATCCGATTACCAGGAATTTCATTGACCTCTACCCAAACTTCACCAGCTTCTGTAAATTTATTGGCGTTGGACAGGAGATTAACTAAAATTTGTCGCACACGTACTGAATCATTAAATATTACCGGATTGGCTAAATCTACCTGTACTATTAAAGATAATTTTTTGTTTTCAAATAAAGGACGCATTTCGGCGACAGTACTATTAATTATTTTTGGTAATTCAAATAATTCTGGTTTTAACTCTAACCGTCCTGCTTCTAATTTAGAAAAATCGAGAACTTCATTTAACAACATCAGCAAGTGCTTTCCGTTATTAAATATCCGTTCAACCATATCTGTTTGCTGATGGGTAAGTTGACCGAATTTAGGACGTAACAAAATTTGTGAAAAACCAATAATCGCATTCATCGGCGTCCTTAACTCGTGGGACATTGTGCCTAAGAATTGCGATTTTAATCTTGATGCTTCTAATAGCTTTAAATTTTGTAGTTGAATTTGCTGTCTTTGTTTTTCTAATTCTTGGTTTTTGCGAATTAGTAATTCATGATTTTCTCTAATTTGCTGGTTGGCTATGGCTATTTGCATTTCTGCACGATGTACTCTTACCGCATTTCGTAAAATTCGTGCCAATGTTTCTGAAGATATTCTTGATTTAGTAAGATAATCTGTAGCCCCAGCTTTCATTAATTCTACAGCGATTTGTTCATCTCCTTGACCTGTGAGGACTACTAAAGGAACTTTGATTTCTGCAACTTGTATTTGATTAATCAGAGACAAACCATCCTGGTCTGGTAAGCGATAGTCGAGGAAAACGCAATCATATTCATGATTTGTGAGAGCAAAAATAGCACTCTGGCCGTCTTTTGCTTCTGACAATTCCATTTTGATACTCGCCTTAGTTAAGGCGCGACGGACTGTCATGCGATCGACTTCATCGTCGTCTACAACCAAAATTTTCAGCGTCTCTTCCATCGGCTTTTATCTTCGCTGTCAAATACAGGTTGATGTGTAACATTGAAGGTTGGTAGCGAATAACTAGGGGTTAATTCAAGGTTTGAGAATTTGGCTTTAGTGATTGCTTTATGAGAGTGATAATACAAGATTAGGGTAGTTCACACAATACCCAGTATCTATTGAGTGCTGCCATCATTTCCACAAAACTAGCGAAGGTGACAGGTTTGAGTATATAACCAGCGACGTTTAAGTTATAGGCTTCTACTCGGTCTTGATCTTGGTTGGAAGTCGTCATCACCACCACTGGTGTAGTTCGCAATTGGGAGTCTGAACGAATTTCTTGCAGAAATTCAATTCCACCCATTTTCGGCATGTTTAAATCTAGTAAAATTAGACGACGTTCGGGAGGAAATAAAGGCGGTTGATTATCCTCGCCACGAAGCATTGTTAAAGCTTCTACCCCGTTGTTGGCTACATAAATTGGATTGGTAATGTTAACTTTTTTGAATGCCCGTTTGACATTCATAATATCAACTTCGTCGTCCTCCACTAATAGTATGTTAATCACTTTTTGCGCCATTCCCCTATAGGTAATCTGGTACTAAACACTTTAGCGGTGAAAATTTTAGGACTAAAGTCCTGACTACAAAACAACTGACCCCTTAGCGTTAAAAACATCAACCGCTAATCTGTTTTAGCTTCAATTTGCTAGATTGACTAGGGTAAAAAAATCAAGGCGGTGGTTAAAGGCTAATGGCTCATTTTTGATGATTCCATGCCTTTAGTTATGATTAACATTTGCGAAAATGACACCTGATGCTGGATGATCTGCCAAAGCAGAGAGTTTTAATCTACAGTAAAATAAAATACTTACCGCCTGTAAATCAATTGTAAATCAGCAGATAAGCCGCCGTCCTCAGCCATTGGTGAGAGTTGCTCATAAACATTTTGTACCGTAAGCTTGAGCAAATTTACTCATTTTGATGCTTAGTCCAGGTAAAACGAAAAGTGCTGCCTTTACCTAAGCTGGATGTTAAAGTGATATTTCCTCCTTCTGTTTCAACTATTTTTTTGACGATCGCCAGACCAATCCCAGTGTTCTCTTTATGATCGCGGGATTCTAGGGTCTGAAAGATTACAAAGATTTTATCTTGGTATTCAGGGGAAATACCGGGGCCGTTGTCAGCCACGGCGAATTCGTACCATCTCCCCTGGTCTTTGACGGAAATTTGCACATGGCCATCAACTCGTGGGTTGTGTTTGATGGCGTTGCTAATTAAGTTGGCGAATATTTGTTGTAATAGTAAATGTTTGGTTCTGAAAATCGGCATTTCGGAAGCGACATCAATGATAAATGTTGGTGGTGGTTCTAAGGAGTCGATCACTTCCTGTAGTAAAGTCTCCACATCCACCACAGATTGCTCGGCGTGGGTGCGCCCAATGCGGGAATATTCAAGTAAGCCGTTAATTAATGCTTCCATGCGTTGGACTCGTCCCCGCAGTAAACGCATCTGGTGTTGATTTTCAGCGGGGAGTTGGTCGCCGAGGTCTTCTTCTAACCATTCTGAAAGATTTGCGATCGCTCGTAAAGGTGCTTTCAAATCGTGGGAAGCCACGTAAGCAAATTGGTCTAATTCTTGATTACGTTTTTGTAAGATTGTGGTGGTTTGCGCTAAAATATTGTTGACTCGTGTTAATTCTTCGGCTCGTTGCTGGAGAGTTAATTCTGCAAGTTTGCGATCGCTGATATCTTCAATGACAGCAATAAAGTATTTTGGTTGATGGCGAATAGTGTTGCTGATGGCTGTCTCACCATTTTCCCGCACCAGTGATACCGTCAAGTTAATCCAGCAAGGTAAATTATCTTTGCAGATGTAGCGTTTTTCCATGGAATAGGTTTCGATTTCACCCGCCAAAAGCTGACGCATATAATTGAGATCGGTTTGTAGATCGTCAGGATAGGTAATTTCCTGGAAGGTAAGATGTAATAATTCTTGTCTGGTGTAACCGACAATTTCACATAGTTTCTGATTGACTCGCAACCAGCGACCATCAATTCCCACATGGGCGATACCCACTGCAGCTTGCTCAAAGGTAGCCCGGAATCTTTCTTCGCTTTCTTGGGAAGCTTGCTCTGCTTGCTTGCGTTCGGTGATTTCCATGACCGTACCGATGTAGCCGATCGCTTGATCATTGACATCAGTTTCCACCACAGCACTGGAATACACCCAAGATATTTTACCACTGGGGTGAAGAAAACGCAGTTCTCCAGTGAATGGTAGTTTGTCTGCGAGGATGCGTTCTACTTCTAAATCTAGCTGTTCTAGGTCTTCGGGGTGAACCGCTTGGCGCCAACCTTGATTAAGGGCGTCAACAGCGGTGAGTCCAGTAATTTGAGTCCAACGGTCGTTGACATAAAGACAATTTCCTGCTGTGTCTGTGCGAAAAATGCCCACAGGGGACATTTTCGTGAGGGTGGCGTAATGATGTTCACTAGCTTTGAGAGCTTGTTGTGCGTATTTTTGCTGAGTTATATCCTCTAATAGCACTCCTACACAGCAGTGCGGTAAGGGGAAGACTTTGAGGCTGAAACAGCTACAAGGATTATGGCGATCGCTATAGTAAATTTCTTGAGTCTGTTCTGGCGAATCGCCTAAGGCTACTTGTGCGTATAGTTGCAAGTTAGCTGATTGTATCAGTTCGCTAGGATAGCAGTCTGTAACGTATTTGCCCAAATAACTTGAAGAAGATACCCCCGTTAAGCTACTAGCTACCGCGTTCGTACTCACCAACCGCAATGAATAAATGTTATCTGGATCTTCTAAATGCCAAACATTTAAACCCACTGGTAAACTATCAACCAAATCAGCATATAAATTGCTCAGATTTTTTACTGACTGTAAAGGAGATAAGGAAGATGTTGTGGGGGAAGAAATGGCGTTAGTTAATATCTGACTTTGCAAAATTAATAACGTAATTTGTTCAGATTGATTTTTGAGGGGACGAATCTCAAGATTGACGGTCACACTATCATGGTTAGCATCTAAAATATTTATGGGAAATAGCACCGATTTTCCCGTTGCTGCTTGAGCGATCGCACTTCTTAATTTAGTTTGATTTTCTGGTGAATTTCTCCACCAATTAGCTTCCCAACAAGGACGATTAATAACTTTCTCTCTTGTTAATCCACCGAAATCTAACGCCGCTTGATTGATTTCTATCAGCAATCCATCAAGCTGTAACACCCCCATGAATTCAAATGCTTGTTTTGAGGTGTTACATGCTATTTTATTTGCTGCAGTTGGCGCTAGTTTGTCCATGACTTTGAGATGGTTTTTAATTTGGAAACGCAAAGGTGCGCGGAGGTACGCGGAGGTCTTTTGGGGACGATTGGCTAGGTGTCAAAATAACTGGCTGCATCTTAATGGGGAATTGGTATCAGGCGTAAGTTAGAGTTCGTCTCAATATTTCATTTTTTTGGTTAAGATATCTATATACCTACAGCTAGATATTTTTAGCCGTCTAGCCTAGAAAAAAGCCGTTTTACTATCTCTATTGGTGGATGCAAGATTTACATAATATCCTCTATCTTGAGGGTTGGGAAAAGCAGTAGAGCGGTTATGGAAGGTCATAGTTTGAAAGATGCAATCGGAAGTAGAGCGAGTGTAGCTATGAGTGAAATCAGTATTATTTTAATTGAAGATCATGACCTTACCCGGATGGGACTCAGGGCTGCACTACAGTCGCACGGCGGATTAAAGGTGGTTGGTGAAGCAGCTAACGCAACTCAGGGGATGAAACTACTGGAAACAGCTAAACCAGATGTTGCTGTTGTCGATATCGGCTTACCCGATATGGATGGAATTGAACTGACACGCAAATTTAAGCGCCACCAAGCAGAAAGTGGGCAGTTAGGAACTAAGATTTTAATTTTGACGATGGATCATACTGAGGATGCGGTATTAGCGGCTTTTGCTGCTGGCGCTGACTCTTATTATATGAAAGAGACGAGTATTAATAAATTAACAGAAGCGATCCAAGCAACTTATACAGGTAACTCTTGGATTGACCCGGCGATCGCTAATGTGGTATTACGTAAGATGCGACAAGGTTTTCCCGGCGAAACCCAATCAAGTGATAAGCCGAAAACTGTCAAAATTGAAGCCTTGGCGTCTGAATATGAACAAGTTTTAGAAACCTATCCCTTGACTCAACGGGAATTAGAAATTTTAGAATTGATTGTCGCTGGCTGTAGCAACGGTCAAATTGCTGAGAAACTCTACATCACGGTGGGTACAGTGAAAACCCACGTCCGCAACATCTTGAACAAGCTCTGCGCTGATGACCGCACCCAAGCTGCTGTTCGCGCTCTCCGCTCTGGATTAGTTGGTTAAAGCATGAATGTAGAGACTTGGCAATACAACTTCTCTACAAGCTTTTTTGATCACGTGTGATATTTTCATCCTAACTGTTCTCGTAAACAATCTGCAATCCGTTTCGCAGCGCCCGGTTTACCCAGGCGTTGCAAACCATTGTCAGCAATTAGTTGGAGTGTGTCAGGATTGCGGAAGAGAGACTGGATTACCTTAGCGACCTTTGGTGGTTGGTCTACCAAAATCAGAGAGGGGCCGAGGAGACGGCTTTGGGCTTCTGCAAAAGCGGGGGTGTATTGCGGCCCTAAACCGGGGATAGCGATCGCCGGTTTCCCCAAACCGACAAATTGTTCTGTTGCGGTTCCAGCCATGGCGATCGCTAAATCTGCTAAATGCAGACAATCGTTATAGGCATTTTGGGTTAAAATCAGATAGGCATTTTTTTGCTTAAATATCAAAGCTTGAGGATCACGGAAGGGAATCGGCGTTTCTGGGTGGGGTCGCCAGCCTTGGAGATTGAGGGTTTGACAGAGTATATTCTGATCTAAATTCGCAGCGATCGCTCCTAGAAATACTAACATCCCCGAAGTGAGAAAAACCGAATCCCGCTCCCGAAAACTAGCCATTAACGCAGACATCGCCACCATGATCATTTCCCAGTTTGTATAAGCTTCCGGTGGGCGCGAACCAGGAAGCAAGGTGACAATTAAAGGGCGAATCATCTCACTTTCAGAGAAATCTGCGGTGTATAATCTGGAAGTAGGAAAGCTTGGCTCTAAACCATCCATCATCGGATTACCCAAATCAAAAACCGGAATTTTCCACTGGCTTAAGATTTTTGCTGTCAGCGCATCTCTAGGAAATACCGCTCGACAACGACGACGACTCATCAACCACCTTTCCCAAGGATGGTAAATTGAACCAGAAAAGTTTTCCCAATACGCGCCTTTAGTTTGGCGCGGTAACAACCCAACTTCATCGCGCACATGATACTCAGATTTAGCCGTACCCACAAAAGCATAGTTAGCACCGCTGAAAGTTGCAAACAACAGTGGTAAAATGTCTCCGACAGCTAAAATAGCACTGCGATTACCTAATTTTTTTTGAGATTTTACCCAACGACGCATCGCTTGGATTTGGCTTACCGTAAGTTGCAATAACCCTCCCCGGACATCGTTTGCTAATTGGCGTCCATCCATATAAACAAAACCACCAGAAGGCATTGCACGTGTCGTTCCAATGAAAGGAATTTGCAACTGCTGATAAGCGTGTCCTTCACCTACCAAAGGTAAAGCAAAGATATCTGGTGGGTTTGCTTGTTGCAGCAGTTCCTGTAAAATGCGGACAGCGATGATATCCTCTCCATGACCGTTGCTCAAAACCAGTAACTGCAAACGAGAAGAGGCTGTGGCTGACTGGGGTACATTACTCATATTAATTCGTAATTCGTCATTCGTAATTCGTAATTAATACCAAATTGGGATTTGCAAAGAAACAAAAAATCACGATTAAATGTCTGTTTGGTTAAAGAAGGCTGAATAGGGGAACGAATCGGTAAAGCAGCTAAAAGTTATACCAATTCACAAAAAAATGTGACAAAAATTGCTATTAAAATTATCCCCCAATTACCTCCCTATAACTAACTTCCAGTTAATCAGGCATATAGGCAAAATATTATGCGAGTTTCTTCTGCGGCAATCTTTACTTTAGCGACTTTAGCAGTCAGCGATGTGACTGGACAAGCCATAGCCGCACCTGCCAAGAATACCACTCCGGTTGCCAAAGCCGGAAATTTGATAGTACCAGTAATTGAGGACTCACCTGTAATTTTAAAATCAGTTGCGGTACCAGAGACGATAGTTGCACAACAATTTTCTCAAAATTCGGGAACTGTGCAAAGGGGAGTGAACAAAAATTCCCCAGTCGTTCTTCCTTCTGCGTCCGATTTAGTTGTCACCACTACAGATGTGCAAATAGTAGGGGCTAATCAGGAATTACAGCAGATTATTCGCCAAGTAATAAAAACCCAAACTGGGGGAGAAACTAGTCAAAAGCAACTGCAAACAGATGTGACAGCAATTTTAGATACAGGTTTGTTTGTGACAGCTAATGTTAATAGCCGCAGCACTACCAAAGGCTTGAGTGTCACTTATCAAGTACAGCCGATAATAGTGCGATCGCTGCAGCTTTCTGGTGCTCGAGCACTAAGCAATCAAATCGTCCAAAAACAGTTCCAAACGCAAATTGGCACCGCTATCAGCCCCGCCGCACTCAAACAAGCAGTAGCACAACTCAATAAATGGTACACTGATAACGGTTATAATTTGGCAAGAGTCTTGTCGATTAAACCCAACCGAGACGGCATCCTCACCTTAAATGTCGCTGAAGGCTTGGTGGGTGATATCAAATTTCGCTTCGTCAACGATGAAGGTCAAACTGTTGATAGCAAAGGTAATCCAGTTACAGGACGCACCAAACCAGATTTTCTCAAACAGCAACTGCGACTCAAACCCGGTCAACTTTTTCAAGAAAACGTTGTTAGACAAGATGTACAGCAATTATATAAACTCGGTTTATTTGCAACGGTGAATGTAGCTCTCGAAGGAGACGCCACCAAAGTTGACCTGGTTTATGAACTCAAGGAAATCGGCGCTCGTGCAGTGAATGTGGGCGGGAGTTACAGCACTGACCAAGGATTAATTGGCACACTCAACTATCAAGACCAGAATATCGGTGGTGTGAACGATAAATTGGGAGTGAACGTCGGGGTGGGGCTGCGCGACTTGCAGTTTGATACCAAATTTACTAGTCCTTATCGAGAAACCAATCCAGATCGTCTAGGTTACACCATCAACGCCTTTCGCCGCCGAGAACTCTCACAAATCTTTGATGATAAAATTGAACTCGCTAACGGTGATAGGGCGCGGGAAGGTAGAATTGGCGCTGGCGTTAGCTTTCAACGACCGATTGACGACTGGAACACATCTTTGGGATTTAACTATAGCCGCACCAGTATCCGCGATCGCCAAGGTAATATTACCCCAACAGATGTCAAAGGCAATACCTTAACTGCAAGCGGTACAGGTGTCGATGATTTGACTACAGTCTCTTTCACCGCCTCCAAAGATCGCCGAGATAACGTTATCAACCCCACCAAAGGCTCTATCCTCACCCTCAGTACAGAACAATCTGTACCCCTGGGTCAAGGTAATATTTCCATGAATCGCCTCAAAGCCAACTACAGCCAGTATGTCCCCGTGCAATTATTTAACAGCAAACAACCACAAGTGTTTGCATTGAATGTCCAAGCTGGTACTGTTCTCGGTAATTTACCACCTTATGAAGCCTTTAATTTGGGTGGAACCAACTCAGTCCGGGGCTACGACTCTGGAAATGTCGGCACTGGTCGCAGTTATGTCCTCGCTTCCGCAGAATACCGCTTCCCCATTCTACCCGTAGTTGGGGGTGTCCTCTTCGCCGATTACGCCTCAGACCTCGGATCTGGCGACACCGTTTTAGGCAATCCCGCCGGGGTACGCGGTAAACCCGGTAACGGCTTCGGCTACGGCGCCGGTATCCGTCTGGATTCACCCCTCGGCTTAATCCGCGCTGATTACGGCATTAACGACCAAGGAGAGAGCCGGGTACATTTGGGGATTGGTCAGAGGTTTTAGGGAGATGGGGAGGTGGGGTGGTGGGGAGGTGGGGTGGTGGGGAGGTGGGGTGATGGGGAGGTGGGGTGATGGGGAGGTGGGGTGATGGGGAGGTGGGGTGATGGGGAGGTGGGGTGATGGGGAGTGTTGAGGTTCAGAGGCTGACGCTTAAGGCTCAAAGGCTGACGCTTGAGGCTCAAAGGCTCGCGCTTGAGGCTCAAAGGCTCGCGCTTGAGGCTTAAAGGCTGACGCTTGAGGTTCAGAGGCTGACGCTTGAGGTTCAGAGGCTGACGCTTGAGGCTCAAAGGCTCGCGCTTGAGGCTCAAAGGCTCGCGCTTGAGGCTTAAAGGCTCACACTTGAGGTTTAGAGGCTGACGCTTGAGGTTCAAAGGCTGACGCTTCGGGTTCAAAGGCTGACGCTTCGGGTTCAAAGGCTGACGCTTCAGGTTCAAAGGCTCACGCTTTAATCACCCCACCTCCCCATCTCCCCATCACCCCATCACCCCACCTCCCCACCTCCCACACCCCCCCCATCCCCCATCCCCCATTCCCTTACCCATATCTTCAAGTTACTCAGGGGGATGGCAATGTATCATGAAAAAGACGAAACTGTGGCGATGATGGGGAAGTTTTCCTAAGCTTAGGGAAGCTAATTTCTTTGGAAATCCCTTAAGACTCAGGACGCAGTGCTGATCTGCTCACTTAGGACTAAGGACTCTGAACTATTTATGTTAGCAGGTACAACTTTACAGGCTGGTAAGTATACCCTAAATCAGGAAATAGGGCGCGGTGGCTTTGGCATTACGTTCAAGGCTACTCATCACTACTTGGGTCAAGAGGTGGTGATGAAAACCATCAACGAACGGCTGCGACAACATCCTGAGTTTGCTAAGTTCGAGCGTCAATTCCAAGATGAAGCCAGAAGATTAGCTACTTGCGTTCACCCGAATATTGTGCGGGTTAGCGACTTTTTTATAGAGGCTGGGTTGCCTTACATGGTGATGGAATACATCCCTGGGGAAACTTTGGGGAATGCATTTATATTACCAGGAATACCGATGCCAGAAGCAACAGCGATCCATTACATTCGGCAAATCGCGGCGGCGTTACAGGTGGTACATAACAATGGTTTGCTACATCGAGATATTAAGCCAGATAACATTATCCTCCGGGCAGGAACTCAAGAGGTAGTGTTAATTGATTTCGGTATTGCCAGGGAGTTTAATAGTGGTGTGCGACAGACCCACACGGGGATGGTGTCGGAGGGATATTCTCCGATTGAACAATACCTGACACAAGCCCCACGCACGCCGGCTACTGATGTATATGGTTTGGCGGCGACGTTATACGCGCTGTTGACGGCGCAAGTTCCCTTACCTGCGTTGTTACGCGATCGCGAAAAAATGCCTTCTCCCCGCGAATTACAACCACATTTAAGCGCGGCTGTCAACCAAGCAGTGATGCGGGGAATGGCGGTGGAATCTCGCTTTCGTCCCCCGACAGTGGCGGAGTGGTTGAAGTTGCTACCGGGGATGGGGATGAATGCAGCGCCACAAGTTGTCCCGACGCACACAGTCGCCACTGTGAATTTATCGCTGCAAGAACAAGAAAATTTGCTGAAGAGGACTACTCAGCGCCGTATGCCGATAACGTCAGCGATCGCTAATGTCAAATCATTAGCTCCAAAATTGGCATCATCAAAAGTATTTCTCGGCTTAAGTGTAGCATCCGTGGCGGCGATCGCCGGATTTGGCATCACCAGTATGCTCCCCAAATCGCCAACCCAGTCGCCGCCACCAGCACCACTGTTCACCAATCCCACCCAAGAGCAAATTCCCACCGTCAGCAGCACACCGTCAGCATCCAGCCCAGAGACAACTATTTCCCCGTCTAGCTCTACCCCTGCGACTACCTCCACCACACGGCGCAGGCGCAATCGTCGTCCATTAGTACAAACTGAGTATTCTCGCAACCGTAACAGTAGTGAAGAATCACCACAAAAGGATACTAAAGAATCCTTACCTACCAACAGCGAGCCACCCAAAGTCTCGCCCAGCACGTCCCCAGCCACAAATTCCCTAGTGGAAAAGCTCAGAGCAGTGCGCTCGTCGCGGAATGCATCACCTTCACCATCTGTTAACCAAGATTCGGCTTCACCCCCAGCACAAAAACAACTAAATCCCGCCGTGATTCCCGCAGCACCAGCGCCAGCAGAAAATAAGCCAGAGCCTCCAGCTGTAGTTGTACCAACTTCTAGCGACAATCAGCCACCAAAGGAAAATTAGCAGCCGACAAAATTGAATTAAAAATAGAAGTTAGGGGCTAGAGCGTGTTTTCACACCACAGTTTTAGCCCCTGAACTTTATTTACATCGACCTACTTAATTTAGAGGCGACGGGGTGGTATCATGTCGGCTTGAATACTTATAGCAGGGAACTCTTAACGAGGAACAGGGAATAGGGGATAGGGTTAAAAGTCGTTTGGTGTGTGGGTTTGATATTCAGTTTATGTCCTAAATTATTTGGCGATCGCTATAAATTCTCTCTAAATAGCGATAGCCATAGTTATGAGTTATGAGATTGCAAAACCTATGATCAAAAATATTCGCCGTTTTTCTAAAGCTGTCACTAAATCCTTAATTAAAGAATATTATCATCAACCAGGAACTGTACCAGGGACTATTTTTATTGATGAAAATGCCGAATCTCCGATTATTTTTTTGATTGATTACAACCAGGAAAATTATATTCGCAAACAAATAGAAACTCCAGAGGAATGTATTGCTTATCTGGATACGGAATCAGTTTCTTGGGTGGATGTACAAGGTTTAGGAAATCAAGACATATTGCAGAGATTAGGTAATGTTTTTGAATTACATCCTCTAGTGCTAGAAGATGTGGTGAATATGACAGAACGTCCCAAAATGGAGGATTATGAAGACCAATTATTAATAATTGCTCGGATGGTAGTACCAAAAGAAAACATCTGTGGTTTTTATAGTGAGCAAGTAAGTTTAGTTTTAGGAAAAAATTATCTACTCACAGTCCAGGAAGAAGCAGAACACGATTGCTTGGAAGGAGTGAGAATGCGAATTGAAAGATGTAAAGGTATTATTCGTAGACAAGGAGCAGATTATTTAGCTTATGCTTTATTAGATTCAATTATTGATGGTTTTTTTCCCGTGTTGGAGCGTTACGGTGAACAAATCGAAGATTTAGAAGAAGAGGTGATAGTCGAACCTACACAAAGAACATTACAGAAAATCTATAAACTGCGGCGAGAATTATTACAACTGCGTCGCGCTATCTGGCCGCAACGAGACGTAATTAATAACTTGGTTAGAGATGGTAGCGGATTGATTAGTGAAGAAGTGCAAATTTATTTGCGAGACTGTTATGACCATACTGTCCAAGTTATGGATATGGTAGAAACTTACCGAGAGCTAGCCTCTGGATTAATGGATGTTTACTTGTCAGCAGTCAGCAACAAAATGAATGAAATCATGAAGGTACTCACCATAGTTTCTGCAATTTTTATTCCCCTAACTTTTGTTGCGGGGATCTATGGCATGAATTTCAATACGGAAAAATCGCCATATAATATGCCAGAACTAAATTGGTATTGGGGATACCCGATATGCTTGGCAGTTATGGCAGCGATCGCTATAGTACTGCTAATCTTGTTTTGGCGTAAAGGATGGTTAGAAAATTCGATAAAAGTTAAGTAAAAGTGAACAAGGAAGGCGATGAGTCAAATATATAAAATTAGCATAGGAGATAGGTATTCTGAGTTATGACCCAGAATAGTGACCAGAATTTAGTTGTATTGACACTCTATATCATCGGTGTCGCTTACGCTTTTAATCGGATGGTTGAATCCATAGATGATAAAATTAAATATGAGTTGCAAAAGGGAGTTATTGATGAGCAACTCAAACAACAAAATCTCCAAGACCAAATTGGAATTTCTTTTAAATTGAGTGGCTCAAATTCCTATGATGATGTCAAAGATTTATCACTGAGTATTGAGAATAAATCAGAAAATATTGCCGTATATGTTGACTGGGATAACTGTTCTTTAGTCATCGAACATACCAAGCAATCGCTGCGAGTAATTCGCAAATCACCAGATTTAACCCGTGACTTAGCCGTACCCCAAAGCCCTAGCTTAGTTGCTCCCAAGAAAACACTTTCAGAAACAGTGTCAGCAGAAAATGTTTTCGAGCGCGATCAAGCAACTGGTACTTATTCAGCAAAAAAACCGCTGATTGATTTCGGTGCTCTCCAAAAAAATAAAAAGCTATACAACGACTTCGACAACGGCAGAACCGAGTTAAAATTTTCCCTGCAACTAGTGCTGCGGATATCCGAAGTGCGTGTAGGTATAGCTCCTGGTCTGAATATACCCCCTATGTGCATTCTCAATTGTCCATTCGTTGTCAGGAAACTACCTTGGACATATGCTCTCCCCTGGAATAGATAATTCCTGCCCGCACACACTACGCCATCCAAGATTACACTGGATCTAAAGAGAGAGTAGGCGCAGGCGGTTGCAGATCAGTTGTACAACTGGTTTGAGGAAAGTCCGGACTCCCGAAAGACCAGACTTGCTGGATAACGTCCAGTGCGAGCGATCGTGAGGATAGTGCCACAGAAAGATACCGCCCTCTAAAGTATGAAGGATAAAGGCTGAAGTCTGAAATTTTCAAACTTCAAACTTCAAATTTCATACTTGAGAAGGTAAGGGTGCAAAGGTGCGGTAAGAGCGCACCAGCACGACTGAGAGGTCGTGGCTCGGTAAACCCCGGTTGGGAGCAAGGCCAAAGGAACTATGGTTGGTCTTTTACCAGTTCCGCTAAGACAGAGCCGCTAGAGGCGTCTGGTAACAGGCGTCCCAGATAGATAACTGCCCTCATGTTAGAGATGTTAAATTTAACTTCTCCACTGAGAACAGAACCCGGCTTACTACTTACTCTTTCTTTAATAATGGAGTACTCACCTTTGTTGGTTTGTACTCCATTTTGATGTTTCGTAGGAGGTCAATTTTTGTCATAGTTCTTCTTTTTCAGCCTGAGAAAAATCTGCTGCAGATTGCTGAAAAATTGCAATGGGAATCGCCCAACTTAAAGCTTCCATTTGCTCAAATATTTTCTGGGATGGTTTGCTTCCATCAGTAAATGTAAATATATTAATTCCTTGCAGCGGATATTTTAAACGACCGTTAATTCCCACTAATTCTCCTGTTTTATTCAATACGGGGCCGCCACTCATGCCAACTTCTACTTCGTTGGTGTAGCCTAAACGATAGCCTTCTGGGAGTGATTTATCTGTTAATAACATCATCACTTTACCAGTTGTCAAGCGAAAAGCTTTTGTACCCCAATGGCGGGTGTCTTCAATTTTATTTTGATTAATTAAGTGATAATTGGGAAATCCGGCGGCAAAAATAGGAGTATTTACAGTTAGACTTTTCGAGTCACCTAATTTGACAACTTGATAATTATTTTTACTATCAAATTCAACTAAAGCTAAGTCTAAACCCAGCAATTTATGCATTGGTTTTAATCGGGCTTGATGAATTTTTCCATCTACAGATAAGATGCTATATCTATGGTTTTGAGTATGAGTAATTACATGTTGACATGTCAAAACAGTATATGTTTGATTTTGACGTGCAACTATGACTCCAGAACCAGAACCGGGTTCAGTGAAAATTCTGACTGTAACTTGTTTAGCAATTTCTGCTACTGGTAAAGTTGAATTATCTGTTTCTGGGTTGAGATTTTTAGTATATTTTGATTGATTTATTGATGAAGATAAGCAGCCTTGTAAAAGGGTAGCACTGAACAACAAAGTGAGTGACTCCCACATTGGTAAAGACGGTTTCACGATTATTTGTTGTTTATTATGGTTTCCTGGCTTCTGGGTTTTCAAAGGGGAAAGATGAGATTAAAAATGGATGCTAATAGTATCTAGCATCCTGGGGTAAATACATTTTAGGTTTATTTGTTTTTCTCTGCTTAATTTTTCGGTGTCAAGGGTGGGGTAGCGCTATCATCTGCAAATGCTTTGTTAAGCTGGATTCCCAATTCTAAGACTGTGCGATCGCTCTCATCTCGTCTTAAGGGCGTAGAAGTACCTTTGACACTAAAATTTAGTAGCTGATTGAGAATTTCTTTTTCTTGACCGCGTTCAGATGAATTCAGCGTTAATAATAAATTTTCACCGCTACATTTTTCTTTTTCGGTTTTGATATAACAAATTACTGGATTACTATTATATATCCCGTGAGTTATTTTCAACGTACCCGCATCACCAGCACGGGATGCAAATGCTGTAGTCAAGCGCTGACTAACTCGTTTACAGCGTTCCTCTGGGGCAAATTGAGGGCCGAAAGCGGTATCATTCCAAGTAATAATTGGCGATGTTGTTTTAGTTCCCCTCCGCGCTACTGTCGCATAACCACTTCCTTGACGAATGCAAAGAAATGCTGTTTTAACATTGCTTTTAACTGGCGGAGTTTGCGAAAGTCCGATTTGATTAGTCAGCAGCAAAATAATAGAAATAAAACACAGATTTGCGGTCAGTAATTTACTACTAAAATTAGTCAACATGGATTGATTCCTGAGTTAATAAATTAGTTAAATTTTTCGAGTGGATGATAATTATTGTCCAACATACATTTATAGTCTAATTAGCGCTGTTTTCTTAAGCAGACATAACCTACTTGTAGTATTATATTAATCTGAAAAGTTAAACCTGCTTGCAAGTAAGTTGCAAGGAACAGGTAAAAATTTGTAAAAAACTTCCGTTTGGCTGCATCTGTGTGGTGTGTATTCTGCCCTTACTCGTTGGGTTGAGGCTATTTTTTCAATTTTATAATTTTGCTTGTCAAGAGTATATAAGCTATGAATCTACAAATCAAAGGCAAGACCGGATTTTTACGAAGTTTAAATATAAATACACAAATATTTAGGTTGTTGTGGTTAACTTTACTACCTTTGCTGAATGTTTTAGATATCAAGCAAATACAAGCCCAGCAAATAGTACCAGCGGTTGATGGTACTGGGACTATGATTGCACCCAATGGTAATCAAATTGATATTACTGGCGGTCAAATATCTGGAGATCAAGTTAATCTTTTTCATAGTTTCGCTCAGTTTGGGTTGAACTCTGAGCAGATAGCGAATTTTTTATCTACTCCTGGTATTGAAAATATTTTAGGTCGAGTTGTTGGTGGTGAACCTTCAATTATTAACGGTCAAATTCAAGTTACTGGAAGCAATGCTAATTTATTTTTGATGAATCCTAGTGGTTTTGTATTTGGATCTAATGCTAGTTTAAATGTGCCTGGATCTTTTAGTGCAACTACTGCAAATGGAATTGGTTTTGGTTCTAATTGGTTTAGTGCTGGGGGTGTGAATAATTATGCAGCTTTGGTGGGAAATCCTGATGCTGTGAGTTTTTCGATGAGTCAACCAGGGGGAATTATTAATTTTGGTAATTTGGGTGTGGGAAATGGACAAAGTTTAACTTTATCGGCTGGGAGTATTGTAAATACTGGCACATTATCAGCGCCAGGGGGAAGAATTATTGTCTCTGCAGTTGCGGGTGAAAGATTAGTACGGTTGAGTCAATCTGGAAGTATTTTGAGTTTAGAAATTCAACCACTTTCAGCGAGTATTAATCAAGCGCAACCGTGGAATTTGCCGATTTTATCTTTACCGCAGTTACTAACATCTGGAGGTGGAGGAAATGCAGATAAATTATTTATTAATAGTGAAGGAAAAGTGGCTTTATCAGGTTCGGGAATTTCTGTAGAAAATGGTGATAATTTCAATGGTAATATTAATACTTCCTTTGCTAGTATTGAGACTACCTCAGTAATTTTGCCGGATGCAGATGGTATTGCTAGACAAAATCTCGATAATCGGATTGTTTTGAGCGATCGCACTGCAGTTATTCTTACCACTACAAGTGGTAATCTTACTGTTGGTAACATTGATACCAGCGGTGGTGGTGTCATCCTCAATTCAGGCGGTAATGTCACATTTGATTCTATCAATACGCAAGGTAGAAGTTTTTACGGTGAAACCGCTAGGGGTGGAGATGTAAATATTATTGCTAACGGTGTTGTCCGAGGGGCGGGTGTGATACCTGTGGGAGAATCGGGAGATATCCCTGCGAACACTACAATTTTGGCGAGGGGAACTACACCGGGTAATGTCACAATTCAACACAATGGTGGTAATAATAACGCTGCTTTCATCATTGGTGACTCGACAATTAATGGTACTGTAGGTGCAATTGATACAGAAGTAACTGCGCGGATTAGTTCAGGTACATTTCCTGTTCTCGCCAATGGTGGTGATGTCAGCGCTGCAGCAAATGTTACTATTACTTCCGTTAATCGTCCGCCAACCCTGACGATTAATCCTCTGTTTAATAGTGTGAAACAGGATAATAATATCACCTTGAGTTACGGGGATTTACGCCCAACAATTAGCGATGCTGACCAAGATAATACATTTTTGCGAATCGAAGCGATCGCTGTGGGAACTTTGAAAAAAAATGGTGCGATCGCACTTGCTGGAACAGTATTTGCTCCTGGCGATGCTTTAGAATATACACCACCTGTAGGCTTTTCTGGTAGGGTCAATGCTTTTAGCATTAGCGCTGGTGATGGGGTTTCATTTTCCCCACCGCAAACCATCAGCTTCGATGTGACAGCGACACCATCAATACCACCAATAGATCCGACACCATTAACACCACCAATACCAAAAACAGATCCGACACCATCAATACCACCAATAAATCCGACACCGTTGACACCAATACCATTAGATAAAACAAATTCAATACAACAGACACCTTCATCAGTAGTCACACCACCATTAGCTGTTGTTGATATTAATCAACCATCTGCAATTGATCCAGGAATTGCAGTCACAGATGATAAATTTGCTAGTCAATTTGAGTCATATTTTCGGACATCCGCAGGTAATAATCAAGTGCGAGAACGCCGACGCATCACTCTTTATGAAACGCGGGATATCCTTCGTCAAATCGAGAAAGCGACTGGAGTGAAACCTGCAATTATTTATGTAAATTTTATCCCTTCAGGTGCAGAAGGGAAAGCTTCACAAGTTCCTCAAGATAACGACCAGTTAGAATTATTATTAGTTACTGGAAAAGAAGACCCGATCCGCAAAACAATTTCTGCTGCTAAACGCAAAGATGTCCTAGAAATTGCGGAAGAACTTTACGGTACTGTAGAAACTCCGAATAATCAAAATTATCGACTACCTGCGGCAGAATTATATCAGTTAATGATAGCGCCTTTAAAACAGGAGTTAGATAAAAGAGGTATTAATAATTTATTGTTTATTGCTGACGAAGGTTTGCGTTCTTTACCTTTTGCGGCGCTATATGATGGTAAGCAGTTTCTGATTGAAAACTACAGTGTGGGATTTACTCCCGCGTTGAGCATTACTGATACTCGTTATGTTGATATTCGCAATTCGCAAATTTTAGCGATGGGAGCGTCTAAGTTTGAGAAACTTAAACCTTTACCAGCTGTTCCTGAGGAATTGTCTATTGTAGCTGAAGAAATTTGGGAAGGGAAATTTTTTGTCAATCAAAACTTCACTTTAAATAATTTCAAATCTCTGAGAAAGAATCAACCTTATGGGATTATTCATTTAGCGACACATGGAAACTTTGAGAAAGGAGAACCAGCAAACTCATTTATTCAATTTTGGGATAATCAATTGCGATTACCGCAAGTGGGAGATTTAGGGTTAAATAATCCTGCTGTGGAATTGTTGGTTTTAAGTGCTTGTCGTACAGCTTTAGGCGATCGCAATGCTGAATTAGGTTTCGGTGGAATTGCTTATGCAACTGGTGTAAAAACATCTGTGGCTAGTTTGTGGAAAGTTAGCGACGCGGGTACTTTGGGATTTATGGTTGAGTTTTATAAAAACCTCAAAACTGCACCCATCAAAGCTGAAGCTTTGCGACGAGCACAAGTAGCTATGCTAAAAGGTCAAGTTGTGCTGGATAATGGTCTTTTGCGAACTTCTGTTAGAGGTATAAATTTACCTACAGCATCTCCAGATGCAAAATTACAACAAGATTTAAGACATCCTTTTTATTGGTCTGCTTTTACCATGATTGGGAATCCGTGGTAAGTGTAGCAGGGAACAGACTAAAGTCCTGACTAAAAAATTATGGTTGATAATAAACGCTAAAGTGAAAGCCGGAGTCTTGAAAGTTGTTAGCGCGATCGCTTAAATTAATCACAGGAATTCCATAATCTAAACGCACATTCAAATTAGGTATTGGTTGCCATAATAAACCTAATCCACCACTGGCTAAAAATTTCTGCGCTGGTGAAGAACGATTATTAGGATTATCGGGATGATTCCCCACCATACCCAAATCAATAAAAGGTGCAAATTGTAGTGTAGGTAAACCGCCTTCATTCCGCAATACGGTAATTTGGTCTTCGATAGAAAACCGGAATCCATTGTCACCAGAGCGCGCATTTTGACGATAACCGCGTACTGTTTGCGCTCCACCAATGATAAATTGTTGGGATGGGAGTAGACTATCTGGTGTGAGTTGCCAATCTAGCGCGATAATTAGTTGTTGGTCTTGATTAAGCAGTTGAATTCTTTGCACTTGACCATACCAACTAAAAAAGTGACCATCAGGAATAGGATGATTATTCGTGGTAGCGTCGAATAAACCAGTTCCCAGATTTAAAAGCGATCGCACAGTCCAAGCTCCTTGAATATCTCGCTTCACATAGTCTTGACCAAATCTGAAAACACTGGTACGACTGACACCATTTTTATCTGCGCCAATACCAAAACCAAAAGGTTGATTATCAAACAAAAAAGTTTGACCATTTTGATATGTAAACCCTAAAGACAAAGCCAATTCTTCACGAGGTGATCTAATTAATGGTTGGCGATAATTAATTTCATATAAATCAGAATTACCGCGAATATTCAAACTTTGAAACTGGGGGTCAGTAATTTTAGAATTATTAATTGCTGCGCGTATTTGTAAAGTTCCATTCATCGCATTTAATGGAACTCGATAACTAAAATCAGATAAATTTACTCCACCAGTTGTGGAACGATTATAAGCTACAGCAATCTGGTCGCCAGAAATTACTAAATTTCGATATGCTAAACCCACACCTAACCTTTCTGAACCCACACTTGGTGGTGAATAATTATCAACACCAACAGCAAATTTGACAGGACTAGCTTCTGTCACTTTGACTATAATAGTACTTTGCCCAAACTTTCCAGAATCTGCTGGTCTGAGACTCGCTTCTAGATTTTTAAATATGGGGTCAGAACGCAAGAGAATTAATTCATCTTCTAGCTTTTGCTGACGGAATGGATTTAATCCAGCTAATCGAATGCGATTGCAAATATATTCAGGATTAATCTTTTGCGTACCCTCAACACGAATTTGATCTATACCCCCTTCAAAAACTCTAATTACTATCTCACCAGTATCAATAATTTGGTCTACTAAAACTGCTCTTGATGTAATGTAACCACGATTTAAATAAAGTGCAGTAATTTGATCAGCAACATTTGCTAATTCTTGTAATGTGACAGTTTTTCCTTCTACAGGTTGAGTAATTGCTGCAATTTCTTTAGCGCTAATTATTGTATGGTCACGGACAACAATTTTCTTGACTAAGAAACGCTGATTTATTGGGGGATTTGTTGGTGGTTCGCCAGGTTGATGATTATCTGTATTCGGTGATGGTGTGACAGAGTTTTCATCTACTGGGGGTGGTTGATGATTTTCTGGTTGTGGTTGCTGTGAAGATAAGCTATTTTGCGGAACAACAGTAACACACTTTGCCTTTTCCACAACTTGATTTTGTTGTGGAGAATCAGCTAAATTGATTCCAGGTTTGATGAGAGTATTGCTATCTGCGATCGCTTGACTTGCAATTAAACAAAATATCATGCACTGGAGTGCAAATCCACACTTAAAAATTAGAATATTTATCAGTGAGAATCGCCAAGTTTTGTTCACAATCTAATTTTGTTATGGTGTTTTCCCGCCCGCGATTGTATTTGAGCGAAATGAGAGGCACTATAAATGTAGAAATTATCAAATAATTTAATTTGCCTGTCAATAGGAATTCTCAAAACTTATAGCAGTCCCCTTTAATTTGTGAACTTATTTGTTTATATAAGGAACAGGCGCAAAAATTTCTTGGTGTTTGCGTTTTGTGTTCAGTTTGTGTTCTAAACTACTTGGCGACATCTATAAATTTACTCAAATGAGAAAGCATTTACAGCATTTGCTTGCTGAATTTACCTAAATGAGAAAGCATTTACAGCATTTGCTTGCTGAATTTACCTAAATGAGAAAGCATTTACAGCATTTGCTTGCTGAATCTACCTAAATGAGAAAGCATTGACAGCATTTGCTTGCTGAATCTACCTAAATGAGAAAGCAAACTGCGGTTTGCTGACTAAATCTATCCAAATGAGAAAGCATTTAGGCATTTTAAAAACTTGGTGTTGTTCAAGGCTGCATGAAAACTATCATGGGCGACATCCCAAACTTTGATGGAGACATAAAATTTTACGTCTCTACATTAAACTTAATACTTTAATTTAGCGGTTAGAGGCGTTGTGGTGATTTTTGGTCAATCACCAACAATTATTTAAATAATTTGATGCAGCTATGATCAATTTCTATTCTTGCTTGTGTAAAAGTAGAGTTTTCTGGAGGAATTTTTTCTATTGTTTGCATGGCTTCATTACATTTATTTTCTTCAGCTAGTTTAGTAGCATACCCAAATCTACACTTATTCAAAATATCTGTAACTTGTTGATAAATACTATAACCGCTATTCACTTTTTCTGCGAGAGCGATGCATTCCTCATAATTTGATTGCGCTTGAGCATCCTGAATAGATTTCAGCGTCAGCAATGATGTAATCAAAGGATAAGCGAAAAAACCACTAATGCAAGCAATAACAATTAAGGCTGTAAACATCGTTGGTTTTAAGGATAATTCTGATTTTGTCGCTGCTTCAAGCTGAGTTCTTCTTTGAGGAATGACTTGAATGGGAGAACGGTATTGAATGATGGCGTCTTCTTTTTTGGGCGTCAATTGAAGATAATCAGGAGGTACAATTGGTGCAAGTGCTTCTATTTTGAGATTTACTGGTTTTGGAGGATTAATAATAGTTTCCGCATCATAACTTTGTGCCAATTCAGGTTGAACTAAAGGGATAGTTTCTTTCACCATCTGTCTAGATGGTGGGTGAATTGTTGGGCGAATAGTACCTTGGAGAGCTTGATTTAATTCTGCTACTGATGTGAAGCGATCGCTAGGCTGCTTTTGCAGACATCGCATCACCACCGCCTCTAATTCTACAGACAAATGCTCACATCCTAATTGCTGACGTAAAGGCTGAGGCGGTTCGCTAGTATGAGCAAAAATCCATGAACTTTCGCTGAAATTCCGTTTCATACTAAACCCAAAAGGGTCAGTAGCACTCAACATTTCATAAAGAATAATTCCTAAACTATAAATATCTGCTCGTCCATCGAGATTATCTTCACCTCGCAATTGTTCTGGTGATGCGTAGCGAAAAGTACCAATAAATGTATGCGTCAAGTTGGTCTGCTCATAAGATTCGCTGCGAATCTTCGCTATACCAAAATCAACTATCTTAACTACTTCTCTAGAATCTGTCGTCTCTAAAAAAATATTATCTGGCTTCAGGTCACGATGTATAACTTGGATATGCTCGCTAATGGTTCCAGCTTCTCGCCACAACGTCACCCCTTTGTGAGCGTGCTGCAAACCGTGACAAATTTGAGTTATAATTTTGACACTTCTAGTTGCTAATAATCGCCGCTCCCGCTGGAGTAGTTGACGCAGAGACTCCCCACGCAGATATTCCATCACATAAAACGGATAGCCCTCATCAGTCATCCCGTAATCAGTGACTTGTACAATATGCTCACTGTGGAGAGCGGCGCTGATTTCAACTTCTCGCTCAAAACGCTTCTTCATTTCCTGAAACGATACCAGCGTACCCTTGAGCAGTTTTAATGCAACCTGCTTACCCATGCGGGTATCCATAGCCAAAAACACATCACCCATACCGCCCCCGCCCAAACGTTTCTCTAGGCGGTAACGCTGGCGATCGCCCAAACAACGACCTATCCAAAAATTGGACTCAGCAGGGGAATTCATGGGGCTAACACAATCCTAATCTTGCTTAAATTGAGAAAGTTCAGGTTTTCCAAATAGCGATCGCCAATACAAAATCAACACTTGTTCATTGCGAATGAATACAACGAACTATTGCCCCCATATCTAGCACATAAGACATTACCACAGGGGTTTGACAAAAGCAATATCTAACCTAAGATTGATTATTTATTAAGTATTGGACACAAATCAAAATCACTCGTTGGATATGGGGCTATGGGGCCTTGGATATGGGAAAAACACAGTTAAAGGCATCGTCATTAACGTGAAATCATATCACCCCTAGCCCCAAACCCCTGATTTCTAGCCCCTAATTTCTCATCGCTGAACTAAAATTGATAATTGCGATCGCGCACCCATAAACTAATTGGTACAGCGTTACCCTGGGGGTCAACTTTCACTTTCACCGTTATCGGTTGTCTTTGATTACCCCGGCGTTCCGCACCACGGGAAATATCATTACTAATTTGCTGGCGTTGCTCATCTGGAATATAGTATGTTTCCACACCATAATTGACAGAGCCATCACGATACACACCTTTGAGCGCCACCTGATTACTAGGAAGATTAGTAGGACGTCTACCACTCACCCTCACCAACCGCCAAGCCCTAGGAACACCACGATTAAAAGATAATTGTTCCTGTAAAACCACATACAAAATCGTTCCTTGCGCCAACTGTCTATTGCGTCCCCGATTTTGTCTAAGCAACTCCTCCCAACCAGGCAACCTGCGTAAAGTTGACACACGAGATATGTTATAATCCAAATTCAGCGAATCACCACGAGCCACATCATTAGCATCAACCACACTCTGCAGAATTACCGTCCTACCCGCAACGTCGGTATAAACAGCTTGAGTGGGTACAGCCATAATAATTCCCGCCTGAAACAACAGCGGAACCACAAGTCGCCAAATAGGGAGAGGCTGATTCGCCTTTTGTTCAGTCGCAATTAAATAATCTTTAAAAGTCAGCTTCTCTGAAAACTCTGCTTCCGGAGACAAAGACTGATTAGATTTACCAGCTTCATTAGACTTATTTGATTCACTGGATTTATTCGATTCAGAGGAATTACTTTTCATGAGCGTAGTCCTAAACAGCAACTGAAGTATGAAGTCTTCTATCAAACACACAAAATTAGGACTGACGCAGAGATTAACTAAAGAAGAAAATATTCAGAATCCACAGAGACTACGATGATAACAAATTAAGTCCACAAGATATCATCAGCCAAAAATCAAGAATTGTTTCCTCGCTAACTTATACCAATTCCCCAAAACTAAAACCAGTCTTGATATTACTTCTTAGCTGCAGAACTAGAACCACCAGATTGACGACGTTCAAACCAAAGTCCAGCGCTAATTAAACAAGTACCGCAGGTAGCAAAAACCAACGCCCTAAATAACAAATCAGTATCATACT
Source organism: Fortiea contorta PCC 7126 (assembly GCF_000332295.1). Taxonomy (GTDB): domain Bacteria; phylum Cyanobacteriota; class Cyanobacteriia; order Cyanobacteriales; family Nostocaceae; genus Fortiea; species Fortiea contorta. The sequence goes on along the minus strand of NZ_KB235930.1, from coordinate 3,022,442 downwards.
CCAACACCCTACTAATAATTTGCAACGTCAACAACAGCATCCCGCCCCAAAAAGAACGTCTATCATTCAACTTCAATCCTTCTTGAATTAGCCCCCAAGATAAAGTTGCTAACAGTACATTAAAAACAAAAATCCCCAATTCACCAACTCGCGCCACCGCTTGATGCCAAAAAGGAACCAAAGCAGTAATAGCAATAAAAGCGATAATCAAAGCAGTTTTAAAAACTACTTCTTTGCGCGGAGAGTTATTTTTATAGCGCTGAAAATTAGACCATTGCAACACAGCTAAACCACTGAGAATCCCCACATCAATTATTGGTAAAGTCCGGAGGATATTACTATTAGTTGTTGGCGGAAAATAACCACCATCGGGAAATTGCCATTGCCAACGAAACGATAGAATATAAAAAGCCACACCGAAACATACCAGCGCTAAATTCCGCGCCAACGGTTTAAACAACCTGTAATTAATTGTCGGATACAACAAGTCATCGTAACTCCATAACAACGCAGGTGGAAGCGCAAAAGCAAAAGAAGCCACCCAAGGCGCAATATCAGAATAAGTCAGCAGTTGTAGAGGATTAAGATTGAATTGCAAAGATGTCACAAAACAAAAAACTGCTAAACCAAAAATTATCCGCGAACGACAAAAATAAGCCAGAGGTACAAACAGCAACCATGAAACCAAAGGCATATGTCGCACGGCTAACTTAGCCCATGTCCATTCATTGGAAGTGTACCACCAGTCCCCTAATCCCGTCCAATAACCAATTTGAATCAAGACAATAGCCAAAATTCCCAAAGATGTTAAGGAAAGACTATAAGCCATCACCAAAACACCAAACCCCCAAGCCAAAAACAATTCCGTGCTAGAACCACCAATATTGAAAACTTGCGCCATCAACAGTATATTTGCACCCAAAATTAAAGCACCTAAAAACAGTAATGCTTCTCCCATAATGCGTTTACTTCGTTGCGGTTTCTTCCCCTCCGCTTTCCGCAACGCCGGTTCTCTCCAAGTGAAAAAACCCACAATAGTAGTAGAGAGAAACAAACTCATCATCAAAATAAACTTGACCTCCCGTGACCACTCCAACCAATTAGCAGCAACAAAAATAGCCACACCTAAAACTAAAAGTATTCCACCAATACCAATTACCATCATCCCAGAACGTTCGCGCGCAGCATTTTCTAAATTATTGAATTGATAACGGTCTGCTAATTGTTGGTACTGTGAAGCACTAATTATGCCTTCATCACGCCAAAGTTGCGCTTCTTGGCGTATTTTTCGCTGAAAATTATCTAAAATCATCACCCTCTCCCATGCTATTTATTTAGTTGATTTACACCTTTGGTGTTGACAAAAAAGCCAGCTATAGGTGACAAATCAGGGTAGGTACGCATATATTCACAATCAAGCGCAAAATTCCCCTATCCCCTCTTCCCTAACCCCTCTCCCCTATCTCCTTCAGTATGGAGTCAAGCAACTTCATAGTATTGTTCTTATGTAACAGTTTCACCGTCACATGAATAAACCCTCAAATCTATTACTGAAACTCTCTCGGCGTTTGTTTAATAACTCTGAACAACAAGAAAAATTTATTGAGGCTTTAATTCATCCTCAACCATTCTCACCCTGTATTCTTTGGTGTCAGGAAAAACCAGAAATTGCACCATTTTCAGTGGAAGCACCAACATTTTGGCAACCACATTTTATTGACCGTTTATACCAGGGAGAAAAACCCGGTAAACATCCCCTACATGAACAAGGATATTATTATTGTTTAGATTTTTCTTCTGTATTTGCGGCGTCTATTTTGCTGACAATTCCTCAATCAATTGATGTAGTTTTTGATATGTGTGCTTCCCCAGGAGGTAAAAGTGTTTTTGCTTGGAAAGCGCTCAAACCAGATTTACTAATTAGTAACGAAGTGATTGGGAAACGTTTAGGGATGTTAATTTCTAATCTGAAACGCTGCGGTATTCATCCCGCAATTGTAGTTAATAAAGATTCGAGTTTCTTTGCTGAAACTATACCTTTATCTAGCGATTTAGTATTAGTAGATGCTCCTTGTTCTGGGCAATCTTTATTAGCTAAAGGTGATAAAGCCGAAGGCTGTTTTCATCCAACTAATATTAACAAATGCGCCAATAGACAAAAAAGAATTATTGCCAACTCTGCACAAATTGTCAAACCACAAGGTTATCTTGCCTATATGACTTGCACCTATTCAACTGAAGAAAACGAGCAGGTTTGTGAATGGTTTTTGGCAAAATTTCCCCAGTTTCAAGCCGTGCCAATTCATCATTTACAACCCTATCAATCCCATTTAACAACTATTCCCTGCTATCGCTTATTTCCTCAAGACAAATTAGGCGCTGGTGCATTTACAGTTCTATTTCAAAACACCGCTATAGGCGAAGCAAAACCAATAGATTTAGACACCTTACACCCACTCATAATTCACTCTTCATAATTCATAATTCATACTTCATACTTCATACTTCATACTTCATCCTTCATAATTCATCCTTTCTCATGATGCGAGGAACGAAACAAATGACTGTGTTCAGGATGATATAAACGCGATCGCCCTTTGGTTGACGAAAGTGCTGGACTAATAACATAAAGTGTGGTACGTATTATCTGCTCTTGATGAGTGCATTCCGCCATTTGATGAAGGGGAACCACACGAATTTTTTCATCATTCCAGCCCAAGCGGAAGCAAATCGCCACCTTGGTGTCTTCTGGGTAATGCGCTAATAACTTAGCTTGAGCATCTTCCACATGACGCGCACTCAAATACAAGCAAAGACTAGCTTGATGGGCTGCGAGAGCGGCTAACTCTTCACTGACTGGAACTGTTGTGCGACCGCTGATGCGCGTGAGAATGATAGTCTGGACTAAACCAGGAATAGTCAACTCCACCTTTAATTTAGCCGCTGCAGCTTGAAAAGCACTGATTCCAGGTATCACCTCGAAAGGAATTTCCGCCTCAGCTAACAACTGCATTTGCTCGTGGATAGCGCTGTAGAGACTCGGATCACCTGAATGGAGACGAATCACCGATTTGTGCGATCGCACTTTTTCCACCATCACAGCTACAATCTCCTCTAAAGTCTGATTCGCAGTCCGAATAATTTCCGCATCTTTTCGACACACATCAAGAATCTGCTCAGGTACTAAAGAATCAGCAAATAAAATTACATCGCCCACAGCCAAAAGCTTCTGCGCTTTAACCGTTAGTAAATCTGGATCTCCCGGCCCTGCTCCCACAATATACACACCCGGATCCACAACCAGCATTGATTTTCCATAACATAGATTACCTGTAGATTCACGCATAATAGAACACAGAACAATTCTTTAGAAAAAATATTTTGTTATTTTCTCAGTGTCTTTCCGGACAGACCCGCTTTTTCTAGTAGAGGTGATTGGTAGATGCACCCTGGTTAAGCCCTAGAAAGTATTCTGGGGCATTTTTTATTTTTGGGCATTTGTAATTGAGAATAAGGCATGGAAGAGGGGGAAGTTTGGGAGGTGGGGAGGTGGGGAGGTGGGGAGTGTGGAGATTAAAGTGTGAGCCTTTGAGCCTGAAGTGTGAGCCTTTGAGCCTGAAGCGTGAGCCTTTGAGCCTGAAGCGTGAGCCTTTGAACCTGAAGCGTGAGCCTTTGAGCCTCAAGTGTCAGCCTTTGAGCCTGAAGCGTGAGCCTTTGAGCCTGAAGCGTGAGCCTTTGAGCCTGAAGCGTGAGCCTTTGAACCTCAAGTGTCAGCCTTTGAGCCTCAAGTGCGAGCCTTTGAACCTCAAGTGCGAGCCTTTGAGCCTCAAGCTTAAATTTCAGAACCCAAAGCTTCCCCACACTTCCCACACTCCCCACACTCCCCACACTCCCCACACTCCCCATCCCCCCATCACCCCATCACCCCATCACCCCACCCCCCCACTCCCACCCTTGGGTGTGGAAACAACATCTGGTAAAGGGCGTTTAGCCGAGTAAAGCCAAGCCAAACCGGCTAATCCTAAAATAATTCCCGTTAAACTCACAACTTGCGCTATCCGTAGCGGCCCTAGCATCAAGCTATCAGTACGCAAACCTTCTATCCACAGGCGCCCTAAGCTGTAAGTTGCTAAATAAACCAAAAACAGCGAACCTACTTTCAGGCGTGGCTTTCCCTGTAACCCTCGAAAAAATAAGAACAGTAACAGCGCAAATACTAATAAATTCCACACAGATTCATACAAAAAAGTGGGATGGAAGTATTCAAAACTAGCCAACTCCGGCGGACGGCGTTCCGGTGGAATAAACAGCTTCCAAGGTAAATTGGTAGGACTACCAAAAGCTTCAGAGTTGAAAAAATTTCCCCAACGTCCGATCGCTTGCCCTAAAATCAACGCAGGAGCTACTAAATCCGCTAATTGCCAAAAAGGAACTTGCTTGACTTTGGCAAAGATTAACGCCGCTATCAGTCCCCCGATAATTGCTCCATGAATAGCAATTCCTCCTTGCCAAATTTTAATAATCCGGTCTGGGTGCTGGGCATATTCTGGCCACTGAAATAAAACATAATACAACCGTGCCGCAGGAATTGCCCCAATCACTAGCCAAATTGACAAATCACTCAGCAACTCTGGGTCAACTTGGCGACGCTTTGCTAAGTACCGAGAAAGGCTAACACCAATTAATACAGCAGCAGCAATTAACAAGCCATACCAGCGGATAGTTATTGGCCCGATTGTCCTCAAAATCGGCCCTGGAGAAGTGAATTGAAATGCCAAAGGCAAAGTTGAAAGATCCAGTACCATACAAAATACCTAGATAACTGTACTATCAATAGGGAATGGGCATGAGGTAGAAACGTTACTATTGTTGACCGAAGAAAGATCAAGGATGTAGACGCTTCCTCCGCTTGCCGTAGGCTAGGCAGTTTTTTTGCTCCGCAAAACATATTCTATTGCTCCACGGCGTCACTTGCACTCAATGAGGAAACCTCCACATTCCTGAAACTCCCCCTATTTCCGAAAAGCAGGTTTAGATATAATCGCTTACATCAGTTGCATGTATCTAAAATTGTGATTGCTATTTATCCTGGAAGCTTTGACCCGATTACTTTGGGACACCTTGACATTATTCAACGCGGTAGTCGGCTATTTGAGCAGGTGATTGTGGCTGTGTTGCGGAATCCTCACAAAACACCACTGTTTAGTGTGCAGCAGCGACTCGAACAGATTCGCTTATCTACCCGACATTTGCCAAATGTCGAAGCAGACAGCTTTGATGGATTGACAGTAAATTATGCTCAAATGCGACAAGCACAAGTTTTGTTGCGGGGCTTGAGAGCAGTTTCCGACTTTGAAATCGAATTACAAATGGCTCACACTAATAAAACTATTTCCACTCAAATAGAAACAGTTTTTTTAGCTACTTCAAATGAGTATAGTTTTTTAAGTAGTAGTGTGGTAAAAGAGATTGCAAGGTTTGGTGGTTCTGTTGATCATCTCGTGCCCTCACACATTGCCCTACAAATATACCAATGCTACAACCACAAGTCTCTAGTGTCGAGCCAAATCACAGCGGAAACAATCCCCCCCCACCGGAGTATCCCGATGGATTCTCCGGTGGAAATCCTGCGTCAGCAGGAAGCCTAGACCTACAACAGGAACTAAATCGGTTGGAGGAAATTATTCTCTCTAGTTTGAGAATTCCTTTGACGGGACGCACTTTAGTAGATGAAGAAAAGCTGCTAGAGCATCTGGACTTTATTCGGCTTTCTTTACCGTCATTGCTACAAGACGCCAGTCTGCTTTTGGCACACAAAGAAGAAATTCTTCTCGAAGCCGAAGAGTATGGACAGCAAGTGGTGGAATCAGCTCAAGCAAAAAGGGCACAAATTCTAGCAGAAAGCGATATTATCAAACAGGCAGAGCGAGAAGCCGAACAAATCCGGCGACAAGTGCAACAAGAGTGTGATGCGATGATGCAGGAAACTCTTGCAGAAATTGACCGCAAACGGCTAGCCTGTATGCAAGAATTGGAAGAATTACGCCAAAGTGCGATCGCTCAAGCTGAAGAAATAGAAGATGGTGCCGATGAATATGCAGATAGCGTCTTAGAAGGTATTGAGCATGATCTCAAAGATATTTTGCGTATCATTATCAACGGTAGACAACAACTGCGCGCTGACCTCCCACCCAGGCAAAATACCTCATCATTCAAGAAGAAATAAGCTAAAATCCTTTAAATGACTGATTTACGGTAATAAAAGGGTATTTTAACGCTTTTTCTGGAAATTTAATCTAATTTAAAAAGATACATAGCGGTTTTTGTTGAAATCAAATACAGGTTGCAAACCATGTAGAGACGTTGCTTTTGCTTCGTCTCTACAATTTTTCTGGCCTCATTCCTCCCAGAAGATGTCTAAATATAAAGAACTACTTAAGAAATCTCAATACTTTGCGAAATAAATCGCAAAATTTACAATAATTTACAATTAGCAAAAACAAAACCTCTGCTACTTCAAAGGCAGACTGAGAGCTAATTTGATTTCCTTCTAATTAGAGCGGAATCGAATTACACATCACAAACTATGAAAACAGAACAATTTCAAACACTGCTACAATTTTTTAAAGCCTTGGCTGACGAGAGCCGATTGAAGATTGTGGGTATTCTGGCGAATCAGGAGTGTAGTGTTGAAGAATTGGCAATTCTCTTGCAACTCAAAGAACCGACAGTATCCCATCATCTCGCAAAACTCAAAGAACTGAACTTAGTGACTATGCGCCCAGAAGGTAATAGCCGCTTTTATCAGTTAGACAGTCAAGCTTTGCAAGCCATTAGTAAAGATGTATTCACACCACAAAAAATGGCCTCTTTAATTGAAAACATCGATACAGAAGCCTGGGAAAACAAAGTTCTCAAAAACTACTTAGAGACTAACAGCGAGGGAACACAACGCCTCAAAGATATTCCAGCCAGCCGCAAAAAACGCTTAGTTATTCTTAAATGGTTAGTCGGAAAATTTGAAGTCGGAATTAATTATCCAGAACGAACAGTCAACGAAACTCTCAAATGTTACCATCCCGACTGCGCCACCTTGCGACGGGAGTTAATTAGTCACCAGTTAATGCAACGAGAGAATGGCGTATATTGGCGGATAACGCCGATGTAATCGTCAAGGGTGGGGAGGTGGGGAGTGTGGGGAGTGTGGGGTGATGGGGTGATGGGGTGATGGGGTGAAAAATAATTTATGCTCACGCTTTCGATCTTCCCACACCCCCCACACCTCCCACACTTCCCCCTCCTCCCCCTCTTCATATTCCCTAACCCCTAACCCTTTTTTTTAAACATCTCTAATAACAAGATGAATCAAAAATAACCAACTACCAAGAAGACATAAAATTCCAATCTGTTGTATTTTCAGGTTGTGGTAAATTTTCAGCTTGTATGAGCTGCTCATACTCTCCCGAATCAACCCACTTTAATAATTCTGCAGCCCGCATCACCGCCCAAGGAAATTGATATTCCATGAAGCTAAATATCTTAGTTATTTGGTCTAAACTATCAAGGTTAAGATTAGTAAATTCACGAGCTTGGGCTTGAAAATCTGCTATTGTATCTGTATTCAAATAATCACCCGGTAAGCCTGCCAGCTTCATCAGTGCAGTGATAGCCACATTCACATCTTGACACGCTAGCAAACCAGCGCGATCGCTCGTAAATCTAGACATAATAATCCAGTTATAAAGAGCCATCTCTATTCCACTAGTTGCCAACCCTCCCAAGCCCAAGGTAGTGCTGCTAATAATATTTTTTAACAACGGCATGACATTAGCAATTTGTTGGTAGAGTATATATCCACCCTTAATCCGAGCCACTTCATGACCCAAAGCAAACAGCAACTCATCAGGGGTATACCATTCCATAGCTTCTAAATTCACACCAACTATGGGCTTTTGAGCACCCACCGCATAAGTTTGAATATTCCCCATACCTCGAAACAGATATAATTCCGGTTCTGGAGCGAAATCAAGAATTTTACAAGTTTCTAAAAACGCATCATGCAATTTAGGAAAATTGCGCGGCGTCACCTTAAATTCACCACCAACAACTTGCATTCTCAATAAACGATCAACACCATACTCATTGACTTTTTTCATCAATAAAGGTAGACCCGGCATTTTATTGAGAGAAGTTAAAGCTTTTTGATCAAAAGGATGCTGGTAGCTGGCGATTTTTAAACCGACTAATACTTTTTTTGTCATCATTGAAGAAGAATCAGTTATTTCCGAATCATCAGCTAATTGAACTGATTAAACTTTAACTTATCATTAATTCGGTTTTGCACACAAACACCAAATAACCAATCATTAATAACCAACTTGCCAAAACTGCTTGAGAATTTCTCCCGGCTTTCTATCCCAAGTGTCGATATGTTCGTATATTAAACCATCTGAATTAAATTTATAAGTTGAATAGCCATTAAAAAATATTTTTGCTTTCCAAGGAACACGCAACACCCCCCGCACTGTCCACTTAGCTAAAATGGTATCCGTTGCAGATTGCTCGACTTCATGCAAATCAAAATAAATTTCTGTGAAAAACAACCGAGCGTGAAATCTTAATGTCCAAAATATAATCCGATAATTAAACTTATATTTAAATTTGTTTACCGGGTCTTGAAAATAAATATTTTTTGTATAAATATCATAGGATATATCTTTTTGAAAAAGAGTCGGTAAATCATCTTTGAGGACTTGAATTACCTCGGCTACCTGCAATTGATCTGGCATACACCCTCACTGCTAAAATAAATTTATCAGCAATCTCTTAATCCTGGGCCAAAGTGCAACTGATTTTTTATTGCTTAAGCTAATACTACTCAAATCAGCAACAGTAGGAAATGATGCATATTTGGCATAAGGGCCGTTTCTTAAAACTTGAGCTAAAGCATGATTATTGGCTCGTAAACCTTCATAAAAAAAGCATACCTCTCCTTTAATACCTAGCTCACGGTTGCATTCGATGATTTGCAACAAGTGTTTAAAATTAATCGAGTAAGCACCCAATTTAATTAAAATTCCCGGCGCTAATTTTGCTAATGTTGCATCTGTAAATTGTTCAGCGACTAATTGATTAACAAGACACTTATAGCTGATGAAGTCACGACGATAAATTTGTGGATGAATCATATCCACAATTCCCTTACGCAACCAAGTAGCTGAGTCTTGCAAATATTCCTTAAACCCCCAATCATAAATATTAGGAGACATTGAAACTAGTAAATGGGAATTCACCGTTTTTACTTTTAGATAAACACGTGTTAAAAATGCCGTGAGCATATCAGCACGCCATTGTAACCATTGCTGATGTTTGGGATTTTGTGGGGGATTGTGACCAAAATGGTAGCGATAAAGTGCGACAGTCTGCTCATCGTAACCGCCTTCACAGGGTAAGGCTGGAAAGCGATCATCACCTTGGATACCATCAACATCATAATTTTGCACAACTTCCATCACCAAGTCTAGTAAGAATTCTTGCACTTGGGAATCAAGAGCGTTCAACCACTCAAAACCATTTTTCTTTAATAGCTTACCATTGCGATCGCGGGCTGCCCATTCGGGCTTAGTCTGCAACAGCAGACCCCCATTTGAGTTGTAAGAACTGGCGAAACCATATTCAAACCAGGGAATTACTTTTAACCCCACCCGTCGCGCTTCTGTGACTATTTCTGCTAAAGGATCTCGATTCACAAAGGCGGGATTAATTTCTACACCGACAGTCCGTAGCATCCTTTGACTAGGATACAGAGTCATCCCTTGATTCCAAACCACAGGAAACACTACGTTAAACCCTGTCTCAGCCAGGAAATCCATCGCTTCAGCAATACGCTGCTGTGATTTGAAAACCTTACTATCTGTGTTTGTTAGCCAGACACCTCGTGTTTCTATCAAACTCATGTGCGAATAATTTATTTCTGCTCTTGACTGAGGATACTGTATCGTAACCGCTGCACAAATTATCCAAAAAGCATATCTCTGTTGAGTAAAAATTGCGATCGCAACCTGTCTTTTAACAGATGTCTCAGCTTGCAGTTTCGTCCACAATCCATACTGATGATAGTTAGTAAACTAAATGGAATCAAGCAGCTTATGCCTGTGATTGAACGTTCTTGGACACATGAATATATCACCAGCAACGGCGTCCAACTGCACTATGTCACCCAAGGAACGGGTTCTTTAATGTTGATGCTGCATGGATTTCCTGAGTTTTGGTATTCATGGCGTCACCAAATACCAGAGTTTGCTAAATATTTTCAAGTTGTAGCCCTTGATTTGCGTGGTTATAACGACAGTGAGAAACCACAAGCGCAATCAGCTTATGTGATGTCTGAATTTGTCAAAGATATTCAAGGAGTAATTCAGGGTTTAGGATATGAAAAATGTATCTTAGTTGGGCATGATTGGGGAGGTGCGATCGCTTGGAATTTCGCATACGAATATCCCCAGATGGTGGAAAAGTTAATTATACTCAATTTACCTCATCCCGCTAAGTTTGCCGAAGGCTTACGCACTCCCCAACAATTGCTACGTAGTGCTTATATCTTCTTTTTTCAAATACCTTGGCTACCAGAATTATTCATTCAATCTTTTAACTATCAAGCCATTGCTAATATTTTTCAAGGTATGGCAATTGATAAAACAGCTTTCACACCAACTGATATTACAGCTTATCAAGAAGCTGCAGCCAAACCCGGTGCTCTCACAGCGATGCTCAATTATTACCGCAACATTTTTCAACAAGGTTTTTTGCATGAAAACAGGGGAATTTTAACAGTACCAACACTCATGATTTGGGGTGAAAATGATACGGCTCTTGGTAAGGAACTCACCTACAATACACAAGCTTATGTCCAAGATTTTCAGATCAAATACATCCCCAACTGTAGCCATTGGGTACAGCAAGAACAACCAGAATTAGTTAATCAATATATGCGGGACTTTTTGGGAATTTAAAACATCAAGCGTGATGAAGCATATCTGAAATTTCCATGACACAATTCATGCCAAACACAAAAAACTTTAATAAGATTTAATAGTAGTTTCCAGGTGGTAAATAGGTAGAATTGAGCAGCAATCGATATCCTAAAACCAGCCACAATACTACTCCTGACATCACCACCACTACTGTTTCAAATCACCACGGGTCTGTGCGCCCAATCAGCATCTGCCAGCAACCAAGTGAGATAATCTAAACAGTGAGGAAAAGAACGGATGCAACTTGATTACAGAGGGGTAAATGTTATGAAATTCAAGCTATTAGCAGCACTTGCCTTGGCTACTCCCCTATTCTTTATTAACTCAGTACAAGCTGAGAATCCGCAAGATTTACAAAAGCTGTTGGAAACTGGGGAATGCATCAAATGCAATTTATCAGGCGCTAACCTCAGCAACGCTCATCTAATTGGCGCAGACTTGAGAGGAGCAAATCTTCAAAAAGCCAACCTCTCTCAAGCTAACCTCGAAGGCGCCGATTTAACTGGTGCAAATTTAGCAGGCGCTAACTTAACTGCAGCTTACATCACCAATGTGAATTTAAAGCAAGCAAATCTCAATAACGCCAACTTAACCCGTGCGAAAATTTACGATTCTAATGTGTATAAAGCATCAATGAATAATCTCACCATTACTGATGCGGAAATCTTTCACACCGGAATCGGCGTTGGTGGTGAAGATGCTCAAATTCCAGATTGGGATTAGGTTTGATGACGCGAACCGTGTACATCAATTACCCACAAAACAGGGGCTGGTGCAAAAAGGCTGAAGTATCGAGTATAAAGTCTCAAATCAAGAAACTTGTACTATAACCTTTGCGCTGCGACGTAGTAGATTTTGTCGGTTGGGTCGCAGGATAAGACCCAACACTCGAATCAATCGACTTTTTCAATCCAGTAGAGACGTTGCAATGCAACGTCTCTCTAGTTTCTAGGATACAGAAATCAGAACCACTCTTGCCCTGATTTTAATTCAATCCTGCACTGCACAAAACAAGTATATTGTCAAGATTAATAAACTACAGAAAAACTTTGATTAACGATTAGAATCGATGGCGTTAATTTAATTGACAAAGGCGGCTTAAGATAGCTTTAATATTCAGATAAAATCAGGGCTTAGGCTTGTATAAAGGAGAGATGGACTGACTTTTGCTTGATTTGTACTTTAAATGAGTGCGATGGGCAATTGACACGGCATGGGATAATAGCGAGCTGAGGATTCCAGTTGATTTAAAAAACAGAACTCAGAAAGCAGATTTTTAAACCTCTTGCCGTCTTCTGACTTCTATCCTCCTACTCACTTTCTACCTTGTAGTTGATGAAGTAGTGGTTAAGGGGCAATTATGGTGATAGGACACTAAAACCCTTTTGTACCGGAAACTCAGTTGCGCTGATGCTTTGACGCATCGCTTAATCAACAGCCTTTTGGTTGTAATTGTCCAGATTAGACGAACTCAACTGTCACAATTCAATGGGAGCGAAAATGCCAGAATCGGAATTCACACAAACCACATCTCCAGATACAACAGTGCCAGATATCAACAACCAAACGGGAACAATAACTAAGCTCCAGCCTGCCGCGCAGTCTCAAGAGCAATGGTTAAAATACGGTGAACAAGTCTCTGGTTTTCTAGGAACACTGCCCGAATATCTGGGCAGCTTCTTTAATCAGTACAAACAACCTCTGATCTCCGTTGGTTTAATTATAGGGGCGATTGTCGCAGTTAAAGTAATCTTGGCAATATTAGATGCTTTAAACGATATTCCTCTAGTAGCGCCTACTTTTGAGTTGATTGGTATTGGTTACTCTGCTTGGTTTGTTTATCGCTATTTACTCAAAGCTTCAACTAGACAAGAGTTGACTCACGAAATTACAACTCTCAAATCACAAGTTGTCGGTAAACAAACTACAGAATCTTAATCGACGTTTAATGTGAATTAAAGTCCCAAACCTTCTATTTTTGGTGTAGAGATGGAAAATTTCATTTCATATCTCTACAAAGCCTTATAATTCACAATCGCAGAGCCGAGGGCTAACAGCTAGCCCTCGGATTTTTCTTTTGAATTCCCACTCAAATTTAAGGAGATAAACGGACAATATTTTGAGATGAGATGGGGTCTAATTGTCCTGTTTTCACCAAAGCTTGATGAATCATAGCTGCTACCTCCGCACGAGTGGCTTCTTTGGTGGGTGCAAAAACTTTCAAATCGGGGTAGTTGACTACGAGATTATTAGCTGTGGCGATCGCTATTTTGTCAGCGGCGTATTTGGGAATATCTTTGGCGTCTTTATAGATATTGAGCGCTTGATTTGAGGGCGCCGATGCTTTCAAATTCAAGCCAGTTACCAAAGCTACTAATACTTGTACTCGCTGAATTTTTTGGTCTGGTTTAAAGGTACTATCGGGGTAGCCCTTGAGAAATCCGGTGCTGATGGCGTGGTTAATTGCCGGTGTTGCCCAAAATTTAGGTTCAATATCTTTAAAAGCGATCGCATTTTTAGGCAGTTTTTTGTCAAACGCTTGTTGTAGTATGGCTGCGAATTCGGCGCGACTGACTGGCTGATTTGGTCTAAAAGAATAATCGGGAAAGCCTTTAATAATGTTACGAGCAGACAGCACATTAATAAACCGCTGTCCCCAAAAATCTTTGGGTACGTCATCAAATGCGATTGGTGGTGGAAATGTTGACTTGTTCTTAGTCGGTGTGACTAAAGACAATGGCTTTTGTATCGTACTGTCAACCGGGGGTAGGGGGGGTAGGGGTGCTAACTCCGCTGGTGAATCTATAGTATCTGTATTGGTTAGCGGTGCGACTACCGCTGGATTTACCTCTTGAGTCGTAGTCGGAGGGGTAATCGGTGTCACCTCTGGCTCATCTGCAGGTATGGTGTTGAGGTTGGAACCTGCGTTTGGTTCTACTGTGGGGAGAACAGTAGACGCTGGATTAAGTTGAGTGCTGGGCGATGAAACTGGCGAAGGTGAGGGGAAAAGGCTAAAATTCCCGCCCGCATCCCGCCGAGAAAAAGACCAAAATAAAATTGTGCCAATTGTCGCCAAGGCAACCAGAATGGCGATAAACTCGTCGAAGCCAAGGGCAGTAGTTGAAGATGACTCTGGATCTGGTGGGGGTGTATTTGTCATCGTGTTGACCCTGGTGTTAGTAAGGTTTGTGTCTAACCAAAATTAAGCCATAAAACATTCTTTTACACCATAGGTTTTTGGTACAAATCTGAGGATTTACGCCGGCGACATGTTTTTTCTTTTTATATTCAAGATGGAGCTAAGCGGGTTCGAACCGCTGACCTCTGCAATGCCATTGCAGCGCTCTACCAACTGAGCTATAACCCCTTATAGTGCATTATCGAGTTTGCCTCAATTTTAGTAGTTTGTCAAGTTAATGTTACAGAATATAAACTGCTGTTGCGGATGCGCCAGTTTTGATTAAGATACTTGTAACAAATAACTCATACAGTGCCCCATCAGGAAGTAGACCACCAACATGGCGGCAGCTGCCAGCGCAACTAAGGTTCCAGCCAGCATCAGCGAAAACTCTTTGTGCTCAAAGGCTTTTTCCATTAGGTGCAGCGACCAAGCCACCAACGCCACATCAAATAATAAAATAGGTATCAACATATTTCTTAATATTTATTAATACTTCTTTATTAAGATTAACATTGTTTGGGACATGTGTCTCTTACTAAAGATGGATGTGAATGATTGAAAAATACTAAACAAGTGGGAATTAGGGAAAAATTCTCACAGGTATAGAGCGATCGCGCAGATAGTTTTTAATTTGCGCCACACTCAAATGGCCGTAATGTAACTGGGACGCCAATAACGCCGCTTCCGCTTTCCCTTGAGTTAGTGCGGCGTAGATGTGCTCACAATTTCCCGCACCACCGGAAGCGATCACTGGAATTTGCACTGCATCAGCAATGGATTTTGTTAAACCTAAGTCATAACCGGCTTGAGTACCGTCAGCATCCATACTTGTGACCAGCAATTCACCAGCGCCGCGCTTTTCCACCTCTTTTGCCCACACTAAAGCGTCTTTGCCCGTATTTTCTCTACCGCCCCTCACATACACATCCCAACCTGGATTAATAGGGTCAACTCTGCGTCTAGCATCAATAGCAACAACGATGCACTGATTACCAAAGCGATCGCTTGCCCGATTAATCAAGTCTGGGTCGCGGACTGCCGCAGAATTAATGCTAACCTTGTCAGCTCCAGCCCGTAACAAACCTTTAACATTTTCTAAGGTTTGAATCCCGCCACCCACAGTCAACGGAATAAAGACCTGCTCGGCTGTGCGGTACACCACGTCAATTATTGTATCGCGGTCTTCATGAGTTGCTGTAATATCCAGAAACACTAACTCATCCGCACCAGCTGCGTTATAAACCTGAGCCAGTTCTACCGGATCACCTGCATCCTGGAGATTAACAAAGTTAACTCCTTTGACGACCCGTCCCGCCTTCACATCTAAGCAAGGTAAAATTCTTTTAGACAACATAATAAATTTTGCTTTTGTGGGTAATTGTCCGGAATTTAAATTTTAAATTGGTGTGTGTATTTCCCAAAGAAAATTTCTCTCAGCATAATTACTCGAATCTCTGCGGCCAAGATGGCGCTGATACAGTCCTCAAGTCACGGTTGATAGCTGAATTATGGCGATTATCTCCTCGAAAAAACAGACCCAAGACTCTCACGGTGAACCGAAACAACAACGAGAGTCCGTAAAATCCTCACCCAGCAATGACCTTTTGCAACCTGCAGTAGGTAGTGATGAACAAGGTAAGCAGGAAGAAAGCATTCGACCACACAGATTTGCTGATTACATCGGCCAAAAAGACTTAAAAGATGTGCTAGATATTGCCATCAAAGCCGCCAAATCTCGGAATGAAGTGCTGGATCACCTGTTGTTGTATGGGCCGCCAGGATTAGGCAAAACGACAATGGCGATGATTTTAGCATCAGAAATGGGAGTCAATTACAAAATTACCAGTGCACCGGCGCTAGAACGTCCCAGGGATATTGTCGGGCTACTGGTGAATTTGAAACCAGGGGATGTGCTATTTGTCGATGAAATTCATCGCCTCTCACGGATGACAGAAGAGATACTTTATCCAGCGATGGAAGACTATCGCTTAGATATAACCGTCGGTAAAGGCTCCAGCGCCCGCATCCGCAGTTTACCACTGTGCAAATTTACCTTAGTGGGCGCGACAACTCGCGTCGGCGCTCTCACTTCACCACTGCGCGATCGCTTTGGTTTAGTCCAAAAACTGCGATTCTATGAAGAAGACGAATTGAGTCAAATTGTCCTCCGCACCGCCCAATTACTGCAAACCCCCCTAGCTGTAGATGGCGCTGCAGAAATTGCGCGCCGGGCGCGAGGCACACCACGGATAGCCAATAGGCTACTAAAAAGAGTACGTGATTATGCTGAAGTAAAATCAGCCAAAGAAATTAACCAAAGCGTCGCAGCAGAAGCATTGCAACTATTTCAAGTAGACCCATGCGGTTTAGATTGGACAGACCGCAAAATGTTGAGTGTAATTATTGAACAATTCAACGGCGGGCCAGTGGGATTAGAAACAGTCGCCGCAGCTACAGGAGAAGATACCCAAACTATTGAGGAAGTTTACGAGCCTTATTTAATGCAGATTGGTTATTTAAGCCGGACTCCCCGTGGTAGAGTAGCGACAAAAGCAGCATATAAACATTTGGGTTTCCATCAGCCCAATGAGCAGCTATCTTTGTTGTAGTCAAAATGGGGAATGGGTGATGGGGAGGTGGGGTGATGGGGTGATGGGGTGATGGGGATTAAAGATTGAGCTTCTGAACCTGAAGCTTGAGCCTTTGAACCTCAAGTGTCAGCCTTTGAGCCTGAAGCTTGAGCCTTTGAACCTGAAGCTTGAGCTTCTGAACCTGAAGCGTCAGCCTTTGAGCCTCAAGCTTGAGCCTTTGAGCCTCAAGTGTCAGCCTTTGAGCCTGAAGCTTGAGCCTTTGAGCCTCAAGCGTCAGCCTTTGAGCCTCAAGCGTCAGCCTTTGAGCCTGAAACTTGGATTTCAGAACTCAAAACATCCTGCTCAAAACCCAAAGCTTCCCACACCCCCCACACCTCCCACACCTCCCCATCCCCCCACCTCCCCACCCCCCCACCTCCCCACCCCTCCCACACTCCTCCTACAAATCCAATGATGAAATTAATTAGTATTCTCCTGAGTTTGTTACTTGTATTTGGTTGGGGTAAGCCAGTTGTGGCGCTATCAGCAGCACCTAGCTTGACTCAAGAACAGTTACAACAAGGAAATGAGTGGGCGAATAAAGCTTTTGCGGCGACAAATGAAGGTGATTTTGCGACAGCGGAAGGCTACTGGACACAAATTATTGAACAGTTTCCCACGAATGCTGGGGCGTGGAGTAATCGAGGAAATTCGCGGGTAAGTCAGAACAAGTTACAAGCAGCGCTGACAGATTACAACAAAGCGATTGAACTAGCGCCGAATGTTACCGACCCTTATTTGAATCGGGGTACAGCCTTAGAGGGTTTAGGAAAATGGGAAGATGCGATCGCTGATTATAATTATGTTCTAGAATTAGATCCCAATGATGCCATGGCTTATAACAATCGCGGCAACGCTAAAGCCGGATTAGGAAAATGGGATGAAGCCATCATAGATTATCAGAAATCCTTTGCGATCGCTCCTAATTTTGCCTTTGCTCGCGCCAATTACGCAGTTGCTCTCTACGAAACCGGCAAAACTGACAAAGCCATCCGCGAAATGCGAAACATCGTCCGCAAATATCCCAACTTTGCTGATGTCCGCGCCGCCCTCACTGCTGCATACTGGGTAGGTGGACAAAAAGGGGAAGCCGAAAGCAACTGGGTCGGAGCCTACGGATTAGATAACCGTTACAAAGACCTCGACTGGGTAGCAAATATCCGCCGCTGGCCGCCTAGTTTAGTCACAGCTTTAGATAAATTCTTGAAACTTCAGTAAGTGCATTTAGAGAATTTTTCCAACCCGTCATCAAACGACCAATGGGAGTGATAAATTGTGATGCAAGCCTTACATAAACTAGTAACATTCGCCGAATTTATCGAATCCTATCCAGAAAATTCGCCACAACGCTATGAACTACACGACGGAGTAATTGTTAAAATGGCTCCACCAACAGGCGACCATGAGGAAATTGTGGGATTTTTAATTGGAGAAATAGTTACAGAATATAAACGCTTAAAATTACCTTACTTTATTCCCAAAACAGCGTTTATCAAACCATTGTCAGGTGAATCAGCTTATTCACCTGATGTCTTGATATTAAATCGTCCTCATTTAGTCAATGAACCACTTTGGAAAAAAGAATCCACTGTTAGCCAAGGTGAATCAATTCCTTTAGTAATTGAAGTGGTTAGTACTAACTGGAGAGATGATTATTTAAAAAAAGCCGCTGACTATGAAGCAGTAGGGATAAAAGAATACTGGATAGTAGATTATGCAGCTTTGGGCGGTAGACGGTTTATCGGTAATCCCAAACAACCAACCATCTCAGTGTATTCCTTAGTTGAGGGAGAATACCAAGTGCAGCAGTTCCTGGGTGGCGATCGCCTCATCTCACCCGCTTTCCCAGAATTAAACTTGAATGCTGAACAAATTTTGCAAATTGGCGCTGTATTAAACTAGTGGTCTGTCGCATTAGTTATGACGGATGTTATTTCGTAGTGAGGACTTTAGTCCTCGAATATGAAAGCACTAAAGTGCTGACTACGAACGTTTAGTCTCAATTCGTCAAGTGAATGCACTTTTAGATAATTTTTTCAACTCCCCAAGAGAGAGATTTACTGCAGGGGTATTTTTGCCTTAGTTTTGTTTTCAGAACTAAGTGAATTTACCATGACTCATTTTGGACTCATTTGTCCCGCAACAACCGGCCACCTTAATACAATGTTGCCTTTAGGGAAAGAACTGCAACAGCGCGGTCATCGCGTCACCCTAGTGGGGATACTTGATGCTCAACCAAGTACACTAGCAGCAGGAATAGAATTTCGAGCCATAGGTAAGTCTGAATTTCCTCAGGGAGGAATGACACAATTTTTTACTGAGTTAGGACAACTCAGCGGATTAGCTGCATTGCGACATACGATCGCTTGGATACGAAGCATAGCTACAATATTCCTTCAGGAAGCCCCACAAGCAATTAAAGAAGCAGGTATAGAAGCGCTGTTAGTAGACCAAATTTCTCCAGAGGGAGGAAGCGTAGCAGAATTTCTTGGCATTCCCTTCGTTACAGTATGTAGTGCAGTAGTACTGAATAGGGATATCAATATTCCACCTTTTAACACACCTTGGAACTATAGCCCTAGTACTTTGGCACGGCTACGCAATCGATTTGGTTACTCATTACTAAGTCGCGCTGGACAACCAGTCACAGAAGTAATCAACGAATATCGCCGAAAGTGGAACTTATCCCCCCATTCAAACCCCAATGATAGATATTCCCAACTCGCTCAAATTAGTCAACAGCCTGCTGAGTTGGAATTTCCCAGAGAGAATTTACCGAAATGTTTCCATTTCACCGGGCCTTACCACAACGCAACTACCAGAAAGCCGATATCTTTCCCCTTTGAAAAGTTAACGGGGAAACCTTTAATTTATGCCTCAATGGGAACCATACTAAATCGCCTATTGCCAGTTTTCAAGAGTATTGCAGAAGCTTGTAACGGTTTGGATGCTCAGTTAGTAATTTCTTTGGGTGGTTCTGCTAGTCCAGAGGTTTTGCCAAATTTACCAGGAAATCCGATAGTTGTTGGTTACGCGCCCCAATTAGAATTACTGCAAAAAGCTACTTTAACCATCACCCACGCAGGTTTGAATACCACTTTAGAATCTTTGAGCAACGGTGTACCAATAGTGGCTATTCCCATCATCAATGACCAACCAGGAGTAGCAGCGCGTATAGTTTGGACTGGTGCTGGTGAAATAGTTCCTCTGAAGCGTCTCAGTGTTCCCAAGTTGCGAGATGCGATACAAAAGGTGTTGATAGAAGATGGTTACAAACAGAATGCACTGAGGTTACAAGCGGCGATTCAACGAGCCGGTGGGGTAAGTCGCGCTGCTGATATTGTGGAACAGGCTGTGTCTACAAGACAGCCTGTGCTGGCTTAGAAACTTACTGGACTAGAACTCGCTGGTAAAAGTTGCTGATTTTGGTCACGTTTTCCAGTCACCACCATCTGTATACCGCCCTTCGGCCCCAATAATGCACCCTTGCGTGCTGGTTGTACAGGTTTGTCCTCAGCTACTTGCATTTCCCAACGAGACAGCACCGTCGCCAACACCAGTTTCATCTCAAACAGCGCAAAAGCCATGCCAATACAGCGACGATTACCGCCACCAAAGGGCAAAAATTCAGAAGTCGTAAATTGCCGTTCCAGAAACCGTTCTGGCCGAAAGTGCTTCGAGTTAGGATATAAATCTTCTCGATGATGAGTCAAATAAACACAGGGAATCACCAAAGTTCCCGGTGATAACTCGTAGCCCATAATTTCTAATGGCGATTTCACCAAACGACTTAAGACCAACATCGCCACTGGATACAGGCGCAGTGTTTCACAGCAAACAGCGTTTAAATAGGGTGTTTTAAAAATGGCGTTAGGGTCAGGATTTTCACCCAATGCATCCAACTCTTGCAGCAGTTGCTCACGTACTTCTGGCTGATGGTGAACCCAGTATAAAGCCCATGCTAGGGAAGTTGCAGTAGTCTCATGACCAGCCACTAACAGAGTAATCAACTCATCACGCAACTCGACATCTGTCATCGGCTCTCCTTGTTCATCAAGAGTTGCCATCATCAAGGATAAAATATCAGTCCGAGATGCATCTAGTTGCTCTCTGCGTTCTTGAATCTCAGCATAGATGAGTTCGTCAATTTGCTGTCTTAAATTTAGGAATCTACCCCAAGGACTCCAAAGTCCTAAATCTCGTCGCAATGGTGGGAAGAGCAGCATCATTGCTGAAGCTAAAGGTTGCTGTGGATTGAGAATTTTAATCAGCAGTTCCTTGAGTTGTTCATAACGCGCTCCATCTTCCAAGCCAAATACAGCTTTTAAAATCACCTCGAAGGAGATTTCTTGCATGGAAGATAAGACTTTAAAAGGTTCGCCAACTTGCCATTTAGTAATTACTTGTTCAGTAATATCGCGGATTAACTGACCATAAGCCAGCATTCGTTCACCATGTAATGGAGGTGTCAATAGCTTGCGTTGTCGCTGATGAGGCTTTCCCTCCAAGGCGAGTAGTGATTGCTTTCCCAATAAGGGCGCATCAATACCAGCTGGCGCTCCAGAATCTAAATACTTAGGGTCAGTGGTAAAAATTTGCTGAATCGCTTGGGGATTGCTAACGAAAACTTGAGGCGTAAAAACTGGGCCAATTCGCAAAGTGAAGATATCACCGTAGCGCTGTGCACAGGTTTCCATGTATTCTAAAGGACTAGTTAACCATTGGTAAGTCTGTAGCCAAGGGTGAGTTTGTGGCCCGTCAGGCAGTTTAAAAGCAGCCATTTGATTTATCTCCCGATCATTCAGCCATTGATCCACACCTCAGATTCTAGAACATTGATTCAGGCGATCGCTTTGACAATTCCTCAATCTGGGCTGGGGTTAATTCTTGCACATTATTCAAAACTACCGCTGCTCCCGCTGTTAAAAGCGTCTGTGTGTAAGCATCACGCCGCACTGCAGTTTCCTGGACATGGGGCGGTAACACCCCAACGCCAATCCATCTCCTGTCTGGCTTCAAGCTGCGCGCTTTCTCGACGGTGTACATGTCTGCTACTGTATCTCCGATATATACTATTAGCGCATTATTGTCAATAGTATTTTCTAACAGATTCAGGGTAGCAAAAAGCCCGGTGGGGTCTGGTTTACCCGGTGCATCTTCCATCGCCACTAAGACGGGAGACTTTAAGCCAAGGCGGTTTTCCAAAACGTAGGTAGCGGAACCACGAGTCGCACCGCTGAAAAATCCCCAAGCGATCGCACCTTGCGTAAGTTGCTCTAAATAGCTAGGCTGTAATAATAAAGGTTCATCGCAAATATAACCGTTCCAATTTTCAGGATCAGTTCCTCGGTAACGGGATTGAAAAAAGGCGACAATCGTCTGATATTCTAATTGCAATTGTTCGCGGGACTGTCCTTGAGTTTGAAAGTAGCGATAAATTAACTCTTGCGAAGCTTCCCAATCGTTATTCCAAGTCCCTTCAGATTTCAATTGATCAATTTCTAGGGATGTGGGGCGATAGGCTAGGTTCGTAAAATGCTCTACAGTATCTGCTAGTGCTCGCCGATAAGAACCACTCACATCACGGATGACACCATCAATATCAAAAATTGCGATCGCTTTTATCATATCGGCTATGGGGCATCAAAAGAATTACAGATTGTCGAAGCGGGAAATTTCCTGTCTCTACTCTGGCAAAAAATCAGCATCAAGAACTTGCTCTGGCGTGAATGGTGATTTTTCAGGGAATGCAGTCAACTGCAACTCAGTTTCATCAGCAGCTAGTAGTCTAGCATCTGCATAACACTCACTCAAAATTTCCTCGAAATATGGTTTGAGGCTGGGACTTTCTGCAAAAGCTTGTCTGAGGCGCTTGCGGTGCTCCCGAATTGTGGCTCGCCAACTACCAGAGCGTTTCTCTGCTTGATAACTGTATTTCAATAAATGCATTAACACCACTTCTAGATTGCTTCTTAATGCTTTTTTCTCACTCCTACCCATCGTGGCAATTTCTTCAATCAAATTCTCTAAATCCAGTTCTGTCAGTCTTCCTTGCTTGAGGAGTTCTACAGTTGTTTGTGTCCACAGGTAAAAATCTTGCTCATACAACTGTGAAGCAGATGTGTTTGGTGATTGAGGCAAATGGGCAGCCATACTAATTCATAATTCGTAATTAAAATCTACAGCAATTTATGCCAGTACACCACGGCAGACATAAACATTGGTACTTCAGCGAGAAATGGCTGATCTTTTGGCTTTCACAACCGCCTAGGAATGAATTCCAAGGCTAATAACTAAAGTCTACTGAAGTAGACTCAAGATTTTTGGCATATTTAGTAATCCGACGATGACTTCTGTTATTAGTAAGGAACTTCAGTTCCTTGTGGGCTATAGGTTTTACGTTAAGTTGACACTAATGATACATAAAGTACCCATGACAAATTGTCCAAAAGCCCATCACACAAGCTTCTTGTTTTCACACTTCAGACTTCAGACTTCAGACTTCATCTGGTAAGGTATATAGGTTAGAATAAGCGATCGCTGACTTTGTACATAATGCCCGGTTACTCCCCGGAGGTGTGATTGACCAAGTTCATTTTGAAAATTCTTTGGCTAGACGAAAACGTCGCTCTCGCAGTTGATCAAGTTGTCGGCAAAGGTACGAGTCCATTGACTAAGTACTTCTTTTGGCCCAGAAATGATGCCTGGGAAGAACTAAAAAAAGAGCTAGAATCAAAAAACTGGATTACTGACCTAGATCGTGTCGAGTTGCTCAATAAAGCAACAGAAGTGATTAACTACTGGCAAGAGGAAGGTAGAAACCGTCCGATGGCCGAAGCCCAGTTAAAATTCCCCGAAGTCGCCTTCACAGGTAGCGCTTGATTTCCATCCGTTAACGCCTCTGCTGTTATACAAGCTGCCATAATTTTATGCTCTTGTCCCTGCTGCCGCTAGCAATCAGTCGTGCAACAGGGTTAACAGCAACGGTAAACACGGAGTCTTCATGACCAGAAAAGGTAGCAATTTCAGTAGCTGTACTCAGCTGCCAAAGTTTAACTGTCTGATCCCAGCTACCACTAATTAATGTTTCTCCGTCAGCAGCGAAAGCCACTGCTACAACCGCCCAAGAGTGACCTGAGAGTGTGGTCAGCACTTCACCAGTGTCCACTTTCCACAATTTCACAGTGTTGTCATCGCTACCAGTCGCTAAAATTTTGCCATCAAGACTAAAAGCGACTGTCAAAACCGCCCAGCTATGACCCGCAAGGGTCGCTAACAAGGTACAATCTGGGTGGTTTTTCAATTCTCCTGGCGGTAATTGCCACAAGCGAATTGTTCTATCCAAGCTAGCGCTAGCTAACAGCCGTCCATCAGAACTAAATGCGACTGAACTAACTTGTAATTTGTGTCCAGTCAGATGACAAATTTCTTCACCAGTTCTGACGTCCCAAATTTTCACGGTTTTATCCCAACTCCCGCTAGCGAGAATTTGCCCATCAGGACTAAAAGCCACTGATTTGACGGCGCGGGAGTGACCCGTTAAGGTAAAGATTTGTTGATATGTCTTGACATTCCACAATTTTATGGTTTTGTCATCACTAGCAGTAGCTAAAATTTGTCCGTCGGGACTAAAGGCTA
The DNA here is from genome assembly GCF_000332295.1 of Fortiea contorta PCC 7126. Lineage (GTDB taxonomy): Bacteria > Cyanobacteriota > Cyanobacteriia > Cyanobacteriales > Nostocaceae > Fortiea > Fortiea contorta. The sequence goes on along the minus strand of NZ_KB235930.1, from coordinate 2,997,960 downwards.
CTGATTTCACAGCTTGGCTATGTCCTGCTAGGCTAGCAAGAACTTTTTTGCTGTTTAAATCCCACAATCTGACGATTTTGTCCTCATCGCCGCTAGCTAAGATGTCACCATCAGGGTTAAAAGCTAGGGAATTAATCCCCGTGGCGAAACCAGCATGGCTGCTGAAGGTATCTATGCATTCCCACTTAGGTTGGGCTGGTGGAGCGGGGAACGGTTGAGGTGGAGAATTATCAGTAATACCCATAGCTTGCATAACTTCATCCGCTGATTGAAAGCGACGGTTGAGGGCATGTTGTAGCAGTTTATCAAGGATTTTTGTCAAGCGATCGCTCACTTGATGGCGACAATAATCTTGCCAAACCCAAGCATCATTAGCAATATCAAATAAATCAAAGGGGGGAATTTGCGTCAGTAGGTGAATACAAGTTACACCCAAGCTATAAAGGTCACTAGCAAAAACTGCTTTTCCTCTTGCTTGTTCTGGCGCAATATATTCAGGACTACCAATAATAGTTTCTTCTGTTAAATGGTGAATTTCATGATTGAGTATAGCTGCATTAAAGTTAACTAAAAATAACTTTTTACATGCAGGCGTGTAGATGAGATTTTTCGGTTGAATATCGCGGTGAATAATTTGGTGATCGTGAATAAATTTAATCACTGGTAAAACATTTTCTAAAAATTGCCAAATTTGAGTTTCACTAAATATTCCCTCCTCCCTTAAAAGAGTCGAGAAATTAGAACCAAAAATTAACTCTTCCACGAAATATAAATAATCATCATCTTGAAAATATGCCAGCAGTAGGGGAATTTGTGGATGTTTGTCTAGCAGTTCTCGCCAATATATTTTTTGGGTAAAGGCTTCTGAATTTTGGTGTTTAATTGCAAATTGTTGAACTACACAGGGAATTTGTGGAACCTGACTTTCATCCACAGCTAGAAAGGTTTTGCACCATCCTGCTTCCGCAATTAATTTCATTATTCGATAACGATTTTGTAAGAAATTCAAAATTTTAATTTCTCAAATTTAATAGTTATTGTTTGCTCAAATATTCGTCTATGTTTACTGTATAGCCATTGCCAGATATTAACAGACACAAATTCATCATTAAATCCCAACATCAAAAGATTTTTCAACCTGTTTCCTGTTGCAGAAATGATAAAATAAAATTTATCCTCCAGCTACCAAATCTGACACAGTAGAATTAAACTATGGTGACGATAGCTACACCCGCAGAAACCAGAGTTTTACTAGAAAATATCAGTTGGCAGACATTTAAAACCGTGCTGACTGAAATGGGTTCAGAACGTAATACTCGGCTGGCTTATGACAATGGCACAATAGAAATTATGACACCACTCATGGCGCACGAAAACTCAAACCGCCTAATTGAGGCTTTTATTGGAGTATTATGCGAAGAGTTGGGATTAGAAATTAAACGAGTTGGTTCTCTTACCTTAACGCGAGATGATTTAGAACGGGGAGGAGAGCCAGATAGCAGTTACTACATCCAGAACGAGTTTTTGGTGAGAAGTAAAGAAAAAATAGATTTAGCATTTGACCCACCGCCAGATTTGGTGCTTGAAGTCGAATATTCCCGGTCGCAGATAGACAAATTAAGACTCTATGCTGCTATGGGAATTCCTGAATTTTGGCGATATAACGGTACTGTATTACGAATTTATCGTCTCGAATCTGGGCAATACTCAGAAATTGAAGTTAGCCCTACTTTTACACCCGTAGCAGTTAAAGAAATTCCCCAGTTTATTCAAGAAAGTAAAAAGAAAGGAGAAATCGCCACAACCAGAACTTTTCGCAATTGGGTTAAACAGCAAATTTTTCCTGCGGTACAAGATTAGACCTCTTGCAAAAGTCGCTCTTAGCGTTCTTTTCTTTGCGTCTTTGCGCCTTTGCGCGAAACAAAAAAAGATTTATGCAAGAAGTCTACTAGAGAAAAGAAACCGTATCAAGTTAAAATTTGCCCTTGCCATCTCTTGTATTTATCTTGAAATTACCAGTTTAGTTAGCGCTTGAGTCATGAGTAAAATCCTCAAAATTAATATGATGTTGGTAATAGCACTTTAGTGAATAAAACTTACTAAAGTGCTGACTACCTAAAAACTAACAAATTCTAGCGATTTACTTATCTCCTGGTAAATCAACCACTATGGGAGGAAAGCCATTTTGTCCTTTTGGTTGAGTTTTCACTATCGGTTGCGGGTGCACGGATGTTGGTGTAATCTCACCTTGTTTACCGGTTTGATTCCATAAAATCATTGATAGTAGCCCATCCACTAAGCCGTTAGTGCTGCCATTGCTACCACCAACTAGGATATCTGGAATTAAGCGGACATTGCGATCGCCTATAATTTGCATTACCTGCATAGCTGTATAACTTTGTGTTCCCAAAGCTTCCACACCAGCTTGATAAGTTTCTGCTTTCGCCGTACCCGTAGCGCGGATACCTTCAGCCTCAGCAATTGCACGGAGTTTGGCTGCTTCCGCTTCACCATTCGCTTGCTTAATCTCGGCTTGGGCTTTGAGTTCAGCAATCTGCACATTTTGCTCTGACTGTACCATTTCTTCTTGGATATCAGCTAATGCTGTTTCCCGCACCAGTTGCTGTCTCTGGGTTTGCGCTAGCTGCTGAACTTCGTAAGTTTTACGTTTTTCTTCCGCAATTTTCCGCTCTGTCAATGTCTGCATTAACTCTTCTGGTGGCGTAATCAAACCAATCAAGGAATCCACCGCTTGGACATCATAAGCACGCAAAGCAGATTTCACGTATTCGGAAGCTTCCACTTGGCGATCGCTGCGCGCACTCAAGAAATCCAAGATAGTATACTCTTGAGCCGAGTTCCGGAAATAATTCCCCACAATGGGCCGCAAAACCTGATCAATGACGTTTTGCATCGAACCCAAGCGGGAAATCACTTTAGGTGCATCTGAAGCGCCGATGTGGATAATTTGGAAAATTTCTAAATCGAAGCTAAAACCATCAAATGATAGCAGTTTCAGCGCCCGTAAATTCGTATCGTAACCGTGTTTGCCAGTAATTCTTTCAGTAAAGTTTAAGACTATATTCGTTGTTGGGACTAGCTCAATTTTCATCACCTTGGTGTTGAGCGGGTGTTTCCCAGGATACAACGGCTCGACCCAAACGCCCTTATGCCCTTGGTTGACCAAATTCCCGTGGGTGAAAGCGGCTCCGCTCACATCTTCGTGTTCTTTACCTACGAAAGAAATCACCACACCCACGTAGCCGATGGGGATTTCCGTCATCGGTACTTGTTCAATATGGACGAACCAAGGATTTAAATTCCAAGAACCTGATAATAATACCTGTTCTTGTAAACCTCTTTGTCCTCGAGCATCGATAAATTTTTGACCGTTCTGGAAATTATCATGTCCAGTAATTACACGTCCGGCGATTTCACCTGGGGGGATAGGTGAACCATCCAAGGTGGTAACAATACCTACCTTTTCTGCTGCAATTTCATGAATATGCAACTGTTGTGAATTCATATCGTGATGACTAGCATTTGCAGCTGTAATCACTTTAAACAGCGCGGTGTTGATGCGGTAAGTGCCTGCGGTGAGAAAACTCATTTGTCGGCCTTTTTCTCCGCCTTGAGTCAGGAATTTCCGCGCGTCTTGGAAGTTGTCACAATCAACAACCTTACCGAGGATGCGCTCTGGTGGGTTGGGTTCGCCATCTGCAGCCACAATCAAGGCGATTTCCCCTTGAGGAATGACAATTACTGACTCTTTTTTGACAGAATACTGCCAAGGCCAATAACCCCAGTGCCAGCCAGGAGCCAAAGTATCAGCCTGTAAACCAGCTTCGCCATTAAGAGCAATCAAGCGTCCAGCTGGGAGTGCACGCCCAGATATGGTGAATTTCCGTACCACGACACCAACTTCCCGCTCGCCGATGACCACCAGTCCGCCAAAGAACAGGGGAATAAATATCACTAAACCGCCAACTACTACAATGGGAATCAAAGCTACAGGATCAATTCCCGCAGCCTGATATGGAGTGTTGGTGGTTTGTAACTGAGTAATAGTTGGTTTGGACTGAGTTAGTTGAACTGATGGCGAGGTAACTGTTTCTGTGGCAGTTATTTTTACACTATTAGCATTCGCACAATTAATACTTGCAGCTACTGTCAATGTTGCTAATAAAGATGTGGCAAAATTAACTAACTTAGATCGCTGACTTTGATTTGAGCAACTTTCAGAGTTTCTCATAATTTGTGCCTCTCCGGGCAACTAATTATCTACAATATGAATTCACCCAAGTTCGCTTGGTTTCTGAAAATTGCCCATATTATCTTAAAAATTCGTCACATTAGGGATTTCCAATTTAAAAAAAATTCAATTTGTAGTGGACTGACACAGCTAAAATAAGATGAGGATAGTAAACAATCGCCGGAATCAAAGGCATAAACCCTAAAATCTTTTTAATCTCTGCCCAAGGGCTTGAGCTTGCGGTCAGCTTACTTGCATCTTCCTCTAGGCTCGACGATAGGCAATGCGGAGACTCTGCACTAAGATTACCCCAGAAGCGATCGCCATTAATCCACCCCAAAACCAATAGGGTAACAATAAATACTTCTGCATCTGCGCTGTATCGGAAAGTCCCAGAAATCCAGCACTGTAGCTAAATAGATAATCTAATTGATGGTAAGTGCTCACACAAGCTTGCACGCCGAGAAATTGAATTGTAAATCCTTGCATCCAGCGCGGCGCTTTCAGAGCAATAGCCAGGATCATTAAACCTAGCAGTGGAATAGCCACAAATCCAAAAGCAGAACGTACCCAAATTAATGTAGACAGTAGCAAAAATCCCCCTAAAATCTTCAAACCGAGGGAAGCTACTGGAAAACTACGGGAAGCCAAAATTAAAGCAGCGCCAGCAATTGGCGGCCCCATCGGCCCAGCAGCAGCAACTAAACCAGGGCCAATAGGGCCTAATGATAAAGCGATCGCATAAGTGGCGACACCAGCACCATTACTAAAAATCTCTAATTTTTGGAACTGTCCCCCCAATAACAGAGCCATCAAGCCATGACCCATTTCGTGAAACCAGGTTGCCAAGATGGTGAAGGGGTATAAAATATAGTTGCCGCCGGGAATTTGCCACAGCAATATAGTAGCGATCGCTGCTGCAATTAACCAAGTCAACCCCATACTTTCTAGCTGTGGTGGCGCTTGTTGGGGGACTAAGTTTGTCAAATTTTTTCCTGGTTCCCTCATGGCTGATAATTCCTGCAAATATTAGGGGCTAGGGACTGGGGGCTAGGGGTTTCAAGACGAGTTAGGGAGATGAGAAAGAAAAAGTATGATCTAATTCCCTATCTTTAATACGCCAAAGCGTAAATAAAGCACCCGTTACAAATCTATGAAAGGCTGAATATACAAGTTTATTAGTTTCATAATTTATACTTTATACTTCAGCCTTTTTGTACCTAGCCCCTAGTTTTACGAAAGTTGAAAGATAAATGTTACCAAGTCACCTTTACCCAAGCTGATGCGATCGCCGGGTCGGAGGCGGTGTCTATTTCCTGCTGACAGTGGCGAGTTGTTAATGTAAGTACCATTAGAACTGCCTACATCTTCTACGTAGTAAGCGCCTCCCTCAACGCGAATATCTGCATGAATCCGTGAGACAATCTCCGAATTCGGAAAACCGGAAACATCGACATCCGGAGGAATACGGTCATTAGGTTTGCCAATGTGAATCACAGACAAAGTTTGTGGTAATTCAATTTCCTTGTCACTCTGCACATGGAAGAGTCGCGCTGTTATCTGCTGCAATTGGGTTTTAGAAACAGTCGCCACAGGCGGGGGAGCGAAGTTACCTACTGTTGCTGCTCCTTCTGGCTCTTGTACAGTTGCTTCTGGCTCTTGTACGGTTGGTTCTGGCTCTTGTACGGTTGCTTCTGGCTCTTGTACAGTTGCTTCCGCTTCCAGCGCCACTGGTGCGGGGTCTGGTGGTGCAGAAATTTCTGGCTGAAAAACGACAGCTTCCACCTCAAGTTCTTCTGCGGGGTCTACTGAGGCTGGTACTGGTGGTTGAGTTGGCGGTACTGGGATGGCGACTGCTGTTGGCGGTAGGGAGGAAACAGCCACTGGTTGTAAAGGTTCTAAAGGCAGATCAGGCACTTCTAAAGGTGGTATTTCTACTGCGACAGTAGGATCGACAGCGAGAGTTGGCGCTACTACTGCTGCTGGCGCCGCCGCCGGGGTGCTAGAGCGGAGATGATAACCACACTGACCGCAAAAAGCAGCATCTGCCTGCACAACTGCCCCACAACTGGGACAACTAGTATTCGCTGGTAATGGTGTATAGCACGCTTCGCATTGGACAGCGCCGTCTGGATTGGGATGATTACAATTGGGACAGACGATCATCGATATTAAGCCTTTGTTCAAGATCACCGTAAAATTTTACTGGCAAGCAGAGAGAACTCCGGGCGGAAATTACCACTGGGAAGTTAGATAAAAGAGCAACTCTAGCTTTAAATGCTCACAATTACTCCTGATAGCAAATTTAGGCTGGGAGTTCCGAACCTGCGGCCGCATCCAGCAACCACCAAAGTTCTCCTTGGGGTTGAATTAAGCGAGATGGATAAGTAAAATCATCCGCTACTGGTGCAAAAACTTGAGCTAAAGCTGGTCGTTTGTTAGCACCTGCAACCACAAAAATAACGCTGCGAGCTGAGTTAATGAATGGGTAAGTAAAGGTGATACGGATGCTGCTGTCTTTGTTACCCACAGTGATCAAGCGATCGCGTACTTTTAACGCTTCTGTGTGCGGAAATAAAGAAGCAGTATGGGCATCATCCCCCATTCCTAGCAAGACTACATCTAAACTGGGTATCTCTCCGGATATGGAAGAAAAAAATTGTTGCAAATGCCTTTCATACTTAGCGGCTGCTAGGGCTGGATCAGCTTCTAGGGTTGGTATAGCGTGAATATTTGCTGCGGGGATGTTCACACGATCCAACCACGCCCGCCGTGCCATCAACTCGTTACTGTCTGGATGATCAGGGGGGACATAACGCTCATCTCCCCAGAATACATGAATCTTATCCCAAGGTAGATTTTGATTAGCGATCGCTTCATACAGAGGCTTTGGTGTACTACCCCCAGAGAGGGCGATGGTGAAGCGTCCCCGCTCCTGAATAGCAGTCTCTATTCTAGACAGGATCAACTCCAGCGCTCGTGCTACCAGCGCTGACTGATCCGGTAAAACTTCAACCGTTTTGTTCATAGCTTTATCATCAGATTGCCGGCTTCCAGCAATACAATACCGAATTTCTGTCGATTCTCCGTTCTAACTTTTGAAACTTTTAATAACTGGTTCTGCAAAATAAATTATGCATTTAGGCGAGGGAACAGGCATTAGGGAACAGGGAATGTAATCAGTCTCATCACCCCACGCTCCCCATCCCCCCATCACCCCATCCCCCCATCACCCCAGCCGAGTCGCTGACGGCTGCTCTCTGGGCGATGAGCAGTTGCTGAATGCCTTTTTCGGCAAAATCTAGTAATTGGTTGAGTTGAAGACGGCTAAAACTACCTGCTTCGGCTGTTCCTTGGACTTCAATAATCCCCAGATGCTGGTTCATGACGACGTTGAAATCGACTGTGGCGGCTACGTCTTCGATGTAGTTGAGATCTAAAAATGGTTCTCCTTGCAATAATCCCACAGACACTGCTGCTATCTGCTCCTTGAGGGGCGATCGCTCTATGACTTTTTGGTGCAATAATTGGGAAATTGCATCAGCTAAGGCGACAAAGGAGCCTGTAATCGCTGTGGTTCTCGTGCCTGCGTCTGCTTGCAATACGTCCGTATCTACGGTTAAGGTGCGTTCTCCAAGAAGCTCAAAATCCACCGCAGCTCTTAAACTGCGTCCAATCAAGCGTTGAATTTCTTGCGTTCGTCCAGACAGTTTCAACAATTCTCGCTCTTGTCTTTGTTGGGTTGCACTGGGTAGCATTCGATATTCAGCAGTTAACCAACCTTTACCAGTTCCTGTGAGAAACTTGGGCACACCCTCAGTGACGCTGACGGTACACAGCACTTGAGTGTCACCGCATTTTGCTAGTACTGAACCGGGCGCAAAACGGGTAAAGCCTGTGTGAAAGCTGATGGGACGGAGCTCGTAAGGTTGTCGGCCGTCTGGACGCTGCCAAACCATTGGAGTTGCCTCTAGATTTTTATTTAGAATACTGCCTTAAGATTACCTTTTTGTTAGAGAGGGAAAATTTTTAAGTTTGATTGATTGCAGTTTTCAAGTGAGTGAGAGTAGATTCAAAATATTCTGCTGGACAACTTCTCGGAGTTGGTCGCCGTTGATGGTGAGCAGGCGGCGACGGCGATCATAGTATTCTAAGATGGGGACAGTGCGATCGTAAAATAATTCTATCCGGCGCTGGACTATTTCTGGTTGTTCATCTGGTAGCGATCGCCCTAGACAACGGCTGACCATGACAGCTTCTGGTACTTGTAAATAAATCGCCCAGTCTAATTTTTGCCCTAGGGAATCGAGTAAAAAATCTAACTCTTCTGCTTGAAAGGCTGTGCGGGGATAGCCTTCTAATAACCAACCATTATTAATATCTAGTTGTTTTAACTGAGTGCGAATTAATTCGATCATCATATCGTCTGGCACTAGCTCGCCTTTCTCTATAAAGGGCTGTGCGTAATAACCCAAATTGTTAATGCTAGAATTGCTTCCTAAACCCAAAGCAGTTTCCTGGGGGAGTGAGGACTTGTCCCCAGACATCGCTTGCCGTAAAATCTCACCTGTAGAAATATAAGGAATGTCGAAGTGTCTACAAAGCCTTTGTCCTTGAGTACTTTTCCCCGATCCTGAACCTCCCAGAATCACCAATCTTACCACTAGTCGCTCCTCGTCCTGTCAAACTCACAACCTTCTGATTCTGTTTTGCCCAAACAGACAATAAATCTAACATTTGGCGTTTTTCAGTCATTCAATCCAGCTTTTGTCATGATTTTTGGTCTTTATTGGTTTTTTCTCCTTTTTACGACTATTTTTGTTTACAAAATACCAATCTCCACCCCAGGAAGTCTTGACTTCAGGATCAACCCAGTGCTTGACTATTGACTGATGAATGCAGCTTGCTCCAGGTCTACATTCAGAGAAATCATGTTGATTATATAGGTAAATTAGCGATCGCTAATCTCTGTAAAATTGCTCACATAAATTGTATTTTTTAAACTTAATTCTATGGTGGCTCAATTAGACACCCCTGGTGTAAATTCAACCCTTAGCTTACTGACTCCTGTGGCAGGATTGGTGCAAGTTTTCACTAGTCCTCACCGTAACTTTTTCACAACCGTCATGGCTCAATCACTGAGAATTGCTGGTCAAGGTACTCCAGTATTAGTGGTACAATTCCTCAAAGGCGGTATTGGACAAGGACAAGACCGCCCGATTCAGCTAGGACAAAATTTAGATTGGATTCGCTGCGATTTACCGCGTTGCATTGATACACCACAGTTAGACGACTCGGAAAACCAAGCCTTACAACAGCTATGGCAATACACACAACAGGTAGTATGTGAGGGTAAATACACCCTCGTGGTTTTGGATGAGTTAAGTTTGGCAATTAATTTTGGTTTGATTCCCGAAGCCGAAGTTTTAGCCTTCCTCGCCAACCGCCCCCCCCATGTCGATATCATCCTTACTGGGCCAGAAATGCCAAAATCTCTCCTAGATGTGGCAGATCAAATTACCGAAATTCGTCGCAGTCATCGTCCATGACAAGAATGTACCGCTTTACGTTATCCTAGTAAATTCGTTGGAATTACTTGTGAAGTTGTGATCAAAAATGATATCTGGATTACCGAAATGGCTCAACAGGGGATGATTTCACCCTTTGAGCCAAGTTTAATCCGCAAATTACAACAGGATGCGTCTTCGTCAGTCCAGCCTGTGATCAGTTATGGTTTATCTTCCTATGGCTACGATATCCGGCTTTCTCCCGCTGAATTCCGCATTTTTCGCCATATTCCCGGAACTGTAGTTGATCCTAAAAATTTTAATCCTCACAATCTAGAACCGACACCCTTGCATACGGGTACTGATGGTAGCTATTTTATCTTACCTGCCCATTCCTACGGTTTAGGAGTAGCTCTCGAAAAAATCGAAGTCCCAAATAATATTACAGTAATTTGTATTGGTAAATCTACTTACGCACGTTGCGGAATTATAGCAAATTTAACACCTGCAGAGGCAGCGTGGCGGGGTCATTTAACTTTGGAATTTTCTAATTCTTCCAGCGCTGATTGTCGCATCTACGCCCAGGAAGGTGTGGTACAGTTGCTGTTTTTAGAAGGGGAACCCTGCGCTATTAGTTATGAAGCGCGCCAGGGTAAATATCAGGATCAGCCGCAGATGGTGACTTTAGCAAAAGTTTAATTTGGCGAAAGTTTAAAGCGATCGCTTTCTTCATATCAGCACAGAGGTCATACAAGAAAACACTGAAAGCTCGTTACCATTAGATTCGGCGTGTTTACTTTTCGGGAGTGCAAAAATGTCAAAACAGCAGGGTCAAAAAATCGCACCTGTACCTTTATCAACTGATATCGGTGTGGTGGATTTGATTGATAATTACTTCACTGCTTACAACTCGGCGCGGTTGCGGGAAATCTGTCAACTGCTGAGTCGGGATGTATTCCAGGGGGATGTGACTGTGGGTGTGAGTCTTTCTGGAGCGATGACACCAGCAGGATTCGGAGTTTCCGCACTTGCGCCTTTAATTCGCAGCGGCTTTATCGACTGGATGATTAGCACTGGTGCGAATCTCTATCATGATATGCACTATGGCTTGGGTTTTGAATTGTTTGCTGGTAGTCCGTTTGCGGATGATGTCAAGCTGCGTGAGCAAGGGACTATCCGGATTTATGACATCATGTTTGGCTATGATGTGTTGCTAGAAACAGATGCTTTTATCCGTAAGATTCTGCAAGCGGAACCATTTCAGAAGCGGATGGGAACTGCTGAGTTTCACTATCTGCTGGGTAAGTATGTCCGGGAAGTAGAGAAACAATTGGGCGTGAAGCACTCGTGTTTGTTAGCGACAGCTTATGAATATGGCGTGCCGATTTACACATCTTCCCCTGGTGACAGTTCCATTGGAATGAATGTAGCTGCTTTGGCGTTGGAAGGTTCAGAGTTGGTGTTAGATCCAGCAATTGACGTGAATGAGACAGCTGCGATCGCTTACAATGCGCGGGAAGGAGAAGGTAAAAGTGCAGCTGTAATTCTTGGCGGCGGTAGTCCTAAAAACTTTTTGCTACAAACCCAGCCGCAAATCCACGAGGTATTAGGGCTGGAAGAACGGGGACATGATTATTTTGTTCAGTTTACTGATGCGCGTCCTGATACAGGTGGGTTATCCGGGGCGACACCTTCGGAAGCAGTGAGCTGGGGTAAGATTGACCCAGATGAGTTACCCAGCACTATTGTTTGTTATACCGATAGCACGATCGCTCTACCGTTAGTAACAGCATATGTCCTCAACCAGTGTCAACCTCGCCCATTGAAGCGATTGTATGACCGACGCGAGGAAATATTGGCGACACTGCAAAAAGATTATCTAGCAGCTAGAGCAAAGCCATCTGTAGCTGACAGTGCTTCTGAAGGAGTCGCAACTTATCCTTGCGGTACACCGATTCGGAAATAGTTTATTAACAACCGTTTCCAAGGGCGAACAACCGTTCGCCCCTACCCGTGTACCTCATGTACATGAAAAACGCTGTAAATACTACAAATCTCACTATTAATTATCTGGTTAAGGCAGAAACGTTCTATAATTGCGGGCAGTTCCTTTTCAATGTCGATGGGGTTTCCTCTTCTGGCAATTTCTTTAATTTCATGGAGAATTTTGCTCACAACAGCTTGATTTTCAGCTATTTCGCTTCTACCTATTTGTTTGAGAGCGAGTTGAATCGCAGTGTATCCTGATTGCATTCCTAAAGCAAAGCTACTCTTTATACCGATAATTTCCGGATTTAAACTTTGATATAGTTCTTCGTTTTTAGCCACAGCTTTCACGTGTACACCAGCATAGTGAGTAAACGCATTTTTACCGACTATAGGGTGATGGGGTGGAATGGGTATATGGGAATGCTCACTGACTAAATCGTATAATTTCTTTAAGTATGTGAGATCCCACGCTGGTTTTTCTGCAAACATGTCTGTGAGATTGATCAGTAACTCTGCCAAATCCACAATTCCTGCTCTTTCTCCAATTCCCATAACTGTGACGTCAATAATATCAGCTCCTGCTTTGTATGCATCGAGCGCATTCGCCAAGGCTAAACCTCGATCATTGTGACAATGAACTTCTATTTTTGGATGTAAGTTCAGTTTTGCCAATTCTGTTTTGAGGGTTTTCACATAATAAGATATGCTGCGGGTTTCGTGGAATGGAGTTGTGTATCCGGTTGTATCAGCGATGCTAATGATATTAGCTCCTGCTTGGACGGCTACACTAGCTGCGGCGATAATATCTTCGATTGGCGAACGGACTGTATCTTCTGGAGTATATCTAATTAATAAGTCGCTTTGCTGTTTTCTTGCGTAGGTGATGACTTCAGCAATTCTTGCAATAGCAGCTTCTAAACAGAGATTGTAATCTTGTTGTAATCGCTTCTGGGAAACACTAAAAAAAATTCCTAAAAAGTTGATTCCACAATCTAGTGCTTTGTTCACATCATCGATGCGACACCGCGAATGCGCGCCTATTTTGGCTTTGAGTCCAGCGTTAGCAATGCGAGTAATCGCTACAGCAATTTCTCGATCTACAGCAGGATTTCCAGCTTCAATAATATCAATTCCTATGTGATCTAAAAACTGAGCGATCGCTAATTTAATCTCAGGAGAAAAATAAACGCCTGGAGTTTGTTCACCTTCTCTCAAGGTAGAGTCAAGAATTTGAATCATACTTTCCTATAATTTTAGGTACGATTTTCCACCAAGACTTATTTGTGATGTATAATGCGCGTTTTCCTATTTGTATTCGCCCCTACATAATTATTTCTCAACCTTGTATTCAGCCACTTAATTTCTTTCGTTTTTCTGTGAAAATGGTATCACAATATATACAATTTATCGGCTCATGTTATCTAAACTTCGTAAGTAGCAATAATTTGATGCTAAATTACAACTTACTAAAAATTTCTCCAATATTTTATCCATTAATTGTTATTCACAACAAAATGGATTAATAGAGTATATGTAAATAACTGAATTTTTTATAAAAAAAACTGCAATAAATAAACAGATTACATAAGTGACAATGAAAATTTTGACTAAGTTACTACCATTTCTCAAACAAGGAAAATTAGGGGTATTACCCCTTAGACCATTTTTGCTTTTTGGCTGTAAAACCAGATTCCACAGTCTTTTGAAGCGAAAAAGATTCTGCCAAATTGGCAGCCAAAACATTTTTATTAGAGTTTAAATAAGATATCAACAGGAGGGGAGATAAAAAAAGAAGAAGCAGGAATCGGGTGAAAGTTCCTAATTCAACTTAACTCCCAACCATTGCCAGTTGTTGATTAAGCGCTGTCGAAAAACCGCTACACGACATCACAGCGCCTAGTCACCGCTTCATTACAACTGGCTAAAATTCAGCTAGAAAAGACATAAAGATGTTAATTAAAATTCCTCATCCACAAAAGGGTGAGGAATTTTTTAATGGGTAATTGGTAATGGATAATTGGAAAAAAAACATTACCAAAAACAATGATTTATCTGCCAGCGTATTTTGGCAAATTACTAGAATTTTTTTCTAGTTCTAGTTTGCAAAAACAAACTATATTCGCAAGGAAAAAATAATTAAACATCGCTCTTAGTGAAGATTTAAGCAACACAAAATATGGGGGTCGGCTCTAAACCCGCCCCCGTTGTTGTGGAAATATTGCGTCCTACTGCTGCGGCTATAGGTTTGAGACTATGCACTAAATTCACCATTTCTTCTAGAGATATGGCTTGACGCGCATCAGAGACTGATTTTTCTGGTTCTGGGTGACACTCAATAATTAATCCATCCGCCCCACAAGCAACAGCAGCTTTCGCCATCGGTGCAACTAATTCCCGTTTACCGACAGCATGGGATGGATCTACAATTACGGGTAGGTGAGTAATTTGCTTGAGAGCCGCAACCGCTCCTAAATCTAAAACATTGCGAGTGTAATTATCAAAGCTGCGGATACCCCGCTCGCAGAGTACCACATCTGGGTTGCCGTGGCTCAAAATATATTCGGCTGCCATCACTAACTCTTCAATTGTCGCCGCCAAGCCACGCTTGAGCAATATCGGTTTACCAGCTTGTCCTAAAGCTTTGAGTAAGTCGAAGTTTTGCATATTGCGGCTACCAACTTGGAGCATATCAGCGTGGGTAGCCACTATTTCAATTTGAGAAATACACATGACTTCAGTAATGACAGGGACATTGTAGCGCGATCGCACGTCTGCCAAAATTTTTAGTCCCTCTTCACCCATCCCCTGAAAAGCGTAGGGAGAACTGCGGGGTTTATAAACACCACCGCGCAACCCTTGTACAGGCGCTACAGCTAGCTGTTGAGCAACTTTTTCCATTTGCTCCGGGCTTTCAACTGTACAAGGGCCACCAATAATTACCAGTTCTTCACCACCGAAAGCAACTTTATCCGTCAGTTTGATGATTGTTTGGTGGTTGAGATGAGATTTTGCAGCGAGTTTAGCATTAATCATGGTTTGATTTTCTTGAAAAATTGGGTATTGGGCATAGAGTGTTGGGTATTGGGCATGGATGGTAAGATTTTCTATCAGTACACCACAGTGCAAATAAACCACCCATTGCAAAAAGCCCAAAAGCTGACCGTACAAATTTCTTAATTTCATCCTTGAGACTTCAGACTTCATCCTTCCTTCAGCGCCTCTAGTCATAAAAAAAGCCCGGAAGCTTTAGTTCCGGGCGCGTTATGATCTATCGACACGACGCTATTTACCCGGAGTTTGCACTGGGCCAAAAATAAAAGCCATAAAACCAGCTACTGAAATAGGTCATAACGATGCAGATTCTCCTTAAAAAACAAAAACCGCAGAGTTGGCTCTGCGGTTCACCGGGCGGCTTCCATGTGGAAACTTCATTCACCGCCGGTGAACCGCTCTAAACCAAAAATAAAAATAGGTGTAGGAATGAAACATGTCTAAGGTGTCCGCTTGAGATATTTGGTTAGACTTCTACACACACAAAATATCAGACGTGATTGGTGGCGTCAAGACCCCCACGACACCCAAAAAAGGGTTAAACTCATTACTATTCTACCCATCAAGACTGGAAACCCTTGAATTTACATAACTTTACAGCCATTTGGCACTGATGGGTAAGGGAAATGACTGATCGGTAAAAATCTGCAAATTTGATGACTTTGATCTAATGCTGCTGCTACTCAATCAAATTTTTCAGCTAGTAAGCCTTTAATTTGCATCTTTTGGAATTTGAAATTGCGTATGATACCCGCTTCCAAACTTTTAACCACACGTTTTGACTATCATGGGGTTTATCCTTGTCCAGTCTGTCATGTGGGTAAGATTACTCACATGCCATTAATGGAAACTATGGCTTGTGATTTTTGTCAAGAGATTTTCACTGTCAATTTAGAACAACAGCAATTAAAAATGCCTTCCAGACAACCACCTCTAATTTGGCATTGGAACGGCTTTAACTGGACAGAAGCTCAATTAGAAGGTGTGGAATTAGGTTGGGGTTATGGATTAGCTGCCATCAGTTTCATCATTTTTCCCACCACCCTAATTGGCATCGTTGCTTATAATTTTCCGCCAAATTTACATGAACCAATTACTTGGCTACCATCAATATGGACAATCTTAACTTTTTTGTTGCATTTAGCAATTATTGTTTGGATTTTTATTGAGATTTATCAAATTCCTGTTGTGGCATATTTGAGAGCGATAAATCGGTGGAGAAATGATGAACTCGATAGATGGAGACACGGGCAAAATTCAGCTTCCTCTAACCGCAATTGATGAAGGGATAGGTAAATAAGCTGGCTACGAGCGACGCCTGAATGTTAGGTTAATGATGTATATCGTCAAGATATATGAAATGGTAGGCGTTAAAAATCATTGACAAATTAAGTGAAACTGCAAAACTAATTGTTACAATTTCTAGACAATCTTCACTGAAAGATGAAATATGAAATTACCCCATGCATTCAGATAGCATATAAATAAAGTAATTTGGCAAAAAAAGCTGATATGTCCAAGAATGAACGTATGCTGAAAAATTAGCGAAAAATATAACGAATTATACTGAAAAATATCAAATTATATTTGAACTAAAATTACAGGAAATAACAGAGATTTAATAAAGAATTGAGCCGATAGACGGCAGCATCACTCATAATTAAGCTGATTGTTCACTAAAACATCTTATGAGCGAATTGGAGCGGTATTATAGAATATTGGAATTAGAGCCAGGAGCCACACTTGAAGAAGTGAACCAGGCTTACAAAGATTTGGTTTTTGTATGGCATCCTGATCGCATTCCTAAAGAAAATCTCCGCTTACAACAAAAAGCTCAAGATAAGCTCAAAGCAATTAATGAAGCTCGTGATAAATTGCGTTCTTTAAAAAATAAGTACCAAACTTCAACTTACTCACCACCTGCTCAACAAAAACAACCACAGGAAACCACTTATCAACCAGTACAAAGAAACTCAGATTTGAGTGGTAAAGACTTCAGTCGCGCTAACTTAAGCAATAAAGATTTATCCGGTAGAAATCTCAGTTTTGCTAACTTGAGTGGCGCTAATTTGAGTGATACTTTTATGCACAAAGTTAATCTCAGAGGTGCAGATTTATCTGAAGCAAATTTGTTTAGAGCTAACTTACTTTTAGCTGATATGCGGGAAGCAAATTTGCGCTCCGCAAACTTAATAGGCGCGGATCTCAGCGGTGCTGATTTGCGGGGAGCCGATTTAACAGGGGCGCGGATTCGTTCTGGCGATCGCTTGCTTGTAAAATTGATTGGTGCTAACCTCGCAGGTGCTATCATGCCTGATGGGGCAATTCATAGTTAATCGATGATTGGGTGTCGGGAAGAATATACCCGATTGTCTGCCATATTTGTGGTTCAATAAAAAGTATCTTTTTGTCAAAAATCTAGTGATGAACATTGCAATCATTGGTTGTGGTTATGTGGGCTATGCAGTCGCCCAATATTGGCAACAAAACCAAAATTTTAACATCACCGCAACTACAACTACACCCGGACGTGTCCCCCATCTCAATGTTGTAGCTCAAAAAGTTGTAGTTGCTCAGGGAAATAATCCAGAACAACTCAAAGCAGCATTACAAAATCAAGATGTTGTCCTCTTGAGTGTGGGTGCAAAAGGTGTAAATGTCTATGAAGAAACTTATCTGGAAACTGCCAAGACTATAGCCTCAATCTTACCGGAATTTCCGACAATTAAACAACTGATATATACAGGCAGTTACGCTGTTTATGGTAACAAAAAAGGTGCAGTTGTAGATGAACAAACAGCAACAGCACCTAGCAATAACAACGGTAGAATTTTGCAAGCAACAGAAGCAGTTTTACTATCAGCCGCAACCGCTAATCAGCGCGTTTGTATTTTGCGTTTAGGGGGAATTTATGGCCCCGGTAGAGAACTGATTAAAATATTTGGTCGTGCTGCTGGAACAACTCGTCCGGGGAATGGGGAAGATGTCACCAATTGGATTCATCTTGATGATATTGTCGGCGCAATTGATTTTGTCCGGGAGCAGCAATTATCAGGAATTTATAACTTAGTAGACGATGCCCATCTTAGCAGTCGTGATTTGCTAGATAATGTGTTTAAAACCCATAATTTACCTACTGTTACTTGGGATACTTCTTTAGAGAGCGATCGCGTTTACAATTCTTGGGTGTCAAATCAAAAAATTAAAGATGCAGGATATCAATTGCTCCAGCCACAGATGATTTTTTAATCAATATGATGTCAGCATCTCCAACTGGTGAAGCAGAGAGCGAGAATAGCAATATCAAAATATTGTATTTGAGTTCTTAGTCAGGGCTGAAGCCCTTTTTTAAAGACTAAAGTCCTCACTCTTTTAATTCATCCACATAGTTAATAGCAGCAAATGAAAAAGAGTTTTTGACTGGAAAACTTGACTTTTTATTCTTGAGCAGTTATGTATGATTGCAACTTGCGTTATTATGTAACAATTCACAAATATTCTTTACTACAAGATGCAGAGGAGCGCTAAAAATGGACATTGGTTTGATCTTATCAAACATCTTAAATCCTCCCGTCTTGGCCTTTTTTCTAGGGATGTTGGCGGTTTTCCTCAAGTCAGATTTGGAAATTCCTGCGCCCCTTCCCAAACTTTTCTCGCTTTATTTATTGTTTGCGATTGGGTTTAAGGGTGGTGTGGAACTCGCCAAAAGTGGGATTAATCAAGCAGTTATCCTCACCCTCATCGCCTCAATCATCATGGCGTGTATAGTTCCGACCTATACATTTTTCATTCTCAAACTGAAACTTGACACTTACAACGCAGCTGCTATCGCCGCTACCTACGGTTCCATAAGTGCTGTCACATTTATTACCGCTAGTTCCTTCCTCACGGAATTGGGTATAGTCTACGATGGCTACATGGTAGCAGCGCTGGCCCTCATGGAATCTCCAGCGATTATTGTCGGATTAATTTTGGTCAATGTGTTCACAGCCGCACAAGTAAAACGCTCAATTTCCTGGACTGAAGTATTAAGAGAAGCCTGCTTTAATAGTTCTGTATTTTTGTTAGTTGGTAGCTTAATTATGGGCATACTAACTGGCGAACATGGAGGACAAGTATTAAAACCATTCACCCAAGATTTATTTTATGGTGTTCTCACATTCTTCTTACTTGATATGGGGCTTTTAGCTGCCAAAAGAATCAAAGATTTGAAAAAAACCGGAGTTTTCCTGATTGCGTTTGCGATTTTGGTGCCAATTGTTAATGCCATTATTGGTCTGGTAGTTGCTAAATTAATTGGGATGCCAAAGGGCGATACACTTTTATTTTCTGTGCTCTGTGCCAGTGCATCATACATTGCAGTTCCTGCAGCCATGCGATTAACTGTTCCTGAAGCCAACCCCAGTTTGTATGTCTCCACTGCCTTAGCCGTCACATTTCCCTTTAATATTATTGTGGGTATACCGCTATATCTTTACGGTATTAACATCTTTTGGAAATAAAATAATGCACTTAGTTAAACGCATCGAAATTTTTATCAACTATGTTGAATTAGCCAAAATTTTAGAAGCTTTAGAACACGCAGGAGTAGCGGGTCACACAGTAATTAGAAATGTCGCAAGTCAAGATAAAGGTAACAAACTATGCGATGATTTGGATGTGACCATGTTAGATAATGTTTATGTCATTGCTTTCTTTCCTCCTGAACAATTATCTTCAGTAGAGACGAATATCAGAGCAATTTTAAATAAATTTGGTGGTGCTTGTTTTGTTTCCGACGCCATGGAATTAGAAACTACGAAACGGGTTGGCTGACCTTCGCTGCGTTGATTTTGACCCGCACGTGTAAACATGATTGAGGCAGAAACAGGCACTCACAGAGTAGGGAAAATTAACTGTTTGCCGTTGCCTGTTCCCTCTTCCCATTAAAAAAATGCTATCATTAGCATCTGATCAGCTTATATCGCAACACAGTCTTGCAGGTAGGCTGAAGCAGCTAGCCACCATAGGCAAATCTTCCCATCCAGGCTTTTGTTTATAAATCTTCACAATTATCAACCATAGCCAGGAAGTTAGCCGAGTGAACGCTCACCTATGGTTTTGCTGATTTATTGGGGAATCAGGTGACGGAAACGAGATTGTAAAGGCTAATTTTTCTAGGGTGCTTATTACATAGTTTAAAGTTATGTAGCCTTTTGATTACTGCGCCTCAGCCACTGCGGTAAACTATGCCTTGATTATGATTCCTTCGCAGAGAAGAACACTCGAAAGGAGCTTGTTTTCAATGTCTCATTCCGTAAAAATCTACGATACCTGCATTGGTTGCACACAATGCGTCCGCGCTTGTCCTACTGACGTACTGGAGATGGTTCCCTCGGATATCTGTAAAGCTGCTCAGATAGCCGCTTCACCCCGTACAGAAGACTGCGTAGGCTGCAAACGCTGTGAAACTGCTTGTCCCACCGATTTCTTAAGCATCCGGGTCTACCTGGGCGCTGAAACAACTCGCAGCTTGGGTTTAGCTTACTGAGGAATTGATTTTAATTTCTCATTTGCATTGCCATTAAGTGTCTCATTAGCAAGCATCTTTAGCATCGTAGGGCGGGAAACCCCCGCTCCTACAAGATTGTCTTTTTAGGAACATTAAAAATAATTACTGTGAGCGGGAGCAATTTGCTCCTTTTTTTTATCTAAAATGCCATCTTTATGGTAGCAACTATACTGGATCTATAATTTCTCAACCGGAGTGGTGTGAGCAATGTGTGGAATTGTTGGATACATCGGTACTCAAGTAGCAACAGAAATTTTGTTGGCTGGGTTGGAAAAACTGGAATATCGCGGGTACGATTCGGCTGGAATCGCTACTGTTTGGGAGGGTGAGGTTAATTGTGTGCGCGCCAAGGGTAAATTGCACAATCTGCGTTCCAAACTTGAACAAGTAGAAATTCCCGCTCAAATTGGAATCGGTCACACTCGTTGGGCGACTCATGGTAAACCAGAAGAACACAACGCCCATCCCCACCTAGATACAGCAATGCGAATTGCTGTGGTGCAAAATGGGATTATTGAAAACTACCGCGAGTTACGAGACGAACTCAAACAAAAAGGTCATGAGTTTCGTTCGGAAACTGATACTGAAGTCATTCCCCATCTCATCGCTGAATTTCTTCAACATCTCCCCTCTCCCCCTCACCCCACCTCTGTTTCTCCTTTCCTAGAAGCGGTGCGCCAAGCTATTAACCACCTAGAAGGCGCATTTGCATTGGCGGTGATTTCTGCTGACTATCCTGATGAAATAATTGCTGTTCGTCAACAAGCACCCTTGGTGGTTGGTTTCGGTCAAGGGGAGTTTTTCTGCGCTTCCGATACACCTGCGATCGTCCCCTACACTCGCGCCGTGTTACCCTTAGAAAATGGCGAAATTGCTCGCTTGACACCTTTGGGTGTAGAAATTTACAACTTTGCTGGGGATAGATTAAAGAGACAACCCCGCTTGTTGAATTTAAGTCCCACCATGGTAGAAAAACAGGGATTTAAACACTTCATGCTCAAAGAGATTTATGAGCAACCAGGGGTGGTCAGAGCTAGTTTAGACGCTTACTTTAGTTCCACAGGTATCGAATCACCGATTAATTTGGGTTTACCTGCAGAATTTTATGCAGATATCGAGCAAATTCAAATCGTCGCTTGTGGTACTAGTTGGCACGCGGCTTTGGTGGGAAAATACTTAATTGAACAACTAGCGGGGATATCTACTCAAGTTCATTATGCTTCTGAGTATCGCTATGCACCATCACCAATAATTGCTCACACCTTAATTATTGGCGTGACTCAATCTGGGGAAACGGCTGACACACTCGCCGCTTTGGCGATGGAAAAAGAACGCCGCCAAGGAAAGGAAGATAAGTATCAAGCGCGATTGTTAGGGATTACAAATCGCCCTGAAAGTAGCCTTGGTTATTTAGTACCACATATTATTAGTACTTTAGCGGGAATTGAAATTGGGGTAGCGGCGACAAAAACTTTTGTGGCTCAATTGATGGCGTTTTATGCTTTAGCTTTGGATTTAGCAGCTCGGCGTCAGACACTTTCTCCCGAGAAATTAACAGAAATTATTAACGGATTACGACAAATTCCTCAAGAAATTGAAGCCACTTTAGAAAGCCAGGAACGTTTAATTGAACACTTAGCCCATGACTTTGCAGAAACTCAAGATTTCATCTTTTTGGGAAGAGGAATTAATTTCCCCATTGCTTTAGAAGGGGCGTTGAAATTAAAAGAAATTAGCTATATTCACGCCGAAGGTTATCCAGCAGGAGAAATGAAACATGGGCCGATCGCTCTTTTGGATGCTAAAGTACCTGTAGTAGCGATCGCTGTTCCTGGTAGTGTTTATGAAAAGGTGATTTCCAACGCCCAGGAAGCCAAAGCCAGAGATTCTCGCTTAATAGGTGTTACCCCAGTTAAAGATGGTGAAGCCGGAGAAATTTTTAATGATTTAATTCCCATTTCCACTGTGGAAGAATTAGTTTCTCCCATCCTCAGTGTGATTCCGCTGCAGTTATTGGCTTATCACATCGCCGCTCGTCGCGGTTTGGATGTTGACCAGCCGAGAAATCTCGCTAAAAGCGTCACTGTGGAATAATTTTACAGAAAGTCGGCTTGTAGCCCACTCCAACAAGAGGGGTGGGATGAACCGCCGCCCGCCTAATAAGTAATGGGTAATAGGCCAATTACCAATTACCAATTACCAATTACCAATTACCTTTTTCCCGCTGGATACTTGCGTCATTTAATCATGAGGAAAAATCATCATGGTAAAATCAGCCCCCAAACTAATCACAGTTGATGAATTTATTGCTCAGTACGGCGATAGCGAAAATTATGAACTAATTGATGGGGAATTAATCGACATGGAACCAACAGGGCCGCATGAGCAGGTATCATCCTTGATTGGGCGCAAACTGAATGTAGAAATTGATCATCAGGACTTACCATACTTTATTCCTCATCGCTGCTTAATTAAACTATTAGGAACAAATACAGCATTTCGTCCCGATGTTATTGTCCTAGACCAAACACAACTAATTAATGAGCCATTGTGGCAACAAGAACCAGTAATTACGTCAGCTAAATCTATCAAACTAATTGCTGAAGTCGTCAGTACAAACTGGCAAAATGACTACGCCCGAAAAGTCGAAGATTACGCCTTACTGAGTGTACCTGAATATTGGATAGTCGATTATTTGGGTGTAGGTGGTAGAGAATATATTGGCAAAATCAAGCAGCCTACTGTGACAATTTGTACGTTAGTAAAGGATGAGTATCAAAAGCGATTGTTTCAAAATAACGATCAATTGGTTTCCTCAATCTTTCCTAATTTGCAATTAACAGCAAAACAAGTCTTTACGGCTGGAGGTGCTGTGGCTATGTAGTTTCCCTAAACTATAGGACTCATATTTGATTTTTGAAATATAGGTATTCGCATGTTTAGCCTTAAATAGTGCATTAGTAGGGTGCGTTGTTGCGTACCGCTTTCATCGGAACCCGCTTTCTTAGCGCAACGCACCACCAATGAATATTTAGCAGTTTCTCAATAACAAATAACTAAATCACTACAATTTTTATCAAGTTATTTGTAATAAACTCCACACTTCACAATAGAAATTCATAGTAATTATAAGTAAACCGGGATTCATCACCAATTCAAACCTTTCCTCAGCAAAGGTTTGAAAAAGTCAAGCTATAAAAATCTCTCTTTCCTTACCCCCCAGTCCCTCTTTTTGCGAACAAAATACCTATGTCAATTGACTACCCTGGTAAACAATCCTTTGCAGAGCAAGGGCTAAATGTCAATCCTATTGCTTCAGTTAATACCTTCGATGATCAGATTTTAAGCCTCAGTGGGCATAGTAGTTCTGATGTTAATATTAAAGGCTATAGTTCCACTTCTGGCTATGGTTTGGTGAATGCAGCCACAGCAGTTGCTAAAAGTATTGGTCAAAATACCTTCGCTGATGTTCCTAATCTCGGTGGGAATAATTGGGGTGCTGATTTAGTCAAGGCGCCGGAAGTTTGGGCGAAGGGATATACAGGTCAAGATGTTGTTGTGGCTGTGGTGGATACAGGTGTTGACTACAACCATGCAGATTTAAAAAATAATATCTGGACTAATACAAAAGAAATTGCTGACAATGGCATAGATGATGATGGTGATGGATATATTGATGATGTCCGGGGTTGGAATTTTGTTGATAACACCAATGAAGTATTAGATAAAAATGGTCATGGTACTCATGTTTCGGGTACCATTGCTGGGGAAAAAAATGATATTGGCGTCACGGGTATTGCTTATGGTGCAAAGATTATGCCTGTGAAAGTGCTCAATGATTCAGGTTCAGGCTCATATAGTGCGATCGCTAATGGTATCTATTATGCAGTCAATCATGGCGCTAATGTCATCAACCTGAGTCTCGGTGGCGATTTTCCTAACAGTACCCTCGCTTCAGCTATCGATTATGCCAGCAAAAAAGGCGTTACTGTTGTTATGGCGGCGGGTAATAATGGTTTACCTTTCGTATCTTATCCTGCTGCCTATGCTAATAAATCAGGTATCGCTGTTGGAGCAGTCGATCAGAACAATAACATAGCTGACTTTTCTAACCAACCAGGACTCAGCCAACTCGCCTATGTGACAGCACCGGGTGTGAATATTTACTCTACTGTTCCCGGCGATCAGTACGCTTATTATAGCGGTACTTCGATGGCAACTCCTCACGTGGCTGGAGTTGTGGCTTTGATGCTGAGTGCTAACCGCAATCTCACTGAAGGTCAAATCAGACAAATTATTACAAACACTGCTGGTAATAGTACACAATCTATCGCCGCGAGTTCTCATAATACCTCATCGTGGCAGCAAATGATTGCAGAGATGACAGGAAATAGTTTGTCTTCTGCAACTACTAATTTACAAACTAGTTCAATTCACCAAGATAGTACTGTGATTTCCCAACCAATCTTCACATCAGCAAGTGATAATTTCAGTTCGCAATTCCGTTATTACGAAAGCGATTCTGTCTCCACTATTAATGAAGGGATGAATTGGGAAAAACTCTATCAATAATTCTTCAGAAAAAACAGGAATCATGTTGCGTTACGGCAATTTATAGCAATTCTCGGTCACGTGAGGTACACTCGTAGGGGCACGGCAGCGCCCATTGGTGTCAACTTAAGCTAAAACCTTTGTCCCTCAGGCGTTTTACCCCTCCCCTTGCCAAGGGGAGGGGAGGTTTTGCGCCAGCAAAGCCGGGGTGGGGTAACGCTGATTGTCATGGTAAGTGAGTGAATCCAAAATCGAGTTTTGACAAGGGTTTCACGTTAAGTTGACACCAATGTGCAGCGCCGTGCCCTACACGCATAGATGTAGAGACGTAAAATTTTACGTCTCAATTAACAATTAATCTGCAATTATCTCACAGAAAAGGCTTCACTAAATCGCCGTGTTACTGGTTCGGTGATGAATGTTAAAACCGATTTTTTGCGAGTGACAATTTCACCGTTAGCTGTCATCCCTGGGGTAAAGGTAATTTCTTGACCCCGGACGTTGACTGAATGTTTATTCAGTCGAATTCTGGTGGGAAAAACTAAGCCTAATTCTTTGTCAGCGATCGCATTTGGGCTGACATGAACCACATCGCCTTCAATTACACCAAATTCTTGAAACGGGAAAGTCGCCATTTTAATTTTTGCTTTCATTCCCTGGCGAATAAATCCGATATCGCGGTTGAGTACTTTTACTTCTAACAGGATTTCTTCCCCTTCTGGCAAAATTGATAGTAATTCTTCGCCTGGTTGTACTGGCCCTTTAGTCGCCTTAATTTTATAAATTGTACCTGCGACGGGCGCTTTAATAGTTTCTTCTTCTTTTTGCTTTCTCGCTTGTTCTAATTGTCCAGCAACGTTGGTCAATTCTTCTTTGCGTTTATTGATTTGAGTCAAAATTTCACTTTGACGTTCTGATGCTAGACGTTCAGCTTGTTTGCGCGCAGCTTGATAGGATGCTTCGGCTTGACGAATTTCTTGAAATTGAGCAGCAATATCTTTTTCTAAAGATGATATCCTGTCTTTAGCTTCGGTCATTTTATTCTGAGCATTAGTGACTTCATCTTTAGCTCGAATAATTTCTGTATTGGCACGATTTAATCTCTCCTGTGCTTCTAGATAATCAACTCTGGGAATAGCACCAGGAGTGGTGAGGGTGCGTAGGCTTTGTTCTCGTTTTTGCGCTATCTCTAAATTACTATCAACTTTGGTACTGATATTTTCGGCATTAGCGAGGTTAGTTTGGGCGTTGCTAAAGCTATTTTTAGCGTTGACTAAATTTTCTTGCAATCGAGTCAAGCGGACTTTAGCTTGATCAATCAGCGCTTGTTGACGATTTGCTTCCGCTTGAGCAGTAGCTAGACGCGCTTGGAAATCCAACAAGCGGGAGCTTAATAGTTCATCTTGCAGTTTTGTTCCCGCAGTTTTGACACCAAGGCGTTCTGCGTCTAAACGCTGTAAGTCTTCTTGAATTAATTTTGTGGCTTTGGCGAGGCGGATGACATCACTTTGCTGTAAGTTAGGGTCACGTTGCACTAAGACTTGGTTTTTAGTGACGCGATCGCCTTCCTGCACCTTCACAGCTAGAATTGTACCACCACCCAAAGATGTCACTGGTCGCACTTGTGTGGAAGCGATTAATTCTCCCGGAGCGATCGCTACTTCATCAATTTCCGAAAAATACGCCCAAGCGATCGCGCCTAACACAATCGCACTCATCGTCCCCGCTAACAATCTCGTATACAGCGGTGGTAATTCCTGAACAGCTTTACCCAATTCATAAGTTAACTGTTCATTTGGTTGAGCAAATTGCTGCTTTGTCTGACGCGCTTGAGAAGCATTAGCTATTAAAGATTTCATCAGGGTTGTGAAAGGGGACTAGGGGTTAGGGGGTAGGGACTAGGGGTGCGTTTCATGAGTGATGACTGATGCTAGTTCTTAGTCAGGGCTTTAGTCCTCTTCCAGGGAGTAAGACTGGGAAAAAGACGGACTGCGAGATCCTCGACTTCTCAAAGAAATCGAGGATCTGATTGCTCATTCCCAA
The DNA here is from genome assembly GCF_000332295.1 of Fortiea contorta PCC 7126. GTDB lineage: Bacteria > Cyanobacteriota > Cyanobacteriia > Cyanobacteriales > Nostocaceae > Fortiea > Fortiea contorta. Next base: position 2,971,016 of record NZ_KB235930.1, on the reverse strand, counting down.
TAATTCACACCGTCAAATAGCGCCGCACAAAGCTTTCTAACGTTTCCAATTGGAAGTTAAAAATTCTTTCTAAATTGGCGACTTCTTCCTTAGTAGAGAAAAATTCATTAGCGAGTAAGGTACGATAAGTTCCCAATGCTTGTTGTGTTTGGGGATTAAATAAACCTAATGCACTCCGTAAACCATCAACAGCAAATAATGGTGGGTTAATCACGATCGCCTCTTTATGAAAGATGCGACTAAAAATTTGCGGAATCTCGGCACGAGATAAAATCTCCGGCCCCCCAACTGATAAAGTTTGGTTAAGAGCGTCTGCAACTGTGAAAGAATCCACCACTATCTTGGCTAAATCATCTGTACTGACGACAGAAGTGCGGTTTTTGGGGTCGCCAATGAGCAGATACAACCCTGTTTCACGAAAACGCTCTGCTAATGATAGCAAGTTTGATGCTAATCCCGTCGGACGTAAAATAGTGTAATTCAAGCCGCTCGCTGCTAAATATCGCTCCACAGCTCGTTTAGCTTTAAACACTGGCGCATCTTCATACCCTCTGTCTGCACCTAACACGGAAATGAAGACAAAGTGTTTAACGCCCTTGGCTTTGGCTTGATTAATCAGTTCAATGTTGGCGCGATAATCTAAAGACAGAGCATCGCCATCAGAACCGTGGGCGCTAACCACATACTCCACACCCAGACAAGCTTTCTCAATATCCTGTTCCCGTCGCAAGTCACCGATAAAAATTTCTGCTCCTCGGTGTTCCAATTCACTGTAACTAGAAGTGAGGCGAACAAATGCTCTCACTGAACTCCCTTGTTGACGTAAAAGTCGCACAACTCGGCGACCAATTCCTCCCGTGGCTCCAGTTACCAGAAACATATGAATACCTAAACTTAATAATTTCAGTTGTTATTGTTTTCGCACAGCTAGTACAGCACAGCACAAATAAAGTACCCATGACAAATTGCCCAAAGGCTGATCATACAAGCTTCTTCATTTCATCCTAGCCTGCGGCAAGCCGCCTTGCAGACGTCTACAGCCTTCAAAATGATATCGCTAGATGCGAGGGCACGGCAGTGCCCATACGTGTCAACTTAAGCGAGAAACCCTTGTGAAACCATGATTTTAATTCACTCAATTACCATCACGATCCGCGTTACCCCTCCCCTCAATCCCCTCCCCTTGCCAAGGGGAGGGGAGGTTTTGGCTTTAGACAAAACCGGGGTGGGGTAAAATAACCGTGGGATAAGCCTTTGGCTTAAGTTGACACGTATGAACATTGTTGTGCCCCTACAGTGGCACGCATCAACGACCGATTGTCGTCAATGCATATCATGATTAATTTGTACAGTGAAAAAACATTAACCCAAGCAAGAAGGCGATGCGAAGGTGGGACTATGAGGGGTTGTCGCTGGAGCTTGGGCTACTAAATGCACCTTACCGCTAGCATCCACAACCCATCCTTGAGCTTCGACTATTTGAGTGGGAGAGTTGACATCATTGCTGGTTTGGGCGGTGGTAGTAACTCCAGACACAGAAACTTTTGCACCGCGCTTGTGTGTTGGTAAAGTAATCCAATCTGTGATGACAGTATCGCTCATCAAGGGTTCGGTGGGGTTGAGTGGTATCCCTCCGCGTCCTGTAGCCACTAGAGAACCTCTGGTAAATTTGCCACCGGGAGCACAAGCGGTGAAAATTTGCTGGGAACCATTAACTATATTTGTAGGCATTTCCACTAATGCTTGAGTAGGATCGACATCGGGTATGTTGATCTGGATTGTGCCAGTTAATATAGGGTTTTGTTGAGAGAAAGCTGTGATGTCACTTGTTTGTAGGCGCCCTGGGGTGAGCGAATCAGGTTCATCAGTTTGTAACAGCCTGACAAAATCTGTGCGATCGCGTTTCACAAAACCGAGGATATTAATAGTATCGATTTTAATTGTGCCACCAGCGCCATAAAAAGCATTAGCAGTGATATCGTTATTTTCTAAGGCAGCAGCGACAATAAAGCCACCAGAAGCATCAATGATGATATTACCCCCATCTCCACCAGCTTGTGCCCTACCTGCATTCGTGGATATTTGACTTTGGCGACGCAACAGTAATAAGTCCCGCACGTGGAGCGTAATATTCCCGCCTTGACCTGAGTCAGTTTCTGAACTGAGTTTTCCTTGGTTATCCAGCAGCACAAAGTTAGCAGTGAGATTTAGCTCCCCAGCTTTCCCCAGATTTGTGTTGATAGAATTTTGCGGGATTTGACTACTGGAACTGATTTCGGCTTTATCCCGGACAATCAATTTCTCTGTAATCAGAGTTAAGTTACCAGCAATTCCCGGGCCTTGGGTTGAAGTAAACAAACCACTCACATGATCAGTTGTAGAAGCGCCGATTAACTCCACAGACTCAGAAGCTTTGATATTCAAATTTCCGCCATTTCCCGTAGCCGGAATAAATCGTCTGTCAGCAGCAAGAGATCCCGCAGATTGTGTACTTACTCTTGCGCCTCCCTGAATAACCAACTTCCCTGTATTAATGATAATTTCGCTAGCATCTCTAGAACCGGAAGTAGCGCTAAATAAACCACTAAAAACAAATCCGGGAACAGGAGATTGAATATTAAAACCACCAAGCAGTTCCACAGAATCTGCAGCATTTACAGTCAATTTTCCTGTTGAACCAGAGCTAGAACTATCAACTACTAATTGTGCTCCATCTCGAACAATCAACTTACTTGTAGTGACAGTTAAATCACCGACATTCCCAAAATTACGACTTCTAGCTCTCAAAGATGTGCCAAATCCAATTAATTCTACAGATTCAGTGGTATTCACTATTAAATCACTACCATTTTTTGCGCCCAAGGTATTAGTAAAAATCCTTGAACCACCAGTCATCAACAAACTCCTACCTTGTACGCGAATATCGCCAGCACCCGCGCCACTCACATCGACATAAGATGGAGTTTGTGTCTGGGGAATTAATCGAATATCTTGAAAATTTTGGACACCTTCATATCCCAAACTCCAGCCTTGATTAATTGGATTTAAACTGACTAAACTATCAGCGGCGACACTCCCTAATTCTATTCGTCCTCCTTCAACTGTTAAATTGCCACTTTCCAAGCTTAAATCTCCACCGACAAAAGCTAAAGTTTTGCCATTTCTTACCTGAAGACCAGCAGGACTCCTCAAACTATTAGTTGCACCACCCAGGCTAGCTTGGGATTGATTGCGGATGGTTCCGGGAGCAGCTCCAAATTGTAAGCCAATCGGCACACTAATTGTTAACAGCGGCGGGGATTGGGAATCTGCAGCACTAAATTTAGTTCCGTCTGCAAAGTTCAAACTATTAGCTGTGCTAGTAATAAATGAACCGCCGATGTTGAGAGCAGCATTAGGGCCAAAAACAATTCCATTGGGATTTAGGAGAAACAGATTAGCGCTACCGTTAGCTTGAAGGACGCCATCAATATTAGATAGAGATTTACCTGTAACTCTAGTAATAATATTCTCGATATTGGTAGCATTATTGAAGTGAGCAGTGCTGCCAGTGGAAACAGAAAATTGTTCAAAACTGTGGAATAAATTTTGACCACGAGTTGCTCCCCTGTCTATCCGGTTAACGGGTTGATTATTAATTACTTCAGGCGTGACAATTGAGCTTTCAGATCCTAAGGTATCATCTGTGATCATTTGGGCTAAAGCACAATCACCATATAATACGATCGCTCCCATCATTGCTAAGGGACTCAATAGGCTTAGCTTGCAGTATTGACTGCTTTGGTTGTCAGACATCACAGAGTTTACATCCCCAAATACAGCGGCTTGGTAGTGAAATACTTGTTAGTGAGATACTACCTATTAATCTTCATTAGGATAGTATTACTGTACCGTCATCACAACCCATATACTACCCAGGTTAATTGATTTGGTTCAATCACGATACGAATTATGAATAGTACTATTCTTGAACATCCTCAAACAGAATTTTGAGAAATTTATCTAAAGATGTAGCAGGTGTTTCTTTCCGCCACACGGCAGCAGATCGAGCATATTGTAGGGGATGATGGAGCGGTATAAACACAACTTGCGGATGAGGTAGTGCTTGTGCTTCGTCCGGCATGACTGCTACCCCTTTTCCTGCAGCAACTAGAGCAATCATTGAAGCATGGCTATCGGCAAACAGATGCAGATTTGGGGTGAAGTCGGCGCAACGACATGTATGGCGGATGCGATCGTTCCGCCCTGGAAACGTTTCCTCAGACATACCGATAAATTTTTCAGATGCTAGTTCCCGGAGATTAATTGAGGATAGATTTGCAAGAGGGTGTGTATCGGGTAACAAAACGACAATACGCACTTTTTTCACACATTTAACTGTAAATTCTTGTTCTAATTCATCCGGCGGATTGCCCATAAAAGCAATAGCGATCGCTCTATTTCGCAATGCTTTAACTTGTTCGCTGGGTGACATCTCCAACAGACGCACGGCTACTTCAGGATAGTGATGTCCAAAATTATGTAAGGTTTTACCAAGAAAAGTCTGTTAGCACAACAACATGCACTCAATAAAGTTGACGTCTTTTTCTGTGGGCCTCTAGGACTGTCAACACAGTTGAAGAGTCTTTGTACCAAATATGGATTTGGCTATAGGAAGGAAAACTTCTAGCCAAAATTTTGGTTATAACTCGACAATTCTATTCACAGGAAAAAAACTATGAGGCTCACAGAAAAGTTTAATATTTAAATTCCATCACAGTGCATGTAATTAGATCAGGAGCGCGTTAAATGCTACAAAATGTTACTCTGTTACCTGTGCTAGCGATCGCTATTGGTGCGATTCCCGGTGCTGTGAGCCGCTATTATCTGACTGAATTTTGCAAAAGAGCTATAGGTACAAGCTTTCCTTACGGCACTTTTATCATCAATTTTACAGGCTGTTTACTAATGGGCTTTTTCTTTACCTTCTTTAAAGGGATTAAAGGATTTCCACCAGAAATAGATTTACTGGTAAGGACTGGTTTTTTGGGTTCTTATACAACCTTTTCAACCTACGGTTACGATACACTGACGCTGTGGCGAAATGGTAAGCCGGGAGCCACCATTTTTTACTGGGCGGGTAGTGCCATTTTAGCGGTAGTTGGTATTATATTAGGTCGTGATTTAGCGCAAATAATTGTTGGTTTATAGCAATTCATCTGAGCAAAAATCTTAATCTGCATTCCATCACTTAATTGCTAAGGAGACTTTTAATAATGCCAATTTCTTTTATTCGCACTGTTATAGCGATCGCTTTGGGTGCGATTCCCGGTGCTCTAGGACGTTACTTGATCACTGAATCAACCAAAGCAACTTTTGGCAAAGATTTTTCCTACTACGGGACGTTTTTTATTAATGTAACAGGCTGTTTTATTATTGCTTTGTTTTACACTTTAAATGAGCAAAAGTTTAAAAACCTGTCACCGGAAATTCGGTTAGCGATCGCTACTGGTTTTTGTGGTGCTTATACCACTTTTTCGACTTACGGTTTAGAGACTTTTACTCAAGTAGATAAGGGCAATACAACAGTAGCTCTAATGTATTGGTTAGGAAGTATGTTAGTTGGGATGCTGGCTGTGCAATTGGGTGTAATTCTAGGTAAGCTTAATTCTCAGTCCAACTAAATAGAGGGAAAAATTATGTCTTTAAATGTTGAAATTTTAGAACAAAGCGAGGTTTTTGGTGCTGCTGATACTATCAGTTTGGTGGTGGCGCTAGTTTTATTCATTAAGGAAACTCCTGATCGCCGTAAACAATTTCATTATCAAGCCTGGGGTATAATAGATGCCGCCCATGGCGTAAAAGTTAGCTATGCCCGAATTATGGCACTTCAAGATTTGAATGAAGATGGTGTTTCCCTGAGAGGTTTGGAGGCGCCGGGTGCGGAATTAGTAGATATTAATCTTTCTCATGCTAATTTGACTAACGCCAATTTAATTGAAAGCGATTTGACTAATGCTAATCTCAACTATGCCAATTTAGATAACGCTAATCTCAATCAAGCTAAACTTATTGGTGCTAATTTGAGTCATACAAAATTGGGTTTTGCACGCTTGAGTCAAACTAATTTCAATAGTGCTAATCTGAGTCATGCTAATTTAATTTGTGCAGATTTGAGTCAAGCTAACTTGAGTGGTGCTAATTTGAAAAATGCTAGTTTGAGTGGTGCTAATCTGCAGGGAGCCTACCTGAGCGGTGCTAATCTCAAAAACGCTAAAGTGAGGGATGATGAACTGAGTAGTGCTTTTCTTGAAGGTGCGATTATGCCTGATGGCTCAAAATATCGCTCTCAAAGTTGAGCTTGTCTTCATAAGTTCTCCAAACCAAAGCAGATTGTTACATAAATTAACGTGAGTTCGATGGGGAAAAAGCCAAAAAGTTGGCTGTATATTAATTTGCACAATTGAACATTCTTCAAGCGATGCCTGCGGTGGACTACGCTACGATTACTGGAGAATAGGTAAAAAAGTAACAAAAACGACGTAAAATAAGAATATCTAGCCAAAATAAGGATTTTAGCTGTGTTTACCAATGTGTTGCGCTTCGACGTCACACATATTTTCGCGTGTTGTAGATAATTTCGCTTAATAAATCAATCTCGTCAATGAAACCAGGAGACTAAATATGTCAGCATCTTTTAAAAACTTATTACTACTGTTACCTGCCAGCATTTATGCCATAGCTTGCTTTTATTTTAATACCACCTATACAGGAGATGAAATTGAATATTATCAAAAACTAATTCTTTGTGCTGCATCAATTCTCTGTAATTTTTATGTTTTGTATTACCATTACACTACCCCGCCACACCCAAAATTTCTCATGCTACCAAAGAGGAAGTTATCAATCAGAACTCACGTAATTTCCGGAAGTATAGAGGTTGTCTTTGGTGTGATTGCGTTTTTTAGTAGTAATCCAGAAATACCCGCTATAATCATGGCACTATCAGCCATAATTGGTCATATTACCTCATCTTCTTACCAAACACCGATTGTTTTTGGCTCCAAGAGCGCAATGATTCCAGGGTATATATTCTCTATTGGTTTGCATCTTTATAGTGCTATTCATCTACTTTTAGAACCAAATTCACGTTTTTGGTTAATCAACACATTTTTAGTTCTCAGTATATATGTTTGGTGTCGAGTCTTTTATTTTGTATTTACTGCTTTTGGAATTTTTAAAGATAATCTTTATTCTGCTGCAATTCTCGCAGCGGGTGTATTGGTATTCCCTTCTGTATTAGGTGTGGCTGGCAACTTATATTTTATCCTTTTTATCCTTGGATATAATGCTCTTTATAAGTTAATTATGAATCCCACGGGTGCCGAATGGATAAGTTGGACAAAAGAAAGTCAAAGACAGACATTAATTGATGAAGATGCGAGAGAATTATGGCTTAATAATAATTTATCAGTCAATTCTCATGAACTTGACGATCAAGCAGTCGCAGCAGTGGTTTTTGCTAAATTGGATATAAATAAAACTGGAACTTTAGATAAAGTTGAATTAAAAACTCTTTGGCATGAATGGCAAGTTCCAGATTCTTTTATTAATAACTTTATTGCTCGAAATACAAATTTCGATGAATTCACTTTTGAGGAATTTTATGAAAAAATCTGGCAAATTAAGGGTGTTAAGCAACGACTACAAACAGAAAATTTAAAAACTGAATGTTTAGCCAAGGGTAAAAATATTAGCAATGAAGAAAAGTGCAGATTGATTTTTGATCAAATAGATATTGATCGAAGTGGTTATATTGATGAATTTGAGTTAAAGACCTTATTGTTAGAGTGGGGATTACCTTCTAACGAAGTTGATGAATACATGGAAAAATATGATGACAATAAAGATTTAAAAATCTCCTTTGATGAGTTTTTTAAAATGCGTCCAGTCTGGTCTTTTGCCTATTCTGACATAATTATTGCCAGCTAAATAGAGGGAATAATTACGTCTTTAAATGTGGAAATTTTAAAACAAGGCGTTGAGAAAGTTAAACCACACGATGAAGCGATCGCCTTTACATATTCCTTGGACGTGGAAACTGTATAAATTTGATATTTTTACAGGATTGGGGATTGATAATAGGTAATTGGGAATGGGGAAGGGAATCTCTACCCATTACCCATCACCCATTACCTATTACCTCATTCTTTGCCGAGTATATCGCCCCTCTAATCCTTCTTTAATCCAATTTATACACTCATACTTTGATTTGAATAATTTCGGTGCAGCAATATTATTCAATAGCTCTGGTGGGTAATGATCATAAAAATATTTCCCACCTTCTTGAAAGACGATAATTAAGTTATGGCGATAGATAAAGCGGGATTTAAATCTATCTTCTTGACTAACAAATTTGGAATTTTTATCAATATGCTCTTTGGCAATTTCCACGATATTGTTGATGCTATTGCCATAGATACCCGCTGGATTATCGGCTTTATGGAATTGGCTTTTATACCCAATTTCAGACAAGAGTTTATATGAATAAATCTCGTAACTATCTGCTTTGCCAAAAACAAATGGAATGATGAGATATCCTTTGTAAGAAACTGAGCTTTCATAAAGAAGACGACTCATCTCAACCTCCGTCGGTGTCAGTGCTAGAAAAAATAGCCTCGTTCAAATCTGCATCACGAATTGTATGTTAATGCTGTGATTTTCAGGCATTAATCATACCTATTTGGTGCTTTTGCCAAGAGGGGTGATACCCCTTTTTTTATATGGATGAGAAAAGATTGATGACTATCGAAAAATAAATTCAAGAACTATTATCACTCTTTTTGTAATCAGTAAATACGATATTTTTTGTGAAATTTAAAAAAATATGAATGTTTTTTTGATCGGTTTTAGTGATAAGTGGGCGAAACAGAATAATTCATCAGCCAGCCTTACCACAAACTGAGTTGATGGGGGGTAGATTGGAGATGATTTCCAGGTAAAGGTGGAACTGGTACTCTGTTTTGTTCTAATAGCTGTTGGAAATGAAGCGCTGTAGAAGGCGATCGCTCTTCTATGGGACAATGAACAAAAAAATAAATCCGCACTCCCGCATTCAACCACTCCTGAATCTGCGTTACCCACTCGACCATAAAAGGTTGATTCACTGATAAATCAGGGTGTGATATCAACCGAATCAAGCTAAAAGGTGCTGTAACGCTGAATTCTACAGGTAATTTGGGTTTTCTGCGTTCTGAATGTAACTGCGGGTCATCATCTCCATGGTAGATGGGGCGTGAATCTAAAATTACTCTACCTACACTTAGCTGCTCTAACAGACAGCGCAAATTACTAGCGTGCGGTTCCTTAAACCAGTCTGGATGTCGAACCTCCAGCGCCAAAGGCGCATCAGCACTGGGCCAAGCTGTGAGAAAATTTGTTAAATCTTCGAGTAATATCGGTGCATAACTCGGTGGTAACTGAGCAAATATGGGCCCCATCCGCTCACCCAGAGGGCGCATCTGTGCCAAAAACTCTAAAGCTTTACATATATGGGGCTGTAATAAACCATGATGGGTGATTTCTCGTGGTAATTTTAGACAGAATTCAAAGCCTGGGGGTGTTTCCCTAGCCCAGCGGCTGACAGTCTCTTGATTAGGCGTAGCATAAAATGTCGTATTACCTTCAACCGTGGTGAAGCGTCGGCTGTAGAAGGAGAGAAAATCAGTAGCGCGAGTACCTTGAGGATAAAACTCGCCTACCCAACCTTTATACGCCCAGACTGCACACCCAATCGCAAAACTCATTAAATAGTTGTTATTTGTTGTTTGTTATTTGTTGTATATTTCCTATGTTAGCTTGGTCAGAACCTGAAAGTTTTTGTTTCAAACAAGAAGCATCGAGTTCTGAGGCTGAGGGTTTTCGGTTCAAACAAGAAGCATCGAGTTCTGAGGCTGAGGGTTTTCGTTGGAAACGACAAGCGTCGAGTTCTGAGGCTGAGAGTTTTCGGTTGAAACAAGAAGCATCGAGTTCTGAGGCTGAGAGTTTTCGTTGGAAACGACAAGCGTCGAGTTCTGAGGCTGAGAGTTTTCGCTTTGAACTTGGAATTTCTCGCTTTACACTCAAATATCCAAGCTCAAAGCTTAAAAGTTCAAGTTCTGAGGTGCAATGACCGAGTTAATTTCTGCAATCTCCAGAACTAAAGCTGCATTTTTCGAGATTATAGAGGAAATTAACCCCTCAAATCGTCAAAACTAGGCTTTATTTTTGAAAGAATCCAGCCATTCTTGGACTTGCTGACGCGCAATATCGCGTCCACCCAGACCAAAAGCCAGCGCAATAGCCACAGCGATCGCACCTAGCAACAGTCCAAAAGCTAAATTGACAATATCACTAGCAACGCCAATTTGTTGCAGAGCCATTGCTGATACTAAAGCAATAATGGCAATCCGCGCCACTTGTGCCAAAACGCGGGCTTGGGGATTACCGGAACTAGTAATGATATTAAAAGCCAGATTAGCTAAAAATAAGCCAATCGCAAATACCACCAAACCAGCTAAAATCCGCCCAGCAATAATGACAATTCCAGATACCAAAGCTGTGAGTGCAGGGATATTTAAGATATTGACTGCAGCCACAGTTGCAAACAATAAAATCCCTACTAAAACCACAATCCCAGCAACTTCTGATGGAGTTCTGGTGGGAGCAGGGGCTGTAGTTGCGTCTTCCGAGAATGCAGACTCCCTTTTGGGTGTAGGCAGACCCAAAACGTTGAAAATATTGTTAAAGCCTATACTTGTGAGGATGCTAGTAACTAAATCCGAGACAAACTGTCCCAGAAAATAGGCAAAAATCAAAATGCCGATAGCAGTAAAAATCCCTGGTAAAGCATTGAGAACCTGTTGTAACGCCGCAATTGCTGGTACGGAAATCGCCTCAATTTTGAGAGCATTGAGCGCAGCGATCGCTACAGGAATCAAAATCAAAACATAAGCTACAATACCTGCAATATTCGACAGAGATTGCGCTCCCACAGATGGAGACAGTCCAAACCGACTCCCCAAATGGTCGATTCCCGTTGTCGCCAACAAATTAGTGACAATTCGGCGGACAATATTTGCCAAAAACCAGCCAACAACCGCAATGACTGTTGCACCTAGAATGTTTGGCAGAATTGAGAGAATTTGCGTAGTTAAAAGTTGTACTGGTAATAGCGCATCTTTCAGACCCAGCGTATCCAGAACCGGGACAAGAAACAACAAAAAGATGAACCAGTAAAGAGCAGTTCCAATAGTTTCACTAACAGACAATTGACTCAGACCAGATGTATCGTCTTGGGTTTGTTCATTCAAACGCTCATCCAGCCTCAAAGCTTGTAGTCCGCGCACCGTCACCAACCTGACAACAGTCGCCAACAACCAAGCAACCCCCAAAAGAATCCCCGCACCTAGCAGCTTTGGTAAAAAGCCGACAATTTGATTCAGAAAACTATTCAGTGGTTGAGAAGCTACCTGCAGTCCTAGCTTTTCTAAAACAGCCACCACCGTTAACAAGATGATGCTCCAAAAAACCAAGCCAGAAATAAAGCGCTCCACCTGCAGCGTATTCTCACGACCTGTCAACCCTGAAGCAATGCGGTTATCGATATCTGTGCGATTAAGAATTCCCTTAATCACAGCCGCAACAACCACAGCAATTAACAAACCAATGAGTAGAATTGCTATGGCACCCAAAATTTGCGGAGTAGACGCCAACAGCTGATCAGTAACTCCTCGCACATCAGCAACTCCTTGCGTTACCCCTGACTGATCAGTTGGTATAGTAGGCGATTCTGCCAACAACCCCTGCACCCTCATCGACAAAGCAACTTCCAGCACCTGGGTTATTCCTGGCCAAGTTATGTTCATGGTTTTTCGGAATTTAAGGTTAAGTTTTCGGTGATCACACTTGCAAAACTACGGGAATAAACTACTCTCGACAATCTACTTCCCGTAACTTCACGAGTATTTTGTCTATCAACTTACCAGTAAAAACATTTATGACATTCTTATCAAGAGTAATTTTTTACTTTATTAAGTAATTTTTCAATTTGCGCCTAACTATCCCCAGAAATATATCGTTTCTCGCTTTAGTCAGGTATATTTTGTTGAGATTAGGGGTTGGGGGTTAGGGGCTAGGTATTAGGGGCTAGAGACTAGGTAATGTGTGCCTCATACGATAAAGAACTGCTATATTCTGCAATCGAGCTTTGTGACTCAGGAAGGAAGAGGGTGAAGTGTGGGAAGATGGAAAGCATAAATTCTCTTTCTCCCCACACCTCCCACACCTCCCACACCCCCCACACCTCCCACACCTCCCACACCCCCCACACCTCCCACACCTCCCACACCCCCCACACCTCCCACACTCTCTCATCTCCCCGATGCCGCAAATTTTAGAACAATCAATTCAAATTAACGCTACATCTGCAGTGGTCGAGCGCTGTGTTGTCGATTTAACCATGATGCATCGTTGGTTAAATCCCGTTCTGCGTTGCGAACCAGTAGGGGAAGTTTGGAGTACTGACCTTGGTAGTGAAAGTCGGTTTATCATTCAAATTCCCTTGGTGCAACCCACATTAAAATGCGTAGTTGTCGAAAGAAAACCGGGTTTAATAGTCTGGGAATTTCAGGGATTTTTCCAAGGACGCGATCGCTGGGAATGTCAACCAGTCGCCCAGGGAACATCTCTACTCAACCGCTTTGAATTCCACATCCCTAACCCCTTGGTGAGTTGGGGCTTTAACACCTTCGCCGCTACGTGGACACAAAAGGACATGCAAGCCCAACTGCGCCGCCTCAAACGTGTAGCTGAAGAATTACAGTAATTCATTGAGTAAACGCCGAATCATCGCCGCGTCATCAGCATCAGGAATTTTAGCTAGGTAAGATTGCAAGTCATCAACGGCTTGGGGATAGTGACCGAGTTGATAATAAATCAGACCGCGATCGCGCAATTCTAAACCCATACCAGGAAACAGCAGTAAAATTCTCTCAACCGCAGCCAGAGTTTTTTCTAACTTTTGTTGTTTCAGGTAAATATACTTTAAATTTGACAGTATCCGCGCCAACAACTGCCGATGACTCACCGTAGCCAAAAACTCTGGTTTTAACTCCACTGGTTGCTGAAACATCTGCTCCAGCCGTTCCTGACAATCCTCAGCAAACATCACTTCCCCGCGATTAAACGCATCGACAAAAATTTCCATATCTGAGATATGGGGACGAATCAAGAAATGTCCTGGCATTCCCACCCCCACCATGGGAAAATCAATCCGGCGCGACAATTCCAGATAAACCAGCGCCAAAGTAATCGGAATCCCCAAGCGCCGATCAATGACATCATTTAAAAAACTATTGCGGGGGTCATAATAGTTAGCAGTATTACCAGCAAAACCCAAATCTTCGTATAAATACTGATTAATACTTTGAATAATTCGCAGCGGATATTGAGAAGTAGGTAAGCGCTCTTGTAGCTCCATTGCCATCGTATCGAGAGCGTTGAGATATTCTTCTGGGTCAAGTTGGGGATATTCTTCTTGAGCGATGTATAAAGCTGCCTTTGCTAAGTCAATCTGCTCATCAGGCTGCTGAATCTCCTGGTAAAAGTATTGTCGCGCTAAGGAGAAATTCATAAGCACTTACTTGATAGACACTTGATAATGAAGCGGTGCAACCGACGCCAGTTGCTTCTACGTACCTTTATCTTATCGATCCCCAGAATATTTGCAAATCTCACTCAGCGCCGGATTCACCACACCGCTTCACCCGTTCCCCTTCCAGCTATTTTTTAAGAAATTGCTAACGGTGTTATGTCCTCCTACAGTGGTACAGTGAGAGATGACATTACTCGACCTTATGTCGTCTACGACCCAATCTGAAATATAGCTTCAAATATTAGGCTCAGCATGGTCACCACCGCAGAAAAAACAAACATCGGTTACATTACCCAAATCATCGGTCCCGTTGTAGACGTAAAATTTCCCGGCGGGAAATTGCCCCAAATCTACAACGCTTTGACCATCAAAGGCACAAACGAAGCTGGACAGGAAATCAACCTGACCGTAGAAGTACAGCAACTCCTAGGCGACAACCAAGTGCGGGCTGTGGCTATGAGTTCCACCGATGGCCTAGTGCGTGGTCTAGAAGTCGTCGATACTGGCGCTCCCATCAGCGTACCAGTTGGTAAAGCCACTTTGGGACGGATTTTCAACGTCCTGGGCGAACCCGTAGATAATCAAGGGCCGGTAAATGCTGAGGCCAAATTACCCATCCACCGCGATGCTCCCAAGCTAACCGATCTGGAAACCAAACCTTCAGTGTTTGAAACCGGAATTAAAGTTGTAGACCTGCTGACTCCCTATCGACGTGGCGGTAAAATTGGTCTATTCGGCGGTGCAGGTGTCGGTAAAACCGTAATCATGATGGAGTTGATCAACAACATCGCCACACAGCACGGTGGTGTATCGGTTTTTGCTGGCGTGGGTGAGCGCACTCGTGAAGGTAATGACCTCTACAACGAAATGATCGAATCTGGGGTAATCAACAAAGATAACCTCAATGAATCAAAAATTGCTCTGGTGTACGGTCAGATGAACGAACCACCAGGAGCTAGAATGCGGGTTGGTCTGTCTGGATTGACAGTAGCTGAATACTTCCGCGACGTTAACAAGCAAGACGTACTGTTGTTTGTAGACAACATCTTCCGGTTTGTACAAGCAGGTTCAGAAGTATCCGCGCTATTAGGTCGGATGCCTTCAGCGGTGGGATATCAGCCTACACTGGGTACTGACGTAGGTGCACTGCAAGAGCGGATCACTTCAACGACAGAAGGTTCCATTACCTCAATTCAAGCTGTATATGTACCTGCGGATGACTTAACTGACCCCGCACCAGCAACCACCTTCGCCCACTTGGACGGAACCACAGTATTATCTCGGAGTTTGGCGTCTAAAGGGATTTATCCAGCGGTAGACCCCCTGGGTTCAACTTCCACCATGTTGCAGCCCAACATTGTGGGTGATGAGCACTACAACACTGCTCGTGCTGTCCAAGCAACTCTGCAACGCTATAAAGAACTCCAAGACATCATCGCCATTCTGGGTTTAGATGAATTGTCAGAAGAAGACCGTCTAATTGTGGCACGGGCACGGAAAGTTGAGCGCTTCTTGTCTCAGCCATTCTTCGTGGCGGAAGTATTCACCGGTTCTCCTGGAAAATATGTGAAGTTGGAAGACACCATCAAAGGATTCCAAAAGATTCTGTCTGGTGAGTTAGATGCTTTACCAGAGCAGGCTTTCTATTTGGTGGGTGATATCAACGAAGCGATCGCTAAAGCTGAAAAGCTTAAAGGCTAAATCAAGGCTGAAGTATGAAGGATGAAGGATGAAACTTCATATTTCAAACTACCCTTCTTGAAGGGCTTTGCCCTACACACTTCATACTTCATACTTCATACTTCATAATTCATACTTCACACTTCATACTTTCTATGACCCTAACCGTTCGTGTAATTGCTCCAGACAAAACTGTCTGGGACGCTCCGGCTGAAGAAATAGTTTTACCCAGCACCACCGGTCAACTGGGTATCCTCACTGGACACGCACCACTTTTGACCGCCCTGGATACAGGTGTTTTACGGGTGCGTGCTGCTAAAAACCAAAATTGGCAAGCGATCGCTCTTTTGGGTGGTTTTGCTGAAGTCGAAGAAGATGAAGTGACCATCCTGGTTAACGGTGCTGAACTAGGCGACTCAATTAACCTAGAACAAGCTCGTGCGGCTTTCAACGAAGCCGAAGCAGTTTTCAATCAAGTGACAGGAAGCGCAGGCGCTGGCTCCGAGGGCGAAGCTCGCCAAGCGCAAATCCAAGCCACCCAAGCGCTCAAACGCGCTCGCGCTCGGTTACAAGCAGCTGGCGGTTCTGTATAAGCTTTTCCCCTAAGCTGACTGAAAAACAGTGCGTCTACACAGAGCAGCTTGTCGTCAGACATCACACTGAGTATTCAGCAAAAAACACTACTCACTTTTTCATCGCAGCCACTAAACCACAGATAAACACCGATACCCATACATAAATATCGGCATTTATCTGGGGTTTTTTGATATTACTAGAGTTTTAGTAAGGCTTGACTTCCTCATAGTCGCTGACATCATCCAACACTAGCAACACCTCACCTTAATAAAGGCAATTTATTTTTCTGACGCAGCTTGTCGATTAACTTCCGACTTTCTTCTAATGCTGCTTCACCCAGCTTTTTCTAAAGCCTTAGTTAAAACTATAGTAGCGATCGCTGTTGTCACAGCTGTCAATGTTACTGGTTCCATAATTTAGCAATAATATTCAGGGATTATACTGATATTACTGAGTATAACAATTCTTTAGCTCGACACGAAGGATGAGAAAAGTTACTGGATGATCAACAATGAAAGAAACGGTAAAATCTAGAGTGTACCCATGACGGCTGATGTCACATCTACTGCTCAAAGTGAGCTTACAGTCATATCTCAAGCTGTAGCGGCGTATCGCGGTGAAAAAGGAAAACTTCCCACTGCTTCTCTATTAGTGGATGCATTGCTACAAGCAGAAAAAGCCGCGAAACAGCAAAGGTTAGTTTATAACTTTGAGTCGCTTGTGGGGAATTGGCGATTGTGCTTTGCTACAGGTACTCGCAAAGTTAGACAGCGTGGGGGAATTGTTTTAGGAAAAGGTTTTTATCTACCCAAATTTGCTGCGGCTCATATTTCTTTTAGTGCTGATTTAGGAGATAATTCCGGCAGAGGCGAAATTGGCAATCAAGTACAGGTAGGCTCGTTGTCATTGCAGCTGACAGGCCCAGCAAAATATTTAGGTAAGAAGAATTTATTAGCTTTTGACTTTACCCAAATGCAAATTAACTTGTTCGGTCGTGGAGTTTATAACAAACCAATTCGCTCTGGTAAGGTGCAAACAGAAGATTTTTATCACCAATCCATAGCTAAACAGGCATTCTTTGCTTTTTTTATAATTACAGAAGATTTTATTGCAGCTCGTGGTCGTGGAGGCGGTTTAGCTCTCTGGATTCGGGATAATTAAAGCCTATCGATCACTAAATCTTACTAATAATTCCTCGCGGGATAATTCTAGTAACAATTCTGTATACAAATACGGTTTAGTAAAGGCAAACAAGCGTTTGCCCCTACTTTATAATCAATTGACTAAAACTTTCGCTTCAGTTTGCGGTTGATGGCGAATCTCGTTACCGCAAGGACGACCATTGTCAAAGTCGGTAATATTAGCAAAGGTAGTTTCAGCAATATTACTGAGGGCTTCGGCGGTGAAGAAAGCTTGATGTCCCGTGATGAGGACGTTGGGAAAGGTGGTTAATCTTTGGAAGATGTCGTCTTGAATGATTTCACCAGACAAATCCTCAAAGAAAAGCTCTGATTCTTGCTCGTAAACATCTACACCGAGATAGCCGATTTTACCAGACTTCAAACCCTCAATCACAGCCTGGGTATCAATTAATCCACCCCGGCTAGTGTTAATCAACATCATACCTGATTTCATTTGGGCGATCGCCTCCTCGTTGATCAGGTGATGAGTTTCAGCAATCAGAGGACAATGCAAGGAGATAATATCAGCATTGGCAAATAGTTCAGGTAACTCTACATACTTTCCACCAATCATCTCCAGTTCTGGGTTTTGATACACATCATAAGCCAGTAGGTTACAGCCAAAGCCCTTCATAATATGTCCCAAAATCAGACCGATTTTTCCAGTCCCGACAATCCCCACAGTACGACCATTTAAATTAAATCCTAACAGTCCATCTATGGAGAAATTGCCTTCGCGGACGCGGTTATGAGCACGATGGATTTTGCGATTCAGGCTTAAAATTAGTCCTACGGCGTGTTCTGCGACTCCATAGGGCGAGTAAGCTGGAACACGTACAATGGTTATACCCAACTGTGCAGCGGCTTTCAAGTCCACATTGTTAAACCCTGCACAGCGCAGAGCTACCAAACGAGTGTTATTTGCGGCGAGAATCTGGAGAGTGGAAGCATCAACTTGGTCATGAACAAAAACACAAACCGCCGGAAAACCGGCGGCTAAAATAGCGGTATCCCGATTCAGACGGGGTTCTAGGAAGACTAACTCATGTTGATGGTCAGAATTTGCAGCTGCTAAAAACTGCCGATCGTAGGCTTTGGTACTGAAGACTGCTACTTTCATGCAAAACCTGAAGTGCGATGCTGCATAGTTTGCGAGACTATCATAGCTTGAAGGTGCGTTGAGCGATCGCATCTGTGATTGTTGTCAATCCTAGGCGATCGCCTTGTTTTAGTCAACCCCAGAACTAAAGCAAAAATTTAGAATTCATCACCACATCACGAAACTTGACCAAAACCTCCACCTCCAGGAGTTTCTATCACAAAAACATCCCCAGATTCCATCTCTACCGTGGCGGTACTGTCTAAATTCTCGATAGTTCCATCGTGACGTTGTATCCAATTTTTTCCTACTTTTGCAGATCCCCCACCATTTGAACCAAAAGGTGGAATCAATCGATGATTAGAAAGAATATTCGCTGTCATCGGTTCCAAAAATTTGATGCGCCGAATTACTCCATCACCCCCACAATGTTTTCCTTTTCCACCACTATCAGGACGCAAACTAAAACTTTCTAAAAATACAGGATAACGAGTTTCTAAAACTTCTGGATCAGTTAAATGGGAATTAGTCATGTGAGTATGGACACCATCAGTTCCATCAAAATCAATTCCCGCCCCAGAACCACCACAAATAGTTTCATAATATTGATATTTCTCATTCCCAAAAGTGAAATTATTCATCGTTCCTTGGGAAGCAGCCATCACACCTAAAGCACCATACAAAGCATCAACAATCGCTTGCGATGTCTCCACATTTCCCGCTACTACTGCGGCTGGATAAGTAGGATTCAACAGACAATTTTCCGGGATAATAATTTCTAGAGGTTGCAAACAGCCAGCATTGAGAGGAATATTATCATCCACCAAAGTCCGAAACACATATAAAACTGCAGCTTGTGTGACAGCTTTAGGCGCATTAAAATTACTATTTAGTTGTTCAGAAGTACCCGAAAAATCTATTTTAGCACTGCGATTTTCTTGGTCAATTGTCACCTGCACTTGAATTTTGGCGCCATTATCCATCAAATAAACAAACGAGCCATTTTGCAAAATATCAATAGCTCGTCTCACCGATTCTTCAGCGTGATTCTGCACAAACTTCATGTAAGCTTGGACAGTATCAACTCCATATTGAATCACCATTTTTCGCAACTCCTGCGCTCCCCTATTATTGGCAGCAATTTGTGCTTGAAAATCAGCTATATTTTGGTCAGGATTGCGAGCCGGATAGAGATGGTCAGCAAGATGGAATCTCACAGCATTTTCTCGAAAATTACCAGCTTCTACCAAAAGAAAATTATCAAAAATAATTCCTTCTTCTTCCACTGTTGTACTATGGGGAGGCATAGAACCAGGAGTAATACCGCCAATATCCGCTTGGTGTCCGCGAGCAGCAACATAAAAAAGAGGAATTGGGGATAAAATATGATTATCTTCCCAAAAAACGGGAGTAATCGCTGTCACATCAGGAAGGTGAGTTCCGCCATTATAAGGATTATTAGAAAGATAAAAATTCCCCGGTTTAATAGTGTCGCCATGCTGATGAATTAAACTGCGGACACTTTCACTCATTGAGCCTAAATGTACAGGAATGTGGGGAGCATTAGCGACTAATAAACCTGAACCATCGAAAATAGCGCAAGAGAAATCTAATCTTTCTTTAATATTCACAGATGCTGCCGTATTTTGCAGCACAATTCCCATTTGTTCGGCGATAAATTGATAAAGGTTTTTAAAAATCTCTAAGCGGACGGGATCTGGTTGAGAAATTGCGTGCATTTGGGATTCTTATTTGGGCGTTGCTGATTAGTCGTATGAATTAGTTTCGCGCAAAGGCGAGCCAGTGCGTTGCGGAGGTTCCTTCCGTTGTAGCAACTGGCGCGCAAAGACGCAAAGATAGGAGAAAGAACCAGAATTTGTTTTTCTAAATCTTTGAGCACGACAAATATCAATCCTTTGAAAATCGTTCTAAAATCAAATGGTTTTGTGGAGTTAATATCGCTTTCCAAAACGGCTCAACCACAATTGTGCTAATTTTTTCCACAATAATTGCACTTCCATAAATTCTATCTCCAGGTTGTAAATCTTCTCGACGATAAACGGGAGTATCGTACCATTTTCCGTCAGTAAACATTTTCACCTGCTCCACATATTCGGGTAACTGCTCCCAAGGACGAGTGCGATTAATTAACGGTTCTTCAGGTGTCTCCATCTGCTGAATTATTTCTACTGAAATAGACTCCACAACTAAAACTTTTTCTACTTGAATGAAACCATAACGGCTTTGATGCTCCCGCGCAAATTCTCGCCGCATCACCATCAAATCCTCATGAAAATTCACAGCCAAAGTCGAATTACTCCCCTCATATTTTAAATTCACCTTTCGCACCACCAAACCAACTCCGCACTCCTTTGCGTCTACCTCTGTTTTGAAAAGTTTTGTGGAAGGAGATTTTTCCCCTCTCCTCCCCTGCGCTTCCAATTCATCCATCAACTCTTTTAATTGCGGAATTAATTCTGGAGTTAAAAGCTGTTCCACACCCCTTTCTTTCATCACCGTCACATCAGCTAAACCCATTCCATATGCAGAAAGTACTCCAGCATAAGGATGCAAAAATATCGTTTTCATCCCTAAAGTATCCGCAATTAAACAAGCGACTTGTCCACCAGCGCCACCAAAACAACATAGAGTATATTGAGTGACATCATAACCCCGCTGCAGACTAATTTTTTTGATTGCATTCGCCATATTTTCTACAGCGATCGCCACAAATCCAGAGGCTACCTGTTCTGGTGTATAATCATTTCCTGTAGCAGCGGTAATCTCTGCAGCTAATTGGGTAAATTGCTCAACAACAATCTCTCGATCTAAAGGTAAATTCCCCTCAATTCCAAACACCGCTGGAAAATATTGCGGGTGAATTTTTCCTGACATTACATTTGCATCTGTAACTGTTAATCTTCCACCCCGACGGTAACAAGCAGGGCCAGGATTAGCACCAGCAGACTCTGGCCCGACACGATAACTAGAACCATCAAAAAATAAAATCGAACCACCACCAGCCGCAATTGTATTAATTGCTAAGACGGGAACTCGCATCCGCGCTCCTGCTATTTCTGCATCTAATTGTCGTTCATACTCTCCTTGAAAATGAGCAACATCTGTACTGGTTCCACCCATATCAAAGGTAATAACTAACTCGAAACCGGCTCGTTGACTAGTTTTAATTGCGCCGACAATACCCCCAGCCGGGCCGCTGAAAATGCTATCTTTCCCTTGAAAATTTGCTGCTGCGACTAAACCTCCGTCAGATTTCATAAACATTAATTTAACTCCAGATAACTGACTGGATATTTGGTTGACGTAGCGTCGCAAAATTGGAGTTAAATAAGCGTCTACAACTGTGGTGTCACCCCGACTAACTAATTTCATTAACGGACTAACTTGATGGGATATAGAAATTTGGGTAAAGCCAATTGTAGAAGCGAGTTGTGCTATTTGTTGTTCGTGGTGTGGATAGCGATCGCTGTGCATGAAAACAATGGCACAACTCCTAATTCCTGTGTGATAAACTGCTTCTAGATCTGCTTTGGCTTGGGTAAGATTGACGGGGATTAATTCATTGCCTTGAGCATCATAACGCTCCTCTATTTCTATCACTTGTTCATAGAGCATTGTTGGTAAAATAATCTGGCGAGTAAAAATATCAGGACGATTTTGATAGCCAATTCGCAATGCATCTCTAAACCCTTTTGTGATGAGCAATACTACTCGATCTCCTTTCCTTTCTAACAGTGCATTAGTCGCAACTGTTGTCCCCATTTTAATTACTTCTATAGCTGCATCGGGAATATTTTCATGAGATGCAAGACCGATAATATCTCGAATTCCTTGAATCACTGCATCTTGATATTGCTCAGGATTTTCTGAAAGTAATTTGTAGACTATTACCCATTGCTGATGAGGAAGAGGAACAATTAAAAACCGTTGCGGATGCTGTAGAAGTCTAGCGATAATTTGTGGATTATTAGTGACAGCGACTATATCTGTGAATGTTCCTCCCCGGTCAGCAAAAACTTTTAACATATTGCTATTTCCCTATCTCTAGATCATAATTAATCTCTTGATGGCAGGCATTGGGCATGAGTATACTTTCTGTGAATATACCGGAAATTTTATTTAATTAAACTACATGCAAGCTGAAGATTTTTTTAATCAGGGATTAAACAAATATTTTCAAGGGGATAATCACGGGGCGATCGCAGATTACACCCAAGCAATCAAGCTCAATCCTGACTACGCTGCAGCTTACCATAACCGAGCGATCATCCTCAGCGCCCAACTGAAAGATTATCGCGGGGCGATCGCCGATTACAATCAAGCGTTACAAATCAAGCCTGATTTCGCCGCAGCCTACAACAACAGGGGCAACGCGCGGTATTATTTAGCTGATTATGAAGGAGCGATCGCTGACTATCATCAAGCGTTACAAATCAATCCTGATTTCGCCGAATCTTACCACAGTCGCGCTAAAGCCTATTTTGCTCTGGGAGATTATGAAACCGCAATTGCAGATTATCACAAAGCTTTGCAGATTAACCCCCAGCTAACATCTTATATTCATCAAGATTTGGCTCATGCTTACCACAGTCGGGCGATTAATCGCTGCGATCAAGGAGATAATCAAGGAGCGATCGCTGATTTTCACCAAGCTTTACAGTTATACCCAGAATTAGCTGCAGCTTACAGTAACCTGGGTAATGTTTACTATCTTTTGGGAGAGTATGAGCAGGCGATCGCCGAGCATAATCAAGCCCTCAAACTCGCTCCCAATCTAGCAGCAGCCTACCATAACCGAGGCAATGCTTACTACGCCCTGAGAAATTATCACCAAGCGATCGCCGATTATGACCAAGCTGTAAAAATTAATCCCAACTTTGCTGGCGCTTACTACAATCGGGGTTTAGTTTTCGCTCATCTGCAAAAATATCATCAAGCATTAGCAGATTTTAATCAATCTGTCAAGTTAAATCCTGAAGATGTCCAAGCTTATTGTGAACGGGGTTTAGTGCATAGCGCTTTGGGAGATGATGCACAAGCAATTAAAGATTATGACCAAGCATTACAGCACAATCCCACCTTGGATCTAGTTTACGGTTGGCGGGCGAACGCTAAACGCCGCCTGGGAGACTATCAAGGAGCGATCGCCGATAGCACGCGACTTTTGCGACTCAATCCCCTGTTAGCTGTAGGATATTGCGATCGCGCCCTCGCTCGTCGCAGCTTGGGAGACTACCAAGGCGCCATGAAAGATTATGACCAAGCACTGCTGTTTGATGGTAACTTAACAGCAGCATACTACGGGCGCGGGATTGTCCGCGAAGCCCAGCAAGATTATCCAGGCGCCATCGCCGACAACACCCAAGCCATAGCCATTGATCCGAATTTTGCCCCAGCGTATTGTAACCGGGGTAACGCCCGCCGCCAACTAGGAGACACATCAGGAGCGATCGCCGATTATAATCAAGCATTAAAAATCAATCCCGATTTTGCAGAAGCTTATTACAACCGTGGTTCCATCCGCTACGCATTGGCAGATTATCACGAAGCGATCGCCGATTACACCAAAGCCTTGCAATTAAACCCCGACTCAGCCGCATTTTATAGCGATCGTGGTAACGCTTACTACGCCCTAGAAGATTATCAACGAGCCATACTCGATTACAATCAAGCAATTTTGCTCGCGCCGAGATTTGCTGACGACTGGTTTAATCGAGGACGGAGCCACTTTCTGGTAGGAGAACTCAAAGCAGCAATCACAGATTTGCACCAAGCTTTAGAATTGCAACCCTACTGGGCTGAAGCCCATATCGTCCGGGCTGACGTCTACCGCCATTTGGGGAACATGCAAAAAGCGATCGCCGATTTCCAAACAGCAGCCAACCTCTATTATCAACAGGGAAATATCCAGTATTCCCAAGAAATCCGGGACTTGATTGCAGAACTTCGACTCAATTCCTAATTCCTGCCCAATTCCCCATGCCAAAATGAAATTTCCGCATCATCCTCATTCAAAGATTGCAACATAACGGTAGTCAAGACATTGCTCAACTGTCATCATCGAATAGTTCATAGTATTGTTTTTTGCACCACAGGCGGACACCGATAACAAGGATAATCCGCCTATTTATCTGTTTATCATTACTAAAATTTACGCAAGCGTCATATTTTTTTCGCTGAATATACAAGTTTATTAATTTCATCCTAGCCTGCGGCAAGCCGCCTTACAGGCGTCTACAGACTTCAGACTTCAGACTTCAGACTTCAGACTTCATCCTTTTTGTTTAGCGATCGCTATGGTCAAAATCTCGCCACTATAACTGTTGCCAGCGTCACAGTAACTCGCTCTTTCAGTTCGTTAAAATGGGCTGATATCAACTAATTTCCCTACCTCAACCGCATCAGTTCATGATATGTTAAAGTTCTATCTTGGGTACATCTTGACCGTGAACCTATGCCCACGGCTGTGTTCTTTAAGACTGATAAAATTACTGAATTTTAATTAACTAAGGTTATAAACTTGAGTAATTGCATTGGTATAGCTTACCGTAGGTATGCAATAGTGTGCCGCTCTAATGCAAATGGATTGGATTAGTTTATTAAAAGCTCAACAAACTGACTTCCTGCAACGTGTGAAAAAAACCAAGACTCAAGACTTATCTCTATTAGTAAGTCAAGTCAAAGGTTGCCATAGTGAAATTGTCGCCTTTTCGGGTGAGTCAATGGCGAAACTCCGAGAATTATCTCGTCAACAAGCCCAAATCCTCGCCAAAAACCCTCCCTCTACCCCGCCCGAATATCCTGAACCGCCAGATTTTGCCATACCTTTTGCCAAATTTTTTCAGCAACAAGCTGAAGAATATCTGTTGCGAGAGCAAATCGTGGAACAAATCATGACTGAACGTCTCGGCAAATTAATCAAAAAAGTGCCGCAAGACACAGTTAAAAATATGGCTTTGGATGACGAGGGAAATTTGCGCGGCGAAAGTAAATTTACCTATTTAGTTGCGGCTAACCCAATGCTCAGTATTCAAGTTTACGCCGCCGATGGAGAAAGCTTTAATAGCCTGAAGAAAAACAAAATTAAATGGACAGTGACTCAAGATGATTTAAAAAATCACCAGTTACTAATTTTTCTGTGTTTGTTTTATCCATCCACGGGAAAATCAGGTTATGAAAAGCAAACGGTGATGACTGGGTTTTTACCTACAGAACAGATTGAGTTTGGCGAATCAAAACTATATGTTACTCCTAATCACTTATTATATGCAGGAGGGTTAAGTGGCTATTTAGACTCATTAGTTAATCAAAAAGATGCCGTTTCCACGGTTAATGAAAATAACATTACAGAAACTGTTCGCAGTTTGCCAGCAGAACATCCCCTAAAAAATATTATCGGTGACTGGGAATTCTGGCAGACTTTGAAAGGGCACTCTAGAGGCATTAATTGTCTGGCTTACTCTGCTCCTGTGGGCGACGCCTCCCGCACACGAACACACAAAAGCCACAGTATCGAGTGTAATCATCACAGAACCTTACCCATCCTCGCCAGTGGTAGCCGCGGAGAAACCAAGTTATGGGATTTAAGCAAGGGTGAATTAATCGAAACACTAAAAGAGTCACCTTGGGTTTTCTCTGGAATAGTGGATGAGGTGAATTGTTTGGCATTTAGCGCCGATGGACAAACATTAGTGAGTGTGGGCGCAGACTCGACAATCAAGATTTGGCACGTAGGCGCCCTAGATTTGATTGATATCCTGCACAAACATCATGGAGTCGTCAGGTGCGTGACGTTCACCCCAAACGGGAGAATGTTAGTCACTGGCGGTGATGACAGAAAAATTCTGTTTTGGGATTTAACAGAGCGCCAAGTAGCGATCGCTCTTTCTTTAGATGACACAGCCGCCCATTCCCTAGTCCTCAGTCAAGATGGACGCACCCTAGTCACAGGTAGCTACCGCAAAATCAAAGTCTGGCGTACCCCTTACCCCATGGGCGACATCCCGTTAAATGATCTACCCCCAACATACACCCTCATGGGTCATGGTCATATCGTCCGTTCCCTAGTGATGAGTGCAGACGCCAAAATACTGATTAGTGGTAGTCGAGACACCACAATCAGAATTTGGCACTTAGAGACAGGAGAATTAATTCGCACCCTCACAGGACACAGAGAAGAAGTCTGTGCGATCGCTCTCAGTCCCGATGAGCAAATTATCGCCAGCGGTAGCGCCGATAAAACGATTAAATTATGGCACTTAAAAACAGGAGAACTATTAGCTACCTTCACAGGACATACAAACACCGTCACCTCCTTAGCCTTCACCGCTTCGGGGGAGATGTTAGTTAGTGGAAGTTTAGATAAAACGATTAAAATTTGGCAGCGGAGTTAGGGAGATGGGGAGATGGGGAGGTGGGGAGATGGGGAATAATTAGGCGCATCTTTATTCTTTGCGTTCTCTTCTCTGCGACTCTGCGCCTCTGCGTGAAACAAAAAAAATATTTATGCAAGATGTCCATAAAAAAGCGGTAAACTTTATATGTACTATGCCAACGATGTGATAGCTTGTAAACCTTGCACTAGCCTAGTAATTCCTTTCTGGGCTGTTTGCGGCGATAGCGCTCCGTAAGCTACTCGCAGATAGCAACCATGTTCCATACCAAAAGTCCCACCAGGAATTACAGCGACTTGATGTTCCCGAATGAGTCTTTTAACTAATTCCAAAGAGTCGATTTGGGTGTGAATTTTCAGGAAGAAATAAAAAGCGCCTTCTGCGGGGGTGAGAGTACAGATATCTTGAATTTGTTTGAGAGAATCAAGTACTATTTTTCTTACTTGTGCGATCGCACCGATATTTTCTTGCAAATATTCGGCTTTGGCTTGGAGTGCGCCTAGGGCTGCATATTGAGAAATCACAGGTGGACAAATGACAATAGTGTCTTGAACTTTTTTCACCGCTACAAGCAAATTTTGGGGGATGACCATATAGCCAATGCGCCAGCTAGCGAAACCGTAAGCTTTAGAAAGGCTATAAAGAGAAATTGTATATTCATTACTACCAGCAAATGCACCAGGAGAAACGTGATGAGCACCGTTATAAGTGAAGTATTCATACGCTTCGTCACTAATGTGGTAAATGCCATAATTACTACAGATTTGATTCACCTGTCGCAGCGCATTTTCTGAATAAACAACTCCTGTTGGGTTATTGGGTGAAACGGTGACTATTGCTCGTGTTTTGGCGGTAATTGCTTGAGCGATCGCCTCTGGACGCAGTTGATAATTTTCGTCTGTTGCTACTAAAATCGCACGACACCCCGCTATATTAATTGCCATTTCATGGTTGAAATAATAGGGGGTATTCAAAATAATTTCATCACCAGGAGAAGTAATTGCTAAAATAGCATTCATAAACCCCATATTGCTACCTGCGGTGACAACAATACAGTTATTATGATTAATTTTTATCTTATTAAATGCCTGCAATTTTTCCGCCAAGGCTGTTAACAATGGTGGAATTCCTTCAACGGCTTGATATAAATTATTAGTAGGTTCAGCTAGAAATTTAGGTAACGATTCCACTACTTCAGTTGGTGGACTGTAAGCAACCACACCTTGTCCTAAAGAGATAGTTCCGGGAGAATTTTTAATTAGTTCCCCTACCACAGGAATTATTGGCGATTGTACAGCCTGCATTCGAGATTTGGTATTCGGCATTTGTCAATTGGTATTCTCCCTTGTTCCACCCATTCCCACCTCCCATTCCTGGGGTTGTAGGAACACCACAAACTTAACTATACCTAACTAGCGTGTTCCCAATCGCTGAGTAACTCATGTTGTTGCTGTTTCGGCTTGCTCTTGCGGAGTGGTACTTGAGGAGTACCAATATCTGGGCGAGGAAAAGACTGTTTTTTCTTCGCTGATATCTTCTCTGACTGAGTTGAACTATTTTGTGTACTTGTCATGGGTTAATTTTTCACTAAAACTGTGCACCAATTTATATCATCAATTGGCAAAGAGCAAATTTCTCAAGAGGGAAGAAATTTAATGCAGAGAATGCTTTCGCATTTGAGGATTCACAGCAGCAAGAATGAAAAACTCTGAACGTGGGTGGAGTTTTTTATACTTTTAGTTGACGACACTAAAGCCCCGACGCTTGGGTTTGCTTGTGGCTGATTGCACTTGGAAAGTTACTGTGTCGCTAATGGCACCGCTTCTAGCTTCTAAAGTCCACTTGCCGGGGCGTATTTGCCAAAATAAAGAGTTAGCTGATGAGGCGGCAAGCTTCTCACCATTAAGCCACAATTCTACAGGCTTTAATGGTCTATTTACTATTTTAAACTCTAATTTTTGTTGCGTCTGTTCACCTGGATACAATAAAAATAAATCACCTTGACGAGGCGATAAAATTCTCAAGTTGCTAGCGCCAAAACTAGGTTGGGGCTGTTTCGCCAGCCATTCGTTGTATTCTGAGGGTAAATTAAGATTATTTTGTTGTGTGTAGGCGGTTTTGTCTTCTGGGTAAAAGTATTCTTGGACTACAGAGGTGCAATCTGGTGTGGGTTTGAATCCTGATACTGCACATATAGGTAATTTCACTACACCTGTTGGCGGGGGAAAGTCTGCAGGTTCTTGATTTTCGTGGAGGTGTAACATAATCCGATTCCACAAGGGTGCAGCACCTGTAACGCCTGATACCTGTCGCATGGGTTCGCCGTTGAAATTTCCTACCCAGGTAGCGACGGTGTAGTCGGTGGTAAAGCCTACTGTCCAAGTATCGCGGAAGTTGGAAGAGGTGCCGGTTTTTACGGCTGCGGGGAAGGGCAAGTTTAATACAGAGTTTACACCAAAAGCTGTAGCTCTGGCATGGCGATCGCTTAACATGTCAGTAATTAGCGCCCAAGTTGGCGAAGCTGGCGCCTGGGGAATCGGGGATGAGTGGGGAATTGTGGTGACTAAATCTGTGGGTTGTCCCATTTTGGCGATAGTCAGGTAAGCGCGCGCTAGTTCCCAGAGGTTAACTTCACCACTACCGAGAGTTAAGCCTAAACCATAGTGTTCTGGAGTTTGATTGAGGTGTGTAAAGCCTAGCTGACGCAGACGTGTTAAAAAGTCATGAACGCCAACTTTTTCTAACACTTTTACCGCTGGTATATTCAATGAGTTCGCTAAAGCGATGCGTACCCGCACTGGGCCGAGAAAGTTTTGAGTATAATCTGTGGGGCTATAAAGTTTTGCACCGGGAATGGCGTAGTGGGTCGGCACGTCTGCCAAGATGGTGTTGGGACGAATGACTTTTTTTTCTAAAGCCAATTCATAAACAAACGGTTTGAGGGTCGAGCCTGGTTGACGCAGCGCCTGTACACCATCATTATTTCCTAATTTGGCGTCGTTAAAATAATCAGGGGAACCGACATAAGCTAAAACTTCCCCAGTATGATTGTCAATTACTAAAGCTGCAGCATCATGGACGTTGTTTGTAGCGAGGGAAGAAATTATTTGTTGTACTTGTGCTTCTACAAATTGTTGCAGAGGTCGATCTATTGTCGTTTGAATCGGCAAAGATTGATGGGGTAAATTATGATTGCTTTGTTGCTGGGTTGCTAGCCAAAATAAAAAGTGTGGCGCGGCGATAATTCCCTGGGGACGAGATTGAAAGACTACTTTTTCGGTGTATACTCGTTGAGCGATCGCATTTGTGATATATCCTTCCTTTACCATCCGATTCAAGACGTATTTTTGGCGCTGCTTGAGACGTTCCCAGTGTTTATAAGGGTTAAAGTATGTGGGATTGTTGGGGATAGCAGCGAGTAAGCTAGCCTGGGCAAGATTCAAATCACTTGCGGGTAAGTCGAAATAAGTACGGGCTGCGGCTTCTACACCATAGATATTACCACCCATTGGTAGCCGATTAATATAAGCGGAGAAGATTTCGTCTTTATTCATCCCCGCTGTTAATCGCCAAGCCAACCAAACCTCGCGTAACTTAGCGCTGAAGGTGCGAGGGACAGGATCTAGCATTCGTGCCAATTGCATGGTAATTGTAGAAGCACCGGAAACTATCTTGCGGGTGTCAATGGCTTGTTTGATAGCGCGGATAATGGCTTTGATCTCCAACGCTCCATGATGATAGAAGCGAGCATCTTCAGCAGCTAAGATGGCGTGGATAAATTGGGGAGAAACCTGATTTAGGGGTACAACTGCGGTATGCTCTTGATCGCGGGTGAGTAGAGTTCCTAATGGTAAGTTATGGCGATCGCTAAACTGCAATGCTAACTGATTTTGAATAATATCTGTAGCTCGAATCGGCGCTAAATAAGGCAGCAATCGCACCACAAAGCACACCAGCAGCAAAGCCAAGATAATTTTACTAGTTTTGCGATGCATCTGATGCCCCAGTTTGTGCGTAATCTGAATCAGCCAACGTGAAGTTAGTTTCATCAGCGAAACCTCTGCCTAATTAAATTTACTTTAATTTTGACGCAGCGAGTGTAGTTGCATCAGGAAATATATCAAACATTTAATACTACATCTACAAGGATAATTATGTAGATGTAACTGATTTTGTTTGTGCAAAAAAACCTGTTAAAAATTAAAAAGTTTATTCCTTTTTTGGAACAACTAAACTATATTAGTTATCTATCTAAAAATCCGCTCCATAAAAAAAGTATGTAGTCAGCACTTTAGTGCTGACTACTGGCTCCCTTAATTTTTATTTTGCATTAATTAAATGATGATTCGCAAATTTTGCAAGTATTTCCTACTCTCCCTGACAATCTTTTTAGTAATCACAGGGTGTAATTTAATTGGGATTAAATCAGGGAAAGAACAACTAGCAGCAGTTTCGCCACTCCCACCGCCAAATTTACCAGAATGGATTACTCAAATTAGCCCTGTGGGTGATGCAAAACCTCTCAATCAAATCCGCATCCGGTTTAAAGAGGCTTTGATTCCTGTAGAAAGTTTGGATAGTCCAGAACAGCAGAAATTATTACAAAATTTTCAACTTGAGCCGCCCTTACCGGGACAATTCCGATTTTTGACGCCGCGCATGGTAGGATTTCAGGCAGATAATGCCTTACCACAAGCAACAAGGTTTCAGGTAACACTTAAAGCTGGTTTAGCGGATTTAAAAAATCATCGCCTAAATCAAGATTTAGCTTGGACATTTAATACCGAATCTATCAAGCTGACGAATTTACCGGGTGTAAATCCTGTAGAAAAAGCAGATATTCAACCAATCGATTTACAACAGAAGCTACAATTCACATCTAATGTGGAACTAGATTTAGCTTCCGTAGAGAAACATCTACAATTAGTTCCCGAAGGTAAAAATCAGGGTATAGGTTTTAAGGTTGATTTAGCCAAAGCAGAACAACCAGAAGAAAATTCCTTAGAAAAATTTGATTCATCGGCGCGTAATTGGATTTACAACATTAAACCGCAACAAAATCTCGAAAAAGCTACTAACTATCGCTTAAAGTTTGCTCCGGGAATTCGTCCTGCGTATGGTAACTTACCCAGTGACAAAGAGTTCGTGAGTAAATTAGCGACTTATTCACCCTTGGCTTTTCAAAGAATTAAATTATTTGGACAACCAGATGCAAATGGCGCTTATGGGAGATTTGTTAAAGGTAGTCCCCAACTAGAATTTAATAATATCCTAGTTGCAGATTCAGTTTTAGAAAATATTAAAATCGACCCTGCGCCAAAAGAAAATGTTCGCATCGTTCAAATCAACGATGAAGATAGAATTGTCAGCATCAATCCTTATGCTTTAGCGCCAGAGACTAGTTATACAATTACTCTGGGTGAAAATCTCAAAGATAAATTTGGACAAACTTTAGGTAAGCCCCTCACAGTTAAATATGAAACAGATGATTTAGCTGGTGATATTTGGGCGCCATCTGATTTACATATCTTCCCCACAGATAAAGATTTACAGCTAAATATTAATACGATAAATCTCCCAGAGTCGAAATATAAAGCAGTTTATCGAGTCATCCAACCAACAGATTTAGTTTATTTTAATTCTGCTTATCCCAAAGGTAATAACAATGATTTATTACCTCAATCAGCTAACTGGCAAAACTTCCCGATATCAGCCAAGAAAAATCAATCAGTTGATATCACCGTACCCATCAAAGAAAAGCTATCTTCTCCTACAGGTATATTAGCTTATGGAGTGCAAGCACGCACCAACAAATATCAGGAAAATGGCAAAGAATTGTGGCGAGAACCAACGATATATGGCTTGGTACAATTGACAAATTTGGGTGTATTTTCGCAATGGTTTCCCAAATCAGGTTTAATCCGCGTTCATCATTTGAGTGATGGTTCACCGGTTAATGGGGCTGGTGTAGAAATTTATCAATCAAAATTAGATGCAAAATCTTTGACACCACCTCTACCTTGTGCGTCTGGGAAAACAGATGGAAACGGAAACTTAAATATCCAAAATGCAGATTTACAAAAATGTTTTGCTGGTCAACAAAGATTTGTAAAATCACCACAATTATTAGTCATTGCTCGCGAAAATCAAGATTGGGCATTCACACGCACTGAAGAATATAGTGGTGTTTATGGTTATGGAATTGACGCAGGTTGGGAGGAAGGTAAACCAGAATCCAGAGGCGTGATTTTTTCTGATAGACAGTTATATCAACCAGGAGAAAAAGCTTGGATAACGGGCTTTGCTGACTACTTACAAAATGGCACAATTCAGCAAGATAAAAATGCTGTTTACCAATTAACGCTAGTAAATCCTGATGGACAAAAAACAGCTTTAGGTACACGCACTACTAATGAATTTGGCACTTTTTCTCTAGAGTTACCAATTAAGAACAATCAGCGTTTAGGTTACTATAGTATCCAAGCCAAAGGAAAGAACGGACAAGAAATATCAGGAGAATTCCGCGTCGCTGAATTTAAACCACCCAACTTTAAGGTTGAACTCAATTTAAATAA
This sequence comes from Fortiea contorta PCC 7126, assembly GCF_000332295.1. GTDB lineage: Bacteria > Cyanobacteriota > Cyanobacteriia > Cyanobacteriales > Nostocaceae > Fortiea > Fortiea contorta. Next base: position 2,937,819 of record NZ_KB235930.1, on the reverse strand, counting down.
AGAATTCGCACTCATTGACGAAAAGATTGAGGCGAAAACCAGTAGTAATTATCTATTTGGTGCACCTGTGGAAGGTGGAGAAGCAAAATATTTTGTCACTCGTCAACAGACTAGTTTTATTCCTCAAGGTTGGGAAGAATTTACCTTTGGGAGACAATGGTTTTGGCCGGAAGAAAGTCCGAATGTGACTAGTGATGTATTAGAAACTAAAACTCAATTAGATGCTGCGGGTAAAGCTAGTCAAATCATCATGGTGGCTAAAGATTTACCCTATGCGATGAAATATCAAGTAGATGTGCAAGTTGCAGATGTTTCTAATTTATCTGTGGCGAATTCCCAAACTTTTACAGCTTTACCCAGTAGCCGTTTAATTGGCTTAAAAAGTAACTTTGTTGCGGAAGCTGGTAAAGCTTTTCCTGTAGAAGTGGTTGTGACTGAACCCAGCGGAAAATTAATCACAGGTGAACGAGTACGGCTAGAATTACAACAAATAAAATATAGTAGTGTCACCCAATTAGTAGAGGGGAGTCGTACACCGAAAAATCAGGTGGAATATAAAACTGTTGCTCAATCTGAGGTGACATCTACTAACAGTCCGCAAATAATTAATCTCACACCAACAGCATCTGGTTCTTATCGTCTCCGAGCTAATTTTAGCAATACTAATGATGAATTAGGCGCTACAGATTTACAAATTTGGGCTACTGGAGAAAATCCTGTATATTGGGGTTCTAAAGAACAGGATTTATTGGAAGTTAAACTGAACAAAAAAGCCTATAAAGCGGGAGAAACTGCAACTGTTTTGATGCAATCTCCTTATCCTGATGCTGAATTGTATTTTGCGGTAGTCAAAGATAAGCCACTTTATCAAAAAGTAACTAAAGTTAAAGGAAGCGCGCCACAGATTCAGTTTCAAGTCACATCGGAAATGTTACCAAATGCAGCAGTTCAAGCTGTATTAGTTCGTCAAGGTGTCAGTTTAAATCAAGCAGAACCAGGAAGTTTAGATAAACTGGTAAAAATTGGTTTTGCACCTTTTAAAGTTGACTTACAAGATAAATATTTAAAAGTGCAAGTTACGCCAACGCAAGCATCATTAACACCCAGTTCAGAAGCAACTGTCAAACTGGAATTAAAAGATAATCAAGGAAATCCCACTTCTGGACAATTCACAGTGATGGTGGTGAATGAAGCGGTATTGCAACTTTCAGGTTATCGCCCACCAGATTTAGTCAACACAGTTTATGCTGAACAGCAGATATCCACCCGTTTCAGTGATAATCGTCCAGATGTGGTGATTCAAGCGCAAGATGTAGCTAAACCCAAAGGTTGGGGTTATGGTGGTGGGTTTTCGGGAAACTTAGCGAATACTCGCACCCGCAAGGATTTTCAAGCTTTAGCTTTCTATAACGGCTCGGTGATTACCGATGCTAGTGGTCAAGCACAGATAACATTTAAACTCCCCGACGACTTGACTACATGGCGAGTTATGGCTGTTGCGACGGATGGAAATCTGCGGTTTGGTAATGGTGAGGCAACTTTTATCAGTGCTAAACCACTGCTAACTAATGCCATTTTGCCACAGTTTGCCCGTCCAGGCGATCGCCTTTTTGCTGGTTTGTCTGTGACTAACAACACGGGAACCACCGGAAATCTCACCATAAACGGCACACTTGATGGTACGGTGAAGTTTAGCGACAAGAACCCCACAGCCACAACTTTACAAACCAACGCCGAAACCGCGACTAGTGCTTATCGCTTTCCCATGGTGGTGGAGAGTGTAGGTGAGAGTAAAGTTCGCTTTCACACACAGCTAAATAATGCAACTGATGCTTTTGAAGTTCCATTAGCCATTAAACCGCTGGAAATTACAGAGCAAGTTGTGGAAACTGGTATCACTGAAAAGCAGATAAATATCCCCTTGAATATCGACAAAAATACCATTCCCACAGCGGGAGGTTTAGATGTTCAATTGGCGAGTACTTTAATTCCAGAAATTAAAGCCCCCGCGCAACAAGTTTTCACAGATGATGCATTACCATTCGCAGAACCAGCAGCGAGTCAATTGATAATTGCAGCCAATTTGCAAACTTTGACTCAAAAATATAGCCAACCATTGGCAGAATTTAATCCCCAATCACAAGCCAATCAAGCAATAGAAAAATTACTGAAACTGCAACTTAGTGACGGTGGTTTTGCAGCTTTTTCCGGACAAGAAAAATCTGATCCTTGGATATCTGCTTATGTAGGTGAATCTTTAGCTAGAGGTAAGCAAATATTTCCTGGTTTAGTAGAGCCGGCGATGATATCTCGTCTCCAAGGTTATTTACAAAAAGTGCTGGCGAATCCTGGAAAATATGACTTTTGTAAACAGCAGCTTTGTAAAAATCAATTACAACTTCATGCTTTAATTGCTTTAGCAGAATTAGGAGATAAACGCAATAGCTTACTAAGCGATATTTATCAACAACAAAACAAATTTGATTTGGTCACACAAATTAAACTAGCGCGATATCTATCCCAGTTCCCAGAATGGCAAGATGAATCTAGCAAAATCTTGACTCAGGTGCAAAAAAATGTTTATGAAACAGGACGTACAGCCGTTATTAGTCTACCTAGTAATTGGAGTTGGATGAGTTCCCAAACTACCTCCCAAGCCCAAGCTTTACGCTTATTTATTGCTAACAAGAGCCAGCCAGAAATCATCGATAAACTATTCCAAAGTCTGCTGGCTTTACGCAGGGATGGCACATGGCAAACTAGTTATAATAATGCCCAAGCTTTAACCGCTTTGGTGGAATATAGTCAACTGCAACCCACACCGCCTAACTTTATAGCGACAGTGGAATTAGCAGGGAAAAAATTAGGTGAAAATCGCTTCCAAGATTACCAAAAGACGAATTTAAATTTACAAGTTCCAATGGATAAATTACCCCGTGGGCGTCATGATTTAACTCTGAAAAAATCAGGAGCAGGTAAGTTACATTATTTTGTGGCTTATAATTATCGATTGTCGGGAAATCAGCCAGGAAGATTTAATGGTTTGCGTGTCACACGAGAAATTAGACAAGTCGGAGAAACTAAAGTTTTGCGAAAATTAGGTCTTTACGCTTTGGAGCAGCCCTTGACTTTAGCTCCTGGAAAAGTATTTGATATTGGATTAGAAATAATTGCTGATCATCCTGTCGAGCATGTGGTAATTAATGATCCTTTACCAGCAGGATTAGAAGCTGTAGATGCGAGTTTTCAAACTGCGACATCGGCGCTACAAGCAAAAGCCGATAGTTGGCAACTTGGATTTAAAAATATCCATAGCGATCGCATTATCGCTTATGCTGACACCCTAGAACCAGGGGTTTATCGCCTCCACTACTTAGTACGTTCTGTCACCCCCGGAACCTTCCTCTGGCCTGGCGCCCAAGTTCACCTACAATATGCACCAGAAGAGTTTGGGCGTGTGGCTGATTCAACTTTGATACTTGAGGAGCGTAAGTAGTAATTCGTTGTACCTTTGCGCCTTTGCGCCTACCCTGCGGGAAGCCGCTCCGCGTCTATGCGCGAGATAAAAATCATCCCATCATTCAGCAACGCCTTATTTTGACATCAAGTTCCGGCGATTACGTCAGGTTGGGTTAAGGGTAGCGCCACCCAACTTATTTTTCTACGAAAGACGAGTAATAAACTTAATTTGCTCCAATCTATTCAGATAGAAACCAAACGGTGATAGGATAACATGAACCTGCACCCAGATAAACAACTCCTAAGTGTTAGTCTCTCTGATAAGGACTCCTGTGTCGTCTTTGACCACTAGAATGCAGGTATTTGTGACAAATTTGACGTAATGATACAGTAGAAATCTGTATCCGCTAGACCCGTAGCATCTATACCTACGTTGTAATATTTTTATGACTTCTCGGATTCGCTTTTTGATGTGTGCTCCAGACCACTATGATGTGGATTATGTGATTAATCCTTGGATGGAAGGGAATATTCACAAATCATCGCGCGATCGCGCCGTCGAACAGTGGGAAAAGCTTTACCATGTATTGAAGGAACATGCGATCGTTGATTTAGTCACACCCCAAATAGGTTGGCCGGATATGGTGTTTACCGCCAACGCTGGCTTGGTACTGGGGAAGAATGTGGTATTGAGTCGTTTTTTACACAAGGAACGCCAAGGGGAAGAACCATACTTCCAACAATGGTTTGAGCAAAATGGTTACACTGTTTATGTCTTACCAAAAGATTTACCTTTTGAGGGCGCGGGAGACGCTCTCTTAGATCGAGAGGGACGCTGGTTATGGTCAGGATATGGCTTCCGTTCTGAGTTGGATTCTCACCCTTATCTGGCAAAATGGTTAGATATTGAAGTGTTATCCCTGCGATTAATTGATGAGCGTTTCTATCACCTGGATACTTGCTTCTGTCCTTTAGCTAACGGCTATTTGCTCTATTATCCTGGGGCTTTCGATGCCTATTCTAACCGCTTAATTGAGATGCGCGTCGCTCCAGAAAAGCGGATAGCGATCGCTGAAGCTGATGCGGTAAACTTTGCTTGTAATGCGGTGAATGTGGAAAGCATCGTCATTATGAACAAAGCGAGCGATGCTTTGCAAGCTCGTCTCCAAGATGCAGGTTTCCAAATTATTGAAACACCACTGACGGAATTTCTCAAGGCTGGTGGCGCAGCAAAATGTCTGACTTTGCGAGTGACGGAACCAGTTCGAGATGAAGTCCACGCCAATGTTTCTGTGGAAAGTCGCGTCATTCGTTTAGAAGGACACTTGCTTGACTCTGGTTTGATTAACCGCGCCCTAGATTTAATTGTAGACGCAGGCGGTAGTTTCCAAGTATTAAATTTCAACCTCGGTGAACAGCGACAAAGCACCTCAGCAGCTGAAGTCAAGGTATCAGCGCCATCCCATCAGGTGATGGAAGAAATTTTCTCCCAATTAATTGATTTGGGAGCGGTGAATTTACCCCAGGACGAGCGAGACGCCATTCTCGAACCGGTGCTGCAAAATGGTGTGGCTCCTGATGATTTTTATGTCAGTACCATTTATCCTACAGAAGTCCGGATTCACGGTCAGTGGGTAAAGGTACAAAATCAGCGCATGGATGGAGCGATCGCTATTACGCAAACTCCCCATGGAGTGGTGGCAAGGTGTAAAATATTACGAGACTTAGCAGTCGGCGAGCAGGTAATCGTCGATGTCCTCGGTATCCGCACCATCCGCAAACCAGAATCCCGCGAACAACGCAACTCCCAGGAATTCAGCTTTATGTCGGCGGGAGTTTCCAGCGAACGGCGTGTGGAATTGGTGGTGGAACAAGTAGCTTGGGAGTTACGTAAAATTCGGGATGCAGGCGGTAAAGTTGTTGTCACCGCCGGGCCAGTGGTAATTCATACCGGTGGGGGTGAACATCTCTCGCGCCTGATTCGGGAAGGATATGTGCAAGCGCTATTGGGCGGAAATGCGATCGCTGTCCACGACATCGAGCAAAATATCATGGGTACGTCCCTCGGTGTGGATATGAAGCGGGGTGTGGCTGTTCGTGGTGGACATCGCCATCACTTGAAGGTGATCAATACTATCCGCCGTCATGGTAGTATTGCTAAAGCTGTGGCAGCAGGAATAATTCCCAGTGGCGTGATGTATGAGTGCATCCAGAATCAAGTACCCTTTGTACTCGCTGGTTCGATTCGGGATGATGGGCCCTTACCTGACACCCAAATGGATTTGATTAAAGCACAGCAAGAATATGCTCAACACCTAGAAGGTGCAGAAATGATTTTGATGCTTTCATCAATGTTGCACTCAATTGGGGTGGGAAATATGACCCCGGCTGGTGTGAAAATGGTATGTGTCGATATTAATCCCGCCGTCGTGACTAAGTTAAGCGATCGCGGTTCCATTGAATCGGTAGGTGTAGTCACAGATGTGGGATTATTCCTCAGTTTGTTGACACAGCAACTGGATAAGTTGACAAGTCCCTATCGTGCAGTGGTAGCTTAAAAACATTTGCACACAGATGTGATGAGAGTAGCTTTTCCTAGGGATTTACAAGTAAACTGGGTCAGTGTAATTGCTGACATCATGCTGGCGGGAATGGTTTTTGGCCCGCCAGTTGCTCCTTTTTTGGCTGCGTCTGGAGCGTTTTTGCTACAGGGGATTGCGGAGATTATATATTTCTTGGGTAATCATGTCTGTCCGCAACCGCAAATGGGGTTAGAATTAGCGCCTCCTTTGATCATGGCGGTATGTATGCGCTGCTATGGAACAGTGACGGGTTTGTTGGTGACTCGTTTGTTGTATGCTGTGACTAGTGGTAAAGGTTTTTATTGGTTAAGTCAGTATGGGTGGAGTGGAGTAGCGATCGCCAGTGTTTTGATGATGGCTTATCCTTTAGAATTGGCTGCACAAGTTTTAGGTTTATGGAGCTTTGATAATTACCTAGTCACGCCTTTTGGGTTGATTACAGGTTTAGCATGGGGATTGTTTACCATGCCTATATTACATGGTCAGCGGCATTAATAGACATCCATCACAAAACAATGTAGAGGCGGAAAATTTCCCGTCTCTTCATTTACGAGGGGATTACAACCTAACTTGTGAAAGCTGACTGTAAACAGATTCTGCTGGCTTTGCTGGTTCTCCATATCTAGATGTTAATTCTGTAACTACACCTTGAACATAATTTTTGTGATTATATCGGTTGAGCATCAGTTCATAACCTCTTTGCGCCATAGCGTCTGCTGCTTTGGGGTTATTTAAAAGGTCGGTAATCGCTTGCTTCATCCCTTCTGCGTCACCTTCCTTCACCCCAACCACATAGCCATCACGGACAATATCTTCAATAATTCCCGGCGATTGCGTCACCACCACAGGACGCCGACAAGCCATAGCTTCAAACAATGTAGACTGACCAGCTTGGTAATTGTTCTCAAACAAACTCACCGCAACTATGTCGGAATCCCGATAAAGCTGGACTAAATCCTGCCAATCATAATATCTATGAGACATATTATTGGGGATAACTTTCGGGAAGGAACGTAGCAAAGCGCTAGCGTCTGGTGAAAAGGCGCAAATATTCACATCCACATCTAAATCTTGAGTAGCTGCTGCGAGAGTTACATAATCTCGTTTTTCTAAGCCACCGCTACCAATAATGGGACGTAGTTTCTTTGGCGAAGCTGGCCCTGGTGTGAAGAAGGATATATCCGTTGGTTGTTCTGCAAATAAACAAACACGGTCTGCAGGTAAAGAAAAACTGCGCTGGAGAAACTCAGCTTGCGACGGGCTAGCAGTCATAAACAAGTCAATTTTGTCTTTTAGACCAAATAACTTCAACACCAAATAGCCTCTTGGTCGTTGTATATTTTGGTTGAAAACAATTATTTTGGGTCTGTTTTTCCGTGCACCACACAATGTAGCGATGGGGATACCAATATCTTCTCCTGGACAAAAAATGACATCGTTTTCTCCTAATTCAGCAGACAACCTCCGCGCTAAAGCCCATTGTTGAGGATTACCGATAGTTCGTCCCAAAATTTGATCTAAAAACGATATAGTTTCCTCACCTGGAAAGTGAATTTTTGCGCCTAAAAGCTGGCTAATACCCGATATTACATGGCAAGGACGTTTACCTGCTTCTGCATCTCCGTTAATATCATCTAAGTTCAATTTGCGATTCAAAACAATGTGGTAGCGCATATCTGTTGTGTGATTTGGAATGTGGTTATCTACTGATCTTATTTAATTATTTATATCTTAAAAGTGTTAGCCACTAATAACACTTTAATTATTTAAATTTTTGATGAAACTAATATAAAGATGGCTATTTATAAGATTTTTAAAATTTGCAATCAAAAGAATATATTTAATTCTTGTAAAAAATATACTCGCCATAATGGCACTTTTTCAAGTCAGCTACTCATGGTTGAAACCAGCAGCCAAACATGAAAATATATCTTCCCTAACATCTATTTTCCAGTTACTTCGACACCAATTAACTTAACTGGCGCTCGTGCGTCTGGCTTCATTGGTCAGGGTGGCAAATAGTTTTACATTTCGTAATATAGACTAGTTTGATTTTTAGTGATTTACTTACTTCAAGTAAAACAACTTTTGGTTTCTGTTTTCCGGAAAGTTGCTAAATTTTTAGAAAATTTTCCTCAGAATGAAAATAGAGCATTTTCTATATGCATAGAACAAATATAGAGACATTACCTGTAACGTCTCTACAATATTTAATAGTTGTCTACTGTCTGCTGAGATTAGTTGCCCAAAAATGACTGTAATTACTGGAGTATTGCACTTATCGGTAATCCCAAACCGAGAAAGTAACGTATAGTAATCAAAACAGCTAATAATCCTATAAAAAAGATAGTTGTTTGAATATCTTGTCCTATGAGTAAAAGTTTCTCTCGCCAAAGTCCATAGAGATTAACTAGATATAAAGGAAAGTCACTGACACCGATGACGATAACTGCTCCCAAAACACCGTAGAGATTAAATGCAATATTTATTCCGAAAGCAATTAAGACGAACCGCGCAAAATTACTCTGAGCTGCATATAAAGGTTTACCAATTGCTAGCAGCGCTGGACTAGTAGTGTGGAATAGCAATGAAAACCAAATTCCTGAACACAGAATTGGCATCATCCAGGTTGCTTGGGTGTATCTATTATCATAAAGTATGTCAATAACTTTATCGCCACAAGTAACAAGGATAGCTAAAAACCCAGCAAAACCAATTAGTATCAGACGACGTTGGGTGAGGATTTTCGCTCTCAAACTTTCTCTCGTCAGGTCAACACTGTTAGCGATCGCCGGAAAAATAACTCTGTGGCTCAGTTGTTTGATCACTTCTCTGGGTATACTGGCTAAAGCGTAGGCGATCGTATAGACTCCTAACATTTGAAAGGTTAGTAATTTACCAAGGATCAAACGATCAGCTTGTTCAGCCGCAAAAATTAACCCAGACGCTACAAACATCCACTTACCAAACGACATAATGTCTTGAACGGCGTCTTTATCCCAAGCTATGCGATTTTTATATCCTGGTATCAACCAATAGCTACCTACCATTCTCATGATTGAGGCGATGACTCCTCCCACAGCTAGAGAAAAGACGCTCGGATAAATCCACGCTAAGAAAATTAATGTAGATAAAGTTAATATTTGCAGTATCAATTCAAATACAGTGTATCTGCCCATGACCATCGAGCGGTGAAGACTGTGGATAGCAGTCGAACCGAAGCCATCGACAACCGAAGTTATCCCGACAATGGGAATTAGCCACAGCAGCCTAGCATCTCCATAGAAATTAGCAATAGGTATAGTAATTAATAAACAAAAAATCCAAATAATCCCGCCGCGAATGATTTGTAGCGTCCAAGCTGTGTTGAGAAATTCTGGCTCATCACCGCGTTTGTTATTAACAATACTCTGAGAAATCCCCAAATCGGAGAATAATTCAATACCTACTCTTAAAGTATTGACTAACGCCATCAGTCCGAAAAATTCTGGTACAAGCAGACGAGTCAAAACCAGATTACTAGCAAACCGTATGATCTGATTAGCTCCGTAACCAGCTATTGTCCAGATTGCACTACGAATGGCAAGCTTTTTGAGAGATGTCATATTTACTTAAAATAAAGTAGTTCATGAGCGCAACCCTTCAGCCGTTTAATTTATTTTTAGTAACTTTTGAGTTACATAAAATAGCGTGATTATTCAATCCATAAGTTAGTTTTACTTTCCAACTGTGAATGAGATTTTACTCTACATCGAGTTGGGCTTTTGATTCGAGCTTGTCCGCGTCAGTGAGCGATGCCGTTACCCTAATCAGTGTATTCTACATCTGAATATTTAGTGAATATCAATGAAATACAAACGCCTCATACCTTATCACAGTAGGTGTATCAAATAAAAAAGCTATATATGTAATTTTCGTGTAATATTTGCCGTTCTTTTTAAATTTAATGTAAAGATTGAGTCCTCGGTAATGAGGAAATTACAAAGTTTGAAGCTAAAAAACTAGCTAAATAAGTCTGCTTGGCGAATTGGCAGATAAATTTGTGTGATAATACCATTACCGTGGTAAAAATGCGGAAATAGACACGCATGTGTTAAAAATAGAACTGTCTAAATTTTCGATCAGTTAACTCTGTTGCATGGAAATGGAGTGATTAGACGCTGTAATCAGTCTCATGAACTCAAAGCCATGAGCCTTTTCTTGCTGTCTAGCAAAGAATCTGTTCGCCGATTTGATCAATTGAGGTGCAGATACGAGTAGTCATGGCTGTAGAGCCTAAATGGCGATGGGGCTAAAGTTAGCAGCGATTGACATCAACGAAAATGCTAGAAAAAATTACTCATGAGTTCCACCAACACAATACCAACCGCATTTGTTAACAAGCCTAAAGTTCACTTTCAATTTATTGACGCACTCCGGGGTATAGCTGCTCTGTGGGTGGTGATTTTTCATGCTGATTCGGGCGATCGCCTGACGCAATTAACCAGCGTTTTACCGCCTTGGTTGGTCACGGTTGTCTTTAAGTGGGGTAGTTTGGGGGTAAGTATTTTCTTTGTCCTCAGCGGTTTTGTGATTGCTCACTCTCTACGTGAGGCGAAAATTGATTTAGCTTTTTGGAAAAACTTTAGTCTGCGGCGTTTTGCTCGACTTAATCCGCCGTATTATGTATCGATTTTAGTGGCTTTGGGTTTTGCGTTCATCTCATCCACGGCTAAAGGTGAACCGTTCGCACCGATGGGTGAGCCTTTGTCAATACCTAGGCTGTTATCGCATCTATTTTATTTACAAGACATTTTTAGATTTGCACATATTGACGATGTTTACTGGACTCTGTGTTTAGAAGTGCAGTTTTATCTGGTCTTCTGTACATTGTTGGCTCTGGTACATTGGCTCGATTCCACGTGGAATTGGCGTTTTGGTCGCGTTGCTGTGTTCGTCCCTATGGCTTTATTAGCGGCGCTATTCCCTCTGGGTTTATTTGCTAATAATGTCAGACCATATATATTTTTGCCTTTGTGGTATGGCTTTCTGTTGGGAGTCTTTGCCTATTGGTCATGGCGTGGTAATTTGCAGTCCATATTCTTTTACCTCTACTGTGGAGTACTGCTGGCTGGTGGGGTGATTCGCGGGGACAATTTTGCGATCGCCTGCGTCATCTGTGCAGCTATTATCCTGGAAGTGGCGCGAGCTAACCGGATGATGTGGTTAAGTTGGCCCTGGCTCCAGTTTCTCGGTAAAATTTCCTACAGTTTATATTTAATTCACGTCCCCATTATGGGAGCAGTGTTTTTTGTCGCATCTAAGTTGCTTCCTCGGAACATTATTGGTGAAATTGCCTACTTAATCTTAGGTACTCTCATCTGCATAGTCTCTGCTGCGATTATGTGGCAATTAGTGGAAAAACCATCCATCAAATTGAGTCAAAAGGTGAAGCTGATTAAGAATAAAGAGGCGGCTACTGTATGAAATTATTGGTAACAGGGGCTTCTGGTTTCCTGGGTCAATATGTAGTTACGTCAGCACTCCAGCGCGGACACCAAGTGCGGGCGGTGGTCAGACCCACAAGCGACACAACCAAACTTCCTTGGTTAAATCATCCCAGTCTGGAATTAGTGCGCTGGGATTTGCAACAACACTCCGCTGCGGTGGATGCTTTGCAAGGTGTGGATGCAGTGATTCATCTAGCAGCCGCCAAACAAGGTGATTTTGATACTCAGTATAAAAGTACTGTGGTAGCTACAGAGCAGTTAATTCAAGCAATGGTAGCAGCTAAGGTATTAAGACTGGTAGCAATTAGCAGCTTTTCTGTGTTCGATTACCTGAATACCCCTGTTGGCGAAATCATCAACGAAGATTCACCATTAGAGCGCGAACCCAAACACCGGGATGTTTACGCCCAAACCAAGCTCCTGCAAGAAAATCTTGTCCGTGATTTCCACAAACAAACTGGTGGACAGGTAACAATTTTGCGCCCTGGGATGATCTACGGGCGGGATTACTTATGGAATGCCTGTTTAGGGGTGAAAATCAGCGATCGCCTCTGGATTCGCATCGGTGGTCAAGCTCAGATGCCCTTGACTTATGTAGAAAACTGTGCTATTGCAATTGTTTTAGCAGCTGAATCTTCAGGGGCGATCGGTGAAACACTGAATATTGTGGATGACGATTTGCCCACCCAGAGCGTCTATGCACAGAAATTAGCAAAATTCACAGCGCGATCGCCCTACACAATTCCCGTCAGTTGGACAATATCACGCCTAGTAACCCAGACATTCTGGTTATCTAATCAATTCCTCTTAGCTGGTAAACTTAAACTACCCGGTATCCTTGTCCCCGCTAGGTTACACGCCCGCTTCAAGCCCCTGTGCTACAGCAACGCTCGCGCCCAAAAAGTTTTGCATTGGCAACCAAAGTATGCTCTGGACGCAGCCTTAGCTCGTAGTTGTAGCGACCAAGACTTATTAAGCGTACCGCATCAAGTCAGCCAAGCATCATCTTCTCAATAAGCACTATTGAAACTAAAATTTATGCATATTGCCTATCTGACTGGAGAATACCCCAGGGCAACAGACACATTCATTCAGCGTGAAATTGCCACCCTGCGAGCACAAGGAGTAGAGGTAGACACATTTTCTGTGCGGCGTACAGGGAATCAACACATGGTAGGGCCAGAACAAAAGCAAGAACGCGATCGCACTTTTTATCTCCTCCCTCCAAATCCACTCCATCTCTTGCTGGCACATGTGGGACTATTGTTTAGTTCCCCCAGCAGATATTTACAAGCCATCAAGCTAGCGTGGTCAACCAGTCAACCAGGATTGCAAGGCGGAATTTATCAATTATTCTACTTTCTCGAAGCAGGCATCCTCGCCCAAGAAATTAGAAAAAGAAAGATTTCTCACCTCCACAACCACTTTCCCGACTCCAGCGGTAGCGTAGCCATGTTAGCCGCCGAATTAGGTGGCTTTACTTTTAGCTTGACGATGCACGGCCCTTACATATTTTTTGAGCCGTATCGCTGGCGTCTAGACGAAAAAATCAAACGGGCGCTGTTTGTGGCTTGCATCAGTTATTACTGTCGCAGTCAAGGAATGGTGTTTGTACCAACTGACAAGTGGAATCGGATGCACATCGTCCATTGTGGGATTGATCCAGCTTTATTCGATGCAGTTAAGCATCAAGAATCCGGTAAACGGCTGCTGTACATCGGACGCATCGCCGCTGCGAAAGGATTACCCATATTATTAGAAAGCTTAGTAATTTTAAAGCGATCGCACCCAGATATCATCCTCACCGTTGTTGGTGACGGCCCAGACCGAGCAGAATTAGAAAAAACCACCGCCAAATTGGGACTAAGTGCAAATGTCAATTTTGCCGGTTATCAGTCCCAAGCCGAAGTCCGCACCCACATACAGCAAACTGACGTATTCGTCATGTCCAGCTTTGCCGAAGGAATACCAGTAGTATTAATGGAAGCAATGGCTGCAAGCCTTCCTGTGGTAGCTACACAGATTGCAGGTATTAGCGAACTAGTAGAAAATGGTGTCAACGGCTACCTTGTACCTCCTGGAGACGTAGTTACTCTCGCTGACCGTGTAGCTAAATTATTAGCAGACCATCAATTGCGTCACCAATTCGGTACAGCAGGTAGAGCCAAAGTGCAGCAAGAATTTAATATTTATCACGAAGTCACATGGCTGCATCAAGTGATGCGCGCCGCACTACAAGGAAAAGTGGAAACGATTCGCCCCGGTATGAAGCTACCAGCCACCAGCGAACCAGAAAAAGCCACCATTCACGCCTAGTGCAAAAAGGCTGAAGTCTGAAGTCTGAAGTCTGAAGTCTGAAGGCTAGGATGAAGTATGAAAGTAATAAGCTTGAATATTCAGCCTTTCATACATTGGTAGTGAGGACTTTAGTCCTCTTCTTCACAAAGGTGAAAAGTTTCACACCATTAGGAAGCCCAGACAAAATCTGACGCTTCCTAATTTTGAATTGGCATTAATTACCCCATAACCGATTTGGCATAGTTATACATGATCCTGGGACTACAACTGAGCCAAGTTTCTAAAGAGAACTTGTGGAAATACTTTTTTGATTCAGGTATTTGAAATACCCTGCGCCAACTAGTTTTACCAGCCAGTTTTCCCAAAGAATGCGCGTAGAGTCTATTAGCAAAATTCTTGGTTTGCGGGAACTTGTCTTTGAGATAGTAGGAGGTTTTGATATTTGTCTCGGCATTAATCACATCGGTATCAGGTCTAAATTCAAATAAATTAGAGCCATGAATCCGATGCACAGCCAATTGGTCAGGCAATAATAACCCAGGAGACAGATATATTGCGGCTAGTCGTAGAAAATTATCAGCTGATATCAGAATTTCTTCTGGCATCGGTAAAATCTGCGCCAATACACTACGCTTGAAGCATAGACCACTGGTAGCGGGTAAAAATGGTAAGTTATCTCCATTTAAGATGCTTTGACGAAAATCAACATAAGCCAGTTCAGACAAACGATGAACATTCTCAACTGCTAAAGACTTCCCCTTTGCATCCACATCTTCTAGTTCATGAAAAATCCAACCAATGACAGGATTTTCACTGAAAAGTTGGGTGATTACGCTTACTTTATCAGCACTAAAGTAATCATCAGCATCTAGAAAAAGAACAATCTCGCCCCGACTAGCTTGGAAACCCGCATTAAAAGCCGAAGCTTGTCCGCCGTTTTCTTTAAATACGGCCGTGATTTGATTTCCGTAACTGGCGATAATTTCTTGAGAATCGTCCTTTGAGCCATCATCAACCACAATTACTTCCACACGACCAGATGTTTGGTTTAAGGCACTGTCAATTGCTTGACGTATAAAACGTGCGTAGTTATAATTGTTTATCAGAATACTCAATAAAGGTTGGTTGTACATAGCCCCTGTAACTTCCTTTATTCGCAGGTTTTTTGAGGAAATCAGGCTTAGTTAGGTTAGCTGATTTCCCCTGTCATTCTTTTTACGTTCGTTAATAATATTTTCTAATCACTTAGTTGACAATATTCCCTAAGGAATATTGCCTATATCTGTAGCGTGATGGCAAAGTCGAGCGATCGCCCAAAACCCCGAACTCAGCAAAAAGGGGCGAGGTTCGTAGTCAGCACTTTAGTGCTTTGATATTCCAGGACTAAAGTCCTCACTACAAGCACATTTAGGAATTTAATGCAATGTAGAGACATTATCGTGTAACGTCTCTACAAAAATCGCATTCTGGGATTAAATTATTTCGCCCAAGGCATGGGCTGAATTGGATCAAAGGAAGTTGTAAGTTTATAGGGAGAACCTGTCTCTAGAGAATTATTGATAGCTAGGACAAGTTCATTGTTATGGAGAGAAAATTGCGCTGACAATCGAGAAGGTCTTTCCTCAGCGATCGCCGCAGCCATTTCTGCTACACCCCGACAAAAGTCCATTTGTTGAGCATTGTTAGAACCCACCCGCACTGGTTTCCTCACCAAGGGGTAATTTTGCTTCCAGATACCTTCTAGTCGCTTGCGTCTGATGGTGATACTCCGTCGAATATAAACAGGTGCTCCATAATACCAGCAATCTTTAATCCCCAATATCCCATCATCGCCAATAATTCTCAGTGAGTGGTCGTGGGGTGCAACGATACTGCAAGTTAGTCTGGCGACTACACCAGAAGCAAACTTAATACAAGCTACGGAAAAATCCGGAGCATTCATATCTAAAGGTACATCGGTTTCTTTATCGGGAACCAAACAGGACGAAAAAGCAGAAACCGTTTCGGCTGGGCCAAAAAATGCTGTCAGCCAAGTGACGTAGTAACCAGCATGTTCTAAAGTACAACCAACCTCAAACTCATCTTTATAAGGCCAAGGAGTCCCAGATTGACTCAACCATTTTTGGTAAGGCATCCGGTGTACTAGTCCATCGTCCATTTCTGCGTAGACTAATCGCACCTTACCGACTTTATTTTCCCTCAAAGCCTTCCAAACTGTTTGAGCAGTTTCGCTCAATAAGCTACATGGTGCGGAGGATAGATATAAACCTTTTTGTTCGGCAATTTTGACTAACTCCTCAGCTTGCCACATTTCCATGGCCAGAGGTTTCTCAGAATAGACATGCTTACCCGCCTCTAAAGCGGCTTTGGAAACTGAGTAATGACTACTGGGATTGGTGAGATTCAAGACAATATCCACATTGTCATCTGCCAGTAGTTCCTCTAGGGAATTATAAATGCGAGAAATACCGTGATAGGCAGCAAATTTAGAGGAGCGATCGCTATTTCGATCCATCACCCCCACTAATTTTAGTTGCGAATAGTGTGGGAGGGCTTTGAGATAGTAGTCAGCGACGAATCCACAACCGACAATGGCGATGGATTTTTCCAAGGAATTGCTCTTACTCTTGGGACTAGAAGCCGTGATGGGGGAAGAAGACACAGAAACTTTACCTCAATTTTTGTATTCTACTAGAGTGCGTTGTCGTCTGAATAACCGAGAAAGATGAAATTGTATTAAACCCTGGAGTTGTGGGAATTTATCTAGTACACAAAACAAAGAGTAAGAGACTGCATCTCTGGTTTTAAAGTTTCGCTGTCGTGTATGTTGGTAAACTCGGTAGGCTAAAAAGGTGTAAGCCATGAAAAGTAAGAGTAAGCTCAACCCCCAAGTCGGCCATACCCCAAAAATCGCTAAAAATGGTAACAAAAATCCCCAAAACCAAATCCGGCGACTTTCTTGTACCCAATGTCGTTCTGGACTAGAACCATGTAGCCAAGAACCTTCAGCATAAGCATGTCCACCTCGGAGCGATCGCCTCCACCACTGACTTAAGCGAGTAATTTGAGCATCATGCAATGTCATCTCGGCATCTATACGTAAAATTCTGCCGCCAGCTTGACGCAACCGCACACATAGTTCCGGTTCTTCGCCTGCAATTAATGTGGGATTAAACCCGCCCACTTGTTTGAGTGCGCTCACCCGCATCATTGCATCACCACCACAAGCTTTCGCCTCACCAATCGGTGTGTCCCATTCAATATCACACAAGCGGTTATAAATAGAATTATTGGGAAATTCTTCTCGGCGTCGCCCGCACACAACTACAACATCTTTTTGAGCCAGCAATTCATTTTGAGCACGTTCTAACCAGCCCGCGACTACGCGACAATCTCCATCTACAAACTGCACAAACTCAATATTTGGTTCTACTTGTAACAAATATTCAAATCCAGCATTTCTGGCACGAGCAGCAGTAAACGGAATTGATAAATCAAGCTCTACAATATGTGCGCCCAGAGAACGAGCCAGGGCTACACTACCATCTGTGGAACCAGAATCTACATAGATAACCGTTATGCCTTCGCCTACCACTGACAACAGGCATTTGTGAAGACGACTACCTTCATTTCGTCCAATGACTACAATTCCAATTGACTGCAAGGTTAAACCTCCTGCAATGATTTGTGTTCTATGTAACTTCTCTCTTCCGGTGCTGTAGTCAGTATAAATCCTGAAATATATTGTGTAAAAGACTGTTAATACACAAATTTTTGCGTGTTTATGTGAAATTGATTGTTTATTTTAATTCTTAACTCAACGGTATTAACGCAGAATTTGCACACCGTGGCAGTGAAACATTTATTTTAGATGCACTCAGACTCTGTTGATAGTATTTTCAGTGATTTAGTTCCGGAAAATCAATGTTTTTTCACAATTGCTGTCAAAAAATGAAACCGGATTAGTTTGGGTATTTACACGCAATTTGCTACCTTTCAGATAACTCGAAGGGTAGCAAGTCGTGTTTTTTCTTCAGTGGTGTCACAAGCTTTATGATCAATTAAGACATCAACTGAGCAAGAAATCTTTATACCAAGCGACTTTTAAACTTGTTGCCTGCCATAGTACCTTGCTCAGAAGAACTGATACCCGCACGGTTAAAGCAGAGGTGTGGATGAAATTAATGTTTCTTCGCTATCGACAACACCAATCTTTTCTCTGCTGAATTGCTCACCCAAGGTGTTGAACTCGGTGATTTTCAACCAATCAGCGAGGCGAATCGACATAGCTACCAGCATTAATGTGGGATTGGCGTGACTTGTGGTGGGGAAAACAGAACTACCGGCGATAAACAGTCCTTCTACACCGTGTACCTGACTATTTTCATCCACTACTCCTTCTTTGGGATTCAGCGACATCCGGGTTGTACCGGTGGGATGTGCTCGATCTACAAAGTTACATTCCCAATTTTCTTTAGCATCTAGCCATTGAGAAAGTTGAGGTTGAGGTAGTCCCAAGCGCTGAAACTCTTGACAAATCAAGTGACTGAGGCGTTTGACTGTCTGCCGTTCTTGTTCACTGATTTTCCAGTTGAGTTTAGACAGAGGCATACCCAAGGCGTCTTTTTGCTCAGAAAGTGTCACCCGACTTTCTGGATCAGGGCGTTGTTCCACCAAGCAGAATAGGTCAATTCCAGTAGTTTTTCTGATGGGTGGACGATGTTTAGCTACTCGGCGGTAAATTCCTTGAGCTGTTGCACTGGGATGAGTCAAGAGTGCGATCGCATCTTCATAAGCTTGCTTGGTCAGCTTTTTGTTTTTGAACGCCATTTTTAGACGCTGCATAGCGAAAGATGGATCATCCGCTGCTACCTTTTCTTCTAAGAAAGCCGCACAATTGAGCAACTGCTCTTGCTCTTGAATCTCCGCACTCAAAGCAATACCTTGCAAATAGGTATGGCGTCCTTGAGCATCATCTAACCAATACTGACCAAAGCGATCTTGAACTGGAGCCGCTTCTTTGGGATTAAAGGTACCCATCACACAACCTGGGTGATCCATCAAGTACCGACCTACAGTGTCATTCTGATTACCGACACCATAGGGAACTCTGCGGTTAGAAGCCAACAGTAAGCGAGCATTTTCTATACCACCACAACAAAGCACGATCGCCTTAGCTTTAATCTGCGCCCGCTTACCCTCTAAAGTACTCACTTCTACCGACTCAACCCGATTACCAATCTCGTTAGTATTGATGTGCGTGACATTGGCGTGTAGCAAAATGCGAATATTGGCAGCGTCAGGAGTATGGCGACCAAATCGTGCCGGCTCGGAAGCATCATGAGGTTCCTTGCTATATTGCCAAAACTGAGGTCTGACGAGTTTTTCATTCAAGTCAGATTGCGGACGCCGCACGTTGAACTGCTGCCAAAGTGTCTCGTCGTAGCAGTTAGGCCCAATTCCCAAGTTTTCTCCCGCCCGCTCTAGGTAATTTTCCAAACTGTCTGGGGTGATTGGCCAACCTGAGTGAGGAACCCAGGAGCGTTGCTGAAAATCAATATTGTCGAATGGCGCGCATCGCCCAGTCCAGATGTGGGATGTCCCGCCCAAAATCCGATAGCGAATGATGTCCTGATTCATGATTCTAGGGACACCAACGCTTTCAATGTCATACAAAGCTTGAGTATCAGGCTCATCTGATAAACCGCCGCTTTCCAGCACCCAAACTTCGGTTTTCGTACCAGCAAACTCTTTAGCGAGAGATAAACCAGCGGGGCCGCTGCCTACAATACACAGATCAGTTTCAATTACCGTATCGTTTTCCAACCGTCGGAGATCGTTAAATTTCACGTTGAGTAGCTCCTAAATTCTCCCTAAACCAGTGCTAACAAGGAACGCACCTTCACTGTGCTCTGAGGTTTTCCAAACAACTGGATGAATCAGATCAGATGTAAGAGGGCGTACTGCACCTATCGCTAAACCAGAAAACACGAAGTCAAGTGCAGGCTTGTAAGATCATTATCATGGGAAAATTATGAACTTAGTGTATGGGCTGCATAAAAAAACGATGAAATATACGAAATATTACGTAGGGAGAAAAATCCCTAAATACGCAGGTAGGTTGGCACAAAAAAACGTAAATTATACAACTTTGAGACGATTGTCAGTGCAATAAGAGAACAAATTTAACCTTTCAAGGCGAATAAAGCGCTTTGCATCCAAAATTTGCTATAAAAAATAGACATATCTGAAAATGAATATAGAAATGTTGCATTACTGCATCTCTACAAAAGTTTCAGGCTAGGTCTAATAAAATATAAAACTCCGATTACAGTTTGCAGTTTTTGGAGGTTCCACAAAAAGAAGGATTTATTTGTCCCACAGTTTACAAATGGCTAATTTGCCTTCTTTGCTTGACAGAAAAAACAATTGTCATATAAAAAACCCAATACACGTTCGCTAGCCTGAGTAAATAGCTCTCTGTCATGTTATTCATGACCAAAAATAACAAAAACGCTACAGGCCAGATTTCCTCTGAGTGCTCAGTTGCATAAGCCCGTTTTAGTGCCAACACAAAAGTTGTAACTAAACTAATAAAAAACAGTGATAAACCGATAAAACCAACATCAAGTCCTAAATCTAGGAAGCCATTATGAGCATGAGGTGCAATGAAAGTATTTCCCAGTAGCGCACCTGCTTGTGCTCCATGAAAACTCTCTTTTGACCAAAACGCACTGCGTCCGTAACCCAACCAGGGACTTTCCTGTATTTTAGTAACAATGAAATTCCACAAGATTGTTCTACCAGTAAGAGTTGGATCTTTTCCCAAACCAGTGAGTATAGTAATCCAATTCATGAAAATGAATGTACCAACGCACCCTGAAATCATAATTAATATATCGGAAAAAAGTACGCTGATTTTTCCTCGCCAACGGAAATTACGATAAAAGAATATAAAAGCTATAATCAAGCCACAAATAACCAGCGCACTTTTCGAGGTTGAAAGTAATATTAAAGCTATCGTTAAACCAAGACCCAACCATTTATATAGACGATTTTTAGGTTGTTCGATAGGCAGTAATAAAAAGGCTACAGAGCCGATAATCATCATACTGCCGAGGGTATTTTTATAATCGTATATTCCCTTCCAAGAGCCTGGATGGTCTGCACCATGTTGACCAATAGTAGGGACTGCTACAGCAAAAAAGGCACTTAACACAGCCCCAATGCCAAA
This sequence comes from Fortiea contorta PCC 7126, assembly GCF_000332295.1. Taxonomy (GTDB): domain Bacteria; phylum Cyanobacteriota; class Cyanobacteriia; order Cyanobacteriales; family Nostocaceae; genus Fortiea; species Fortiea contorta. The sequence continues at coordinate 2,916,757 of NZ_KB235930.1, read as the reverse complement.
TGTCCAAGCAACTAATTTTACTTGGTCTTTTAAACTAAATCTGGCGGCAAAATAGAGAGCAAAGGAGGTCATTTGCAAGACTTCTCTGCTATCAAGCAGAGTCAGCATTTTATCTTCCGACCAGAGAAATGAAAGCAAAACTAATGCTGTCAGAGTCCAAATGACTGTATTTCTGCTGGCTGTGCGAAGCGCTGCTTTCCAGTTCAAACAAACTAATACAGTGGCCGTAAGCCAGATAAAGTATCTGATAAGAGTGATGATATTTTCAGGAACAAGTCCCGGCGTCGTTTCTGTTGTACCTATCCCAAATCCTCCTGAAAAGAAAGTTAATGAAAAAATGACGAAGCTGTTTTCAGCAATTTCTAGGAATTTTCTCACAAAATTTCAGTACAATAAAATGTTATGTGTGTAAAACAGGTGTAGTTAATTACAGAAAGCCTGTACTTGGGCACATTTTATAGTAAACTGCTTACTGCTTAGGAAACATTGTCTACCTGGAGTCAGGAAAAATAGAATTGAGTGTATTTATCCTGCGACTAACGAGCGAGTATTTAAGTACTGCTTAATTAAGTCACTGCGGTGTTTAAAGAGGGTTTCTTGGTCAAACATCCGACCAGATAACGCTGCTTCTTTGATTAACTTACTCAATCTTACTCTGTCTAAATTTAATTCCACTATCAAGTCGGCCAGTTTCTGCCAGTCGTTGGTGGGTACAAATAAACCGCCTCCATGTTCTGATACCAATCCTTCGGGGTAAGAGCTACCGTAACCAATAATAGGTGAGCCAGAGACTAATGATTCTACTAAACACCGAGGTGATTCTGGTGTTTTGTGACAAAAGAGGAAAATGTGGTGTTTTTTGAGTGTTTCTAATATTTGGCTGCGCTCGCTCACGAAACCAGTTAAATGAATTCTGTCGCTAATTCCTAACTCTTCAGCTAGAGATTTCATCTCTGGTAAAAGTGGCCCATCGCCTAACCATGTAGCATGAATATCAACACCAGCTTTGTAAGCTTGATGTACGGCACGTACCCAATCGACGGGGCCTTTCATTTCTGCACACCTGCCGGCGTAGACAATTTGCAAAGGTGCATTTGATAGTATGGATGCTATTTTTAATTCCAGACTTGATGTATCTATCCAGTCTGATTTCTGCGTGTGGACATCATAGACGCAGTAGGATTTTTCGCAGAAAGGTGAGTAAGCAGAATAACAGTCTTGTCCCTGGAACAGCCCTAGATGAGAACGATTAACCAAATATCTTTGGTAGGGCTTCATGAACGGTAAGGTTAAGTATTCTTTGATGCGGCGCTTGAGGGAAGCTCGATGTAATGTGCGGCTGATAACTTCATACTCAACCCGGTCTGCCCAAATAGCGTAAGGTCGTTTGAGTTTGATAGCTTCTAAACAAGCGACTGCTCCCCAATCACCAATTAGTCCACAAATACCAAAACAGAGATACTGACACTCTTGAATCTGGGTTTTGATGACTTGGCTAATGCTTGAGTAATATTTGATGAAATCTTGAATTTTGTATGCAAATGGTAGGGGAATTAACTCCAATTTATCCGCACAAGGTAAATCAGATATTGGTTGCCATGTTGATGAAGTTTTACTGGCTTCAGCCATGTATTTTGGCAAAACTGGACAAGCAATCACGACGCGATCAAAGTTTTCCGCCCAGCGAATGAAGCCGCTGGAAGTTTGATGATCAAACCCAAATTTGCCGTCTACTTCTTCAACTACGACGGGCATAACTAACAAAAGTTTTTTTTCCACTGCTGGGGGTTGCATGGAAATATCAATCGTGTTTCTTTCTAGATGTAATTTCATATGGATAATGGCTACAAATTTGGTCAGATAAAAGCAGGAATTTTCTTGGGAGTAGGAACTAGTACAAAACGGCTGAAGTATGAATTATGGCGTATGAAATTAAACTGTCAAAGTTACACATTTACTACATTAATTGTTTCGGGAAATTGATGTTGCTGATAGCAGGGGACGGAAGGTTTTTTAATATCCGCGTTTGATGTTCAGTAGATAATTTTTTTTTCATTTCTAGTCACCAATTTCAACGTGTCTATTTTGAAAATACGTCTAATGTAGGCGAAGTTGCAGTGTGTGTAATACATTAACTAAATAAGGTTTTTACGTAAGTAATATCATAAGGTTATTTTATATTTGTTCATTTAATTTTGTCGTTAAGCAGATCAAAATTCTTAAGTGTTAACTTAGTTGCGATCCGTACGTACCCAATTCTTCTGAGGCTTGACTAAAAACTTTAGATAAAGTGGAATTTTCCACAGAATGTAAACTGGAATACTTAATAGCTGTAGAAGTGGTAGATCAGTACGTCCGAATTTAGACCAAGCGATGAAAATAGCACTGAGGAGAAATACACCAGCGATCGCTAATAAGCTTGCAGGTATCCATGATGCTCCCAATAACACCCCCAGCAATGCGGATGCTAGTAGTACTGACCAAGTGATGACTAGCAGAGATAAAGGGGGGATGCACAAATCAAGGGCGCTGATCAACAAGTCAAATCTTTTTTGTTGCCACGCAGCTTGCAATAACTGGGGAACATAATTAATGAGAGTTTCTAAATGTCCGTGCTCCCAACGAGTCCTTTGGCTGGTGGCTGCTTGGGTTTGTTGGGGTAAATAACCGGTGACATTTGCTTGGGGACAAAGCATGGGCTTGTGTCCGGCGATGGTCAAATCAAAGCCAAGTTTCATATCTTCGACGATGTTACCGCTGGCGATGTCAACGGAGCGAATCACTGACCAGGGAAAGGCCATACCTGTACCGTCTAGCAGACAGGCGATTTTTAATTGCGCTAATCCGCTGGAACGGACTAAATTTTTCACTTTAAAAGCGAAGGCGGATACTGCATCTTTGGGTGTGGGGGCTTGGGGTTTTTCCATTAAGTAGACACCTTGGATGGGCCGGCCTGTGGCGATCGCTTGTTGGGTGAGTTGAGCGATCGCACCGGGATGAACTTTGCAGTCAGCGTCTACAAATATCACTACTTCTGGTGGTTCTGACTCCAGGTACTGCAAGCCATATTCCAAGGCGTAACCTTTACCTCTCAGGTCAAGATTATGGCGCTCGATGACTGTTGCACCCGTACTACGAGCGATCGCTGCTGTTTGATCACTGCAGTTGTCAGCGATCACAACTAAACGATGTTGCGGTTTTAATTCGGGGATTAAGTCCTTGAGAGTAGTATCAATGACAAGTTCTTCGTTATGTGCAGGCATCAGCACTACCACTTTTCGCTCTTGCCAATTATCGACACTAGGCTGATTTGGTAGGGGAAACAAGGCCGCAATAGTTTCCACTAACAACAATAAGCACAGAATTAATAACCCTAATGCACCTACACTTAGCAGTACATTAATGCATAAAATTAAAATTTGGTCAATTGTCATACGATACCTGCGATATTTTTTAATAAAAAAGTTGGGCGTGATTTCCCACTCGTGCTTTTGCAGCTGTTAACCGGAAAAGTATTGAATGCAGGTTTTTCGACTGAAACTTGTCGTTGTATTTTGGGATGAAAGTGATTTATACTTTTCATCAACAACGCCAAGATGATTCAAGTTCAGTTGCTCTCTTCTATTGCTCTCAATTCAGGAACGAGAGCACTTTTATCAGACTTTGGGTAAATAATTTTCGCTGGGATACCGACTGCAGTTGCTCCTGTGGGTACATCACACAGAACCACTGCATTTGCACCAATATTTGCTTTGTCACCGATAGTAACATTGCCAAAAATTTTCGCTCCTGCACCCACATTGACACCGTTACCCAATTTGGGCGCATCAAAGGGTTGGTTCAGATAGCGGTTGCCCAAGGTAACACCTTGACGCAGAATACTATCATCGCCAATTATGGAGTATCCGTGAATAACAATTGCTCCCTGATGTTCAATAATGACGCGGCGACCAAGTTGGACGGTGTATGGTAGTTCAATGCTGTAATGGTTACGCACTTTTTGAAACAGCATCTTGTAGAGGATACTCAGCGGAGCACGTAGGAGTTTAGGTTGAATATTCATGCGCCAAACCCCAAAACGATGAACTGCTACGGCTCTAAATCCTGGCTTAGTCCAATCGCGCCCATGAGCAATCCAGTCTTCTTTGATTTGCTCCCACAGACCTATGGGAGGTGCTTGTTTGAGAGTCAAGTTGTGTTTTGCATCTACTGTTAAGTTATTTATTTCCATCTCTGATTCTGCTTTTTTGTTGAAAACCCTCAAAATTGCATGATTAACTGCTGATATCGCTGTGGATCAATTTCGGCTTTGGCGGAAATCATCACAGCTTGATCTTCTGGATCAATTGCAGCAAAAAATTGTTTTAGCTGTTGGTCTGACATGGGTTGATTCGACCAATACTCATGACAAATCCGTCTTGAATCATAATAATGACCAGATTGCTCTTGTAGCACCTGGTCAACAAATATCCCATAAAGTATGTATTCGGAAAGATGTAAGCAACTGCAAATAGTTTTCATCCACCCTCTTCCGGAAACTTTCTCGATATGTTCATATAGCTCTAAAAGTCTGTCGCGTCTCCAGGTAATAATGTTCCCGATGTAGCCAGAAGTAAGTAAGTTTATTGGCGATAGACCGAGTAATTTACCTGCTGTTTGCTGCCATCTTTCAAATCTGGGGTATTTGTTGATAAATTCTGAATTATATTGATTAGGTATGCGGAATAATCGTGTTTGGTCTTGGCGAATAAAGCTATTGAAGTTCAGTGGACGAACAAAGGTCACGTCTGAATCAACAAATACGAAAATGTCTTTATTGATGTGTTGAGCGACTGCTAATTTAACAATTTGCTGGAGTAGCCAGTTACGAATAAAGAAAGTTTTCAAGCTCAACCATCCATTCTTAACTAAAGGCAAGCGCTGAATCCACCAAGGTAATATTGATTCAACAGCAATAATTTCTGTGTTGGAACTTTTTAACTGCCGGAACAATGGTAAGTCCCGCGCATCAACGATGATATAGTGTGTAAAATGGGGTGAAATAAAGTTATTCACGCTCCAAGACAGCAGGCGGCATCTTTCAAAATCCGGAGCATAGCTGGGAGTAATGATACCAAATTCTAACTTGTTCATATGATTGAGCAGGTGGAACTTTGATAACTTGTTGTAAGTATCTCACCTAAATCAACAAATTTTACTACTCAACTACGCATTTCTACCAGAAAGTAGATTGGCGATTCATGACACAAGTTGTATGGTAAGCGATCGCACCCACTTTTATAAATAATTTTTATCAATCTTTGGATAGATATCTGTCTGAATTCAGTGCATCCTCTATCCAGACAAGGGTAAATGCAGAAACTTCCAGGTAAAAGCGCCTTGAAAGCATCTGCATACTGTTTACCCTCATCCTTACTTACTAAACACGGTAGCTCGTTGCTTCCCCACAGGCTCGGCTTTCACCTCTGAGCGAGAGTTGCTGTAATAAAAGTAGTTATCCGGCTCATGCTTGACATTCACACCGTTAGCTACAATTCCTAAAATGTTTGCTTCCGACCTTCTGAGTAACGATTTAGCCGCAACCGCGCTAGCTGAATCAACATGGCCTGGTCGAACTACTACTAAAACTCCGCCTGCCATTTTGCCCAGAACTGCAGCTTCTGCTGCTCCCACCAAAGAAGGCGTATCAAACACTACATAATCATACTTTTGAGCAAACATCTCCATCAAAGCGATCATCCGCTCAGAATCAATTAGTGCCAGAGGGTTAGGAGGCATGACTCCAGCCGTGAGCACGAATAGATTATCCGTAACTGATTGTACAGCTTCTGAGAACTCATTCTCACCAGCAATCAGATTACTAAAACCTATGGAATTAATTAGACCCCATAAGTGGTGTTGTGAAGGTTGACGCATATCTGCATCTACTAGCAATACTCGCCGTCCTGCTTGAGCCATGACTGTGGCTAAATTAGCAGAAACCTCTGATTTACCCTCTCCAGACACAGAACTGGTGACAACGATGGTGCGGGCTTTGCGGTCTAAGCTAATAAATTTCAAGTTAGCTTGGAGCATTTGATAAGCCTCATGAACCACCGAGCGTGGTAGTTTTGCCACAATTACTCGTGGTGAGATTCTGTCAGATGTTGATGCTTCCAAAAGGTTATTGGTTTCAAACTTAGGAATTAGCCCCAAGAGTGTATAGCCAAATAAGGCTTCTGCTTCTTTGACTGTCTTCAATCTTCTGTCGATGAGGTCTACGAAGAAGGCCGCTGCTACAGCTAGTAGCGCTCCCACCAGCCCACCTCCAGCTAAAAACAGCAATTGTGTAGCCGCTGCTGGTTTTTTCGGGACTAAAGCCGGTTGAATGACGCGAGCATTTCCGACAGTTTGTTGTTCAGCAACGCGGATTTCTTGTTGTCTGGTGACGAGGTTTTCGTAGTTCTTTTGGGAAACTGTTAAGCTGCGTTCTAGTTCTCCTTGTCGCTTATCTAAAAACGGCAAGATGTCGGCTCTTTGTTGGTAAGCTTTTTGTTGAATTGATAAGGCGTCTATTTTTCTTTGGACACCCAAGCGTTTAGCTTGCAATTCCAGATATTCTGTGGCTAACTTTTGTCGCAGTTCCCCAATCTGCAAGTTCCCAGGGGAAACTTGAACTCTAGATCCTACAGCTTCAGTAGTCCGCTGTTGCAATAGAGCTTTTAAGGCTGCTTCTTGATTTCTTAAAGACTCTATAGATGGATGTTCTGGTGTGTAAAGTCCTTGCTGGGTAGCTAATTTAGTTTGTACCGTTTGTAGTTCTTTGAGTGCTTCTTGTACGCCAGGTATTTGGCTGAGGGAAGTCACCTCTACAGCTTGAGAGTCATCCAGATTGACTTGCTGACGGGTGGCTAATTCTTGAGCAGTTACCTCTGCTAAGTCACCTCTGGCTGTGGTGATTTGATCGTTGAGATCGGTTATGGTTTTAACTGCGGCGGTTGCTTCTTCTTCTAAATCAATAATTTGATTTTGAGATTTAAAACGACGTAGCGCCTCAGCGTTGCGGTCTAGTTCTAATTTAGCTCTGGGTAATTCTTTGGCGATAAATTCTCCCGCAGCTATGGCTTCAGCACGGTTATTCAAAATATTCTTGGAAATGTAAGCGCGCATCAATTGATTGACTACGGCCGCGGCTAATTCCGGCTGGGTAGAGGTATGGGAAACCTTGAGAACGTCTGTACCGACAATTGGCTCAACTTTGATGGTGAGTAAATTAGGGTCTAGAGGTTTACCATCTTTACCTTTGATCCGTAAATTATTAATTACTTCTTGAACAATTGGTAAGGATTGGACGACAACAGCTTGGGTATCGAGGGGATTACCTTCCCGTTTCAATGATTCCAAAGTCCCAATTTTTTCACCAACACCAGTTAGTGAAGATGTCTTATTTGACTGTACAAGAATCTGTCCTGTTGCTTGATACGCAGGTTTTTGCGTTGAAGCTGCTATTCCTGCTGTTGCTACGGAAGCTACGAAAACTCCTGAGACAACTACCCAGCGGCGTTTCAATACTAACCAATATTTTTGTACATCTATCTCTTCGGGATAACCTTGCTCTTGGGGATAACCTTTAGTCTGCATAGTATTTGCTGATTCGTAAATGAATAAGTCATGAGAACCACTTATGAAATCAGGAATAGAGCATCTGATGAATTAATAATTTCTGGTATGGCTAAAGCGCTCACTTGAGAACTTTACTATTTATTTGTGGTGATGCTTACTCAAGATTTCTCCTGTTTCACTTCTTCACTCACAAAATGTGAGTTTAGGAATAATAGCTCGTAGTTAAAGATTTGGGAATCTCTAATGTAATAGTGAGCCATTTTTAACTCTTTTCTCCGTTTTTTACTAAAGTCTGGATGTTATTGACTTTAGTTTGATTATCTGTTGGCCAAGGATTCTTGTAAAGCTGTAGTTTTTGTTTTATGATTAACCAACAAAAGGGAAAAGCATCAAATAGATAACGCTTCCAAAGACGCTTAGGTTCGCTTAAAAGCCTATAGATCCATTCAAACCCAATTTCACTGATCCATCTTGGCGATCTCTTAATTACCCCAGCTTCAAAGTTAATTGTTGCACCAACAGCCAAGAATATTTTGACGTTATTTAATTGGTTTCTATACTTAGCAATCCACAGCTCTTGTTTGGGAGCACCTACCCCAATTGCTAAAACAGTAGCCCCTGATTCGTTAATCATTTCGACAATTTCTTGGCACTCTTGTTCGTTTTTCTCAAACCCAAAGGAGGGTGAGTGAGCCGCCACTATAATTCTCCGCCCTACCCGAGAATTAATTTGCTGCTGTGCCATTTTTACTACTGGTGTTTCCGATCCCAGTAAGAAAATTTTGATGTCTTTATCATACTTGTAGTACGTGTAAAATGCGGGAAAAAAATCTGATCCAGATATCTTCTCTTGTATTGGTGTCCCCAAAAAATTAGCTACATACATCAAGACTTTGCTATCGCAAACTCTGTAGTCTGCATTCTGATAGACATTGTAAAAATCTTGATTCTTCTGCAGTTTCATTAAATGATCGACGTTAGGAGTAAACACCACACCGCCGAGTTTAAGTTTTTCTAGCAACTCAAACATTGTGATGTTATGGATAGCCACATTTAGAAGATTAACCTTTATCATCACAACAGTGAACACGAATTAATTTACTGGAATAATAATGCATTTTTCACCAAAATGTATATTTTGTTGTTTGTCAACAAAACACCTGATGCTGGTTGGGCTTAAACACTGTCTGCCTACAGTAGAGTTTTTATTTTGTAAATAGACACACAACCGTGAGTTTAGCGGATGGCAGACTGGAGATGCACTAAAGAGCACTACGTTGCATTTATGTATACTTAGAAATTGTAGTATAAAAAATGCCTTATGTTTTCATACTACGTCAGGAGCAATGTCTTAAGCAGAATAAACTTGTACTGTTTTACACACACTGACTGATGATCTATGACCCTGGGTGGAACCACTACTTGCCTAAGCGAATGCAAACATTGCATTACTCCCATATTAACATTACTAATCAGTACTTTACTTAAGTAGAAGTAAATATAACTTGTTTCTCAGTAATTTCCAATAACTAATATAAAGCTAACATGTAAAAACTCACAATTTTCTTTAAAGAAAATATAAAGTGTCAGTATGGTGTTAGATTAACACACAAAAAATACAATGGTCTGTAAAAAAAACATAAAGCAGTTTTGAGCTTTGTCAGGTTAAAGGTTAAAAGTTAAAATTCTTACACCACAAGCATTATAGCCAATTATTATCTAGAAAAATGCTAATTTTAAATGTCAAGATTTGGCTGCGAAGGCGATTGATGAAGTAATGCAATTTTCCTTTGTTTACTGACAAGATTACGCAAATCAGGAAATTTTTTAACTAAGGAATAATTATCTGGAGAATTGAGCAAACACAATCTATCATTAAGTACATTTGCTGTTGAGCAATAAGTCAGATATTACAATCATCAAAATCTTACTGAAGTAGGAGGGTAATAACCTGCTAATTGTACTATCTAAGATAAAACAAAATTCTACCGCACATTTTGCCACCACTCAGTAATCCCCTCAGCTATTGCTTGCGCCATTTTCTGCTGTGCTTGCGGATTCGTAGCCCAGGTAAATTCCTCAGGGTTGCTCATAAAACCTAACTCTAGCAATACTGATGGGGCTATGTTGGGGCGTGTGAGTGCGAGGTTATCCCACAACACACCGTAGGATGGTCTTTTTAAATTTTTCACTATATAGTTATGTAGAAATACTGATAAACTATGTGCTTGCGGATGATACCAAAAGGTAGAAAAACCTTGAGTATTTTGAGCATCACCATCATCGGGTAAAGAATTGTAATGAATAGAAACAGCGATCGCAGGTTCTGCTTGACTAATAATTGCCTGCCTTTCTACCAACGATACATCCCGATCATCTAACCGCGTCATTACCACCGTCGCTCCGCGCTTCACCAGCTCATCACGCAACAACTTCGACACCACCAGATTCAGATCTTTTTCCAAATATCCAGTCGGGCCGCTGGCACCTGATTCTTTGCCACCATGTCCAGGATCTAGTACAATCTTCATGCCTAACAAAGGCTGATTTTTAATTTTTTGGACTACTGGTGGATGACGCAAGGTTAATATCAAGCTTGTACCTTCATATCTGAGTTTATATCCCCATTGTTGAGATTTTTTCAGATTGAAGGTATATTGCACCTGTCCTGGAGATACTTGTTGCCAATCGAGACGCGAAATTATCGGGTCGTCATTAGTGCGAATAATATCGGTTTGGGCAGTGGTATTATAAAGAGTCAGAGCAAAAAACTTGTCTCCTTGGTGAACCTTCACAGGCACAGAAACTTGCAAAGGAAAAATCACCTCTGTTGCACCAGAGACTTGACGATATACCACACTGCGAATGATTGTCCGTGGAGAAACAGCACCCGGTAAAGTTTTAGTTTCCTGACTATTAATCCAAGCACCAAAATCCAGACGTAACCAATCACCTTCCTTAGCTGTGACTGCGGCTCTTGTTCCCTTGGGTAGTGGTGTCAGTCTAGAATAATCAGTGCTAGGCCCAGTACGCGCCACTCCTGAATCTGCGCTCACCTCCACAACTGGTAACTTGGCTGTGGACAAGATTTGAATTTTACCAGTCCCTGACTGAGTTATGGTCTTTCCATCGAGGGTAAGCTGAAATTTTGGTGTACCTAAATCGATATTTTGACCGGAATTAGCAATGGCAGGACTGGAAAATATATTGTTACTGTAAATTAGGGAATCAGACTGTTGTATTATGGTGCAACCTTCATACTTGACTGCGGTAGACTGGTTAGCAGGTTGATTTCTCCCAGTCAAAGCCGCCAAATTATGGGGAAGTTGTGCCTGTGACGGTTGAGATGAAAGCGCAACTGTTTGATTAGCTAGGTTAACGGAAACATCGGCTCTAGAGGGTGCAATGGCGCTAAAACAAATTAGTTCCCCTGGTAGCCTAGCAATGTCGGCAGACGGAGTGAGAGAATCTTTGGCGAAGGCTAACCCCTCTGGTAACTGCGGCTGAGTTGTCAGCCTTGTCACCTGAATCTGGAGTTCTTGATCGCGGTGACGGATGGTAAACAAATTCTCTCCTAATTGCAAGGGGAAACTAGGTGCGAAATGTCCGGCTTTGCTGCGGGTAATTGGCTTACCATTGATGAAAACCTGCCCATCAGGTGGGGCTGTACCTAGCAAAAAAATTTTTTCCGAACTTGTTTGATGGTTTTTCCGAGGAAAAACAACTGTTAGAGGTGACTGAGCCAATGCTACCGAGGAGGTGACACTACAGCTTAATATTACTAATCCTAAGAGTCTTTTCACAGCAAGATCACAGAAGATTTCAGAACAATCACTGTGGCACAATTACCAGGATATGATGAAGTCGGAAATTTTTTACTTCATACTTCATGCTTCAGACGACGAGATGTATTTTTAGAAGTTGCTCGAAATTTAAACTACTATGACTAAGTTTGTCTTTGTAACTGGGGGGGTAGTCTCCAGTATCGGCAAAGGAATTGTAGCAGCAAGTCTGGGACGATTGCTCAAGTCGCGTGATTATTCTGTCTCGATTCTGAAACTAGATCCTTATATTAACGTTGACCCGGGCACAATGAGTCCCTTTCAACATGGGGAAGTGTTTGTTACCCAAGATGGCGCGGAAACAGATTTAGACTTGGGACATTATGAACGCTTCACCGATACATCGATGTCACGGTTGAATAGTGTCACCACCGGCGCAATTTACCAATCGGTAATTAATAAAGAGCGGCGCGGTGACTATAATGGTGGCACGGTGCAGGTGATACCCCACATCACCAATGAAATTAAAGACCGGATTTTGCGGATTGCGGAAGATATCAGCCCGGATGTGGTAATTACGGAAATTGGCGGAACGGTGGGAGATATCGAATCTTTGCCGTTTTTGGAAGCAATTCGCCAGTTCCGCAAGGAAGTGGGACGGCAGAATGTGTTGTATACCCATGTTACCTTGCTACCGTGGATTGCTTCGGCGGGGGAAATGAAGACTAAGCCGACACAACATTCTGTCAAGGAATTACGCTCTATCGGCATTCAACCTGATATTCTAGTTTGTCGGTGCGATCGCCCGCTACCCCCTGGCTTAAAACAAAAATTATCAGAATTTTGTGATGTCGCGGAAGAATGTGTCATCACTTCTCAAGATGCCAAAAGCATTTATGAGGTTCCACTGATGCTAGAACGGGAAGGCATGGCGGAGCAAGTCCTGAATTTGCTGCACATGGAACAACGCCACCCGAATTTGGTACAGTGGCAAACAATGGTGCAAAAGTTACGCAGTCCCAAATACACTGTAGAAATCGCCATTGTCGGAAAATACGTCCGCTTGGGTGATGCTTACATATCAGTAGTGGAAGCCTTACACCATGCAGCCATTTCTACACACGGACAACTGCGCTTACGGTGGGTGAACTCGGAAACCTTAGAAACTGAATCAGCAGAACACCATTTAGATGGTGTTGATGGTGTGGTTGTACCAGGAGGGTTTGGGATTCGCGGTGTAGATGGTAAAATTGCCGCGATTAAATACGCCCGCGATCGCCAAATTCCTTTTTTAGGCTTATGCTTAGGAATGCAATGTTCCGTGATTGAATGGGCGAGGAACATCGAAGGATTAACCGATGCTAATAGTGCTGAATTTGATCCTCGCACCACCGCACCAGTAATTAACTTATTACCAGAACAGCAAGATGTAGTCGATTTAGGCGGTACAATGCGCTTGGGAATTTATCCTTGCCGCATCCTCCCCAACACCTTAGCATCTAAACTCTATCAAGATGAAGTGATTTATGAAAGGCATCGCCATCGGTATGAGTTCAACAATGCTTATCGCCAGTTATTGTTAGAGTCTGGCTATTTAATCAGTGGTACTTCCCCCGATGGTCGCTTAGTGGAAATCGTCGAATTACCCAAACATCCATTCTTCCTAGCTTGTCAATTCCATCCAGAGTTTCAATCCCGTCCTAGCAATCCTCATCCTTTATTTAGAGGATTTATGGAAGCTGCTATTTCTCGTTCGATTCCACCTCTAGTACAGCAACACTAAATTAGCTATCAGGGTACAGCATCACCTATGAAGCATGAAGAAAACATAGTTACACTTGATTATGTCTAATTGCTGATGCAAATTTTCTCAAGATCTGAAAATTCACAATTCAATATCTTTGGTGAGACAGGGAATTGTGAATTTTTATAAATTAATAAAAATATTTATGTGGGACTTGAGAAAATTTTGTGATGTGATTGGTGTTCATGATTCATCAACTTGGGATTTGAGGAGACTTTGTGGCGTACTGGGTGAAAATCCTTTACGAAAGGAAAGAATTTGTCATCAATTTTGACCGTGTCAACGCTTTCTGCTATGAAAGTAATGGCAGGGTCACTTTTTGGTTACCAGATTCTGCCATTCCCATAGTCATTAGTCCACAAGGGAATATAGAAGATTATCAAAAAATTATCAAATATATCAAACTCGTGACAGAGTTAGAAATCGACAGCGCCCACTGGGTGACAATAATGTATGAAAAAAACGAATATGTAGTTAATTTGAAGTGTATTAGTTCATTTTGTCAGGAATCCAATGGCAGGATTACTTTTTGGTTGCCCGACGGCACTATCCCCATTATCATTAATCCCGTCAGCAATCCAGAATCATATCAAAAAATCATGCAATTCGTCCAAAAAACCACTGGATATTCTCTGTCCTAAAAGGAATAAGCTGAATTAGGAATTGATAAAGCCAACTTCGCTGCGCCTAACATACCTGCAGAATTTCCTAATTCCGCTGGCAAAACCTGCAAACCCAGCCGTGACATGGGGGTGACTCGCTGCTCAATTTCTGCTTTCAGGGTTGGGAAAAAAAACCCAAAACTAGCGCTGACACCACCGCCGATGATAATTGCTTCTGGTGTGAGGACGTAGATTAAGCTCACTAACCCTATACCTAAACTCTTACCATATTCTCGCCAAAATGTCAACGCCTCCGCATCACCAGCTTGGGCAAGGGCACCCAATTGTGCCGGGTCTTTGCCAGTGAGGCGACGAATGGCGGTGACTGAGGTATATTGCTCCAAAGAACCTTGATTACCACTGTTACATTTGGGGCCATTAGGGTTGCAAGTAATTAAACCCAATTCCCCAGCAGCGCCTTGATGACCGACAAACAGTTTGCCATCAATAATAATAGCTCCACCGACGCCAGTCCCCAACGTTAATAAAATCAAATTGCGAAAGTGGCGACCAGCGCCTAACCAAGTTTCGCCTAATCCTGCACAATTAGCATCATTAGCGACAACAGTAGGTTTGCCAATTTTTACTTCCAACCAATCAGCCAAGGGCACATCAACCCATCCTGGTAAGTTGATCGCAATTTTAGCAATTCGCCCTGCAGCGTCAGCCGGGCCCGGCGTACCCACACCGATCGCCACAGTTTGATCTTGCGAATCAATTTGAGCGATCGCATCTACCATCACCGCCAACACCGCCTCTGGTGTAGCTGGTTGGGGAGTCGCCACACTCAAAGATTGCAAGCAAATCCCATCTCGGTTGAATCGTCCCAGCTTGATCGCTGTCCCACCCAAATCAATACCAATTACTTGAGAATCCAACACATTTCCACACTCACACCAAAGGTTATATTAACTCAAGGTAATTTGTTATTTGTTATTTGTGTTTTCTCTCTCATCACCAAGACTGGCGCTGATAACTCGTGATTGGGGTAACTGAGGAATTAGTAACATTAGCTACGCGAATACTCGATTGTCCTGACCACGCAGCGACCGGTGCACCGCGTAAAATCCCCGCCAAGGCGACAGAAAGCATGAATCCACCAGCAGCGGCAGCAATTAAGGATATGTTATCTTTCACACAACTCTCTCAATTAATACAACAAAATGTTTAGACGAGGAAATGGCGGTTTGGGAGTCAACTAAAGGCTGAAGTATGAAGTATGAAGTATGAAATTACGACACCCATAAAGAGGTATAGGATGTAGGGTGTATGGGAAACAAGCGACCCAATCCTTCATCCTTTCTACTCTTAACCCTTGTTCCTTGACAAATAATTATTTCCGGATGGTATTTTGTCGCCGCAAACGAGGATTCACGAATTCATTTAAACCCTCACCCAGCAGCGATAATCCCACCACCATCAATGTCAGCGCCAAACCGGGAAAAAGTGTTGTCCACCAAATACCCAGAGATGGATCGCCCAAAGCTTCCTTGAGATCGCGTCCCCATTCTGGCACTTGTTCTGGTAATCCTAACCCTAAAAAGCCTAAACCGCCCAGCACTAAAATCGCGTCGGCGGCGTTGAGGGTGAAAAGTACGGGTACGCTTTGAATGACGTTAAAAAATAAATAGCGAGATAGCACCGTCCAAGTGGAAGCACCCATAGCTTGAGCAGCTTCAATAAATACCTCAGTTTTCACGCTTACAGTGTGATTACGGACAACACGATAATATTGAGGGATGTAAGCAATGCTAATAGCGATCGCTGCATTCAAGATCCCCCGTCCCACCACAAACGCCAGGGTAACGGACAATAATAGCCCTGGTAAAGTGTAGATGCTATCCATGAGAAACAGCAACACCTTATCCAAATTACCTCCCAAATAGCCACTTACCATCCCCAAAGGCACGCCAATTACCATACTCAGCGCTGTGGCTAAAATTACCACCTGCAAAGCAGCTTGAACACCAAACACTGTCCTAGAAAAGATATCACACCCCAGGCGACTAGTCCCAAACCAGTATTTAGCTGAAGGTGCTGCTTGTACAGGATTATCTACAGGACACTGTTCGGGATTTTGCAGCCATCCCCAAGCCTGAAATATGGGAGCAAAGAACGCCAGGAAGAGAAAAAACAAAGTAATAGCTATCCCAATGACCATTAATCGCTGAGAAAGACTAGGATTTTTAGGAAAGCGGAAAAAAGACGGTAGTTGCCGTTTTGTTATGGCCATGAGCGATCGCTTGGATTCAGCAAGATACGCTGACCATTTTACATATTAGAGGGACTGAGTAAACATCCTTAATAAAAGCTCAACTGCTTCCTGGTAGATACAGAGGTAAACTAAGAAAACAATGATCCGAAATAGACTTAAGCCCAGTTAATGTCACAATTATGAACGCTTACAAAAAATACATTACTATTACAGATCCAAGGCAATTAATATTGTCCGATTTACCTTTTCAGGTGGGACAGAGAGTAGAAATAATTATTTTAGCTGAGGATAACCCCAGAGCCGTTCTCAGTAAGAAACTCAGAGATTTATTTGATAAAACACAGTCTTTATCAAATGTAGTAAATATTACAGAAGCAGAAATATCCGCAGAAATTGAAGCTTACCGTCGGGGAGAATGAAAGTTGTTATTGACACAAATGTTTTAGTTTCTGCTGTCCTCAAGGGTAAAATACCGAGAGCCGTTATTCAGTTTATATTTGATAATCCTGATTGGGAATGGGTAGCTTCTGCAGAAATTGTCCTCGAATATAAAGAGGTATTAAGTCGCAGTAAGTTTAAGTTAACAGATGAAGTAATATCAGCATGGTTTGATATTCTTGATATTTTTATCATATTAATTGATGTCAACTTAGAGATTGATTTTCCCAGAGATAGAAAAGATGCAAAGTTTTTAGCTTGCGCGATCGCTGCAAAAGCAGATTTTTTGATTACAGGTGATTCTGATTTTAATCAGGCGCAAACTTTGGTAGATACTACAATTATTTCTGTGTCTTTGTTTAACAGATTAGTTAACGATATTCAAGGGTAGAGACGCGATTAATCATGCCTCTTGTATAGGCATGATTAATCGCAATTAGAACAAGAGTCAAGGGTATTTATATATATCCCCCATTCCCCATGAAGCCGGAAAATACCGACGCAAAGCGACAGGAACGCGGTGGCTCCCCTATGCCCCATTCCCTATTCCCCTAAAGATTACTTTCAATTAACTGGCGATATTCACTCTTTTGCTTGACGCCTTTTACTTCTTTCAACAATTCCTGATTCTTGAATAGTTGAACTGTGGGCGTACCCGTCACCCCAGCATTTACCGCAATTTCACGGTCTTTGTCGATATCGATTTCTACAAAGTGAATTTTGCCATCAAATTCAGCCACCACTTTATTTAATATCGGCTTGAGGGTGTGACAAGGGCCGCAACCAGGCGCAACATATTTAACTAAGAGTAAGCGCGTGCTGTCATGAAACAATTTCCGCAAAGCATAACCGCCCTCATGGCGTGTCGCTTGCAAATCAAATTCAGCCGCTAGTTCCGCTTCTGTTTTCTTCGCCGCTGGCTGAGTGACTAATTCATTCACCGCACTTGCTGGCTGTTGACGGAATTCTTGAATCAAACTATTAGACGACAACCAGCGTTCTGCTAACAATGCTGCAGCACAACCACTACCCGCCGCTGTAATTGCTTGGCGATACTCATGATCTTGGACATCACCCGCAGCAAACACCCCAGCAACACTGGTTTCTGGTGAACCGTGTTTAGTGGCGACGTAATTTAACTCATCTAGTTCCAACTGTCCCTTAAATAAGGAAGTATTGGGAGTGTGACCAATGGCGTAAAATAAACCCTTGGCTTGCAGAGTTTTCTCCTCGCCAGTTTTGTTATTGCGGACTCTCACCCCGTCCATGTGACCATTACCGAACACATCCACAACTTCCGTGCTCCAATGCACCTGGATTTTGGGATTACTCAAAACCCTGTCTTGCATCGCTTTAGAAGCCCGCATCACATCAGAGCGTACCAACAAATTTACTTTAGAACCATATTTAGTCAGATAAATTGACTCTTCCGCCGCTGAGTCACCAGCCCCAATTACAGCCAACTCCGCACCGTGAAAAATTGGCGTCGCTCCATCACAAATTGCACAAGCTGAGATTCCCCGACTCCAAAATGCATTTTCGCTGGGTAAACCTAAACGCCTTGCAGTTGCGCCAGTAGCAATAATAATACTATGGGCTTTGACTTCCCTCTCATCTGAGCGAATCGTGAACGGACGCTCAGTCAAATCAACTGAAGTGACATCTTCAGTGTATAACTCAGCCCCCCAGCGTTCCGCTTGCGCCTTCATTAAATCCATCAATTCCGGCCCAGTGATTCCTTGGGGAAATCCAGGAAAATTCTCGACTTCCGTCGTTGTCATTAATTGTCCACCCGGTAAACCCCCAGCTTGGAAACCTTCAAAGACAACGGGTTTGAGGTTAGCGCGTCCTGCATAAATAGCGGCTGTGTAACCTGCTGGCCCAGAACCGATAATCACCAAGTTTTCTACAGTCTGGTTTGTCATGGCAATATATGAACTCATAACGACTACGCTTAATATAACATAACAATAATTAAATTGGTATTAGCCCTTGGTCAACACTAGGGGCTTATTTATGTAAGTAAAACCACGTAAATAATTGAATGACAATAATTTTACGTTACTCAATATAGTTCGATTTATTTCCACTAACTGAGTTATGTGCAATTTCAAAACCAAAGATTCTGGATTGGCTAAATTTATTTTCCGGAACTTTTTTTCTGCAAATGATAGAAAAGCGATCGCATATGGGTAAGTTACATCTAGAACCAGCGATAAAAACGTTTACGGTAAAACACATATGAAAACCGAACTTAAAGCCAAATTTCTGCAACACATCCTCCAAAAAAAGAAAGAAGACGAAGGTTTTACCCTGATTGAATTACTAGTTGTAATCATCATCATCGGCATTCTTTCTGCAATTGCTTTACCATCTTTCTTGAACCAAGCAAATAAAGCCAAGCAGTCAGAAGCGAAAACTTACGTTGGTTCTATGAACCGCGCCCAACAAGCTTATTATTTGGAAAATAATCAATTTGCAGCTCAAGACGACTTTGGTAAATTAGGTCTTGGCGTTGCTACAGTCACCACAAATTACGTGTACAAAATTGATGGTGGTGGTACTAGTTCTCCTAGCCTAGTCACTAACCAAGCATCTACAGTAGTAGCCGCAGCGCCCCTGAAAACCTATGTTGGTGGTGTGAGTATAGCAACGCAAGCTGCTACTAGTGAAGCTACTACCATCGCTATTTTATGCGAAGCTGAGAAAGCAAGAGTTAACAGTGGCGCTGATATAGCAGCAACTACGGCTAGTACAACTGGACCTTCGTGCCCCACCAACTTCGTCGCTTTGAAATAAAAATAGAAATAACTTACTACATCAAAACAAAGTTTGTCCAAGCCAGTTCATAAATCGAAATTGAGAAATCAGCCCTTGGTAAATACCAAGAGCTCAGTTATGTATGTAAGTTTTTCAGATCAAAAATTAAGAATTGGATAGATTTATTCTAGAATTTTTTTTTCATCAAATGACAGAAAAGCGATCGCATGTGGGTAAGTTACATCTAGAACCAGCGATAAAAACGTTTACGGTAAAACACATATGAAAACCGAACTTAAAGCCAAATTTCTGCAACACATCCTCCAAAAAAAGAAAGAAGACGAAGGTTTTACCCTGATTGAATTACTAGTCGTAATCATCATCATCGGCATTCTTTCTGCAATTGCTTTACCATCTTTCTTGAACCAAGCAAACAAAGCCAAACAGTCAGAAGCGAAAACTTACGTTGGTTCTATGAACCGCGCCCAACAAGCTTATTATTTGGAAAATAATCAATTTGCAGCTCAAGACGACTTTGGTAAATTAGGTCTTGGCGTTGCTACACAAACTACAAACTACATATATAAAATTGCCGGTGGTGGTACTAGTTCTCCTAGCCTAGTCACTAACCAAGCATCTACAGTAGTAGCCGCAGCGCCCCTGAAAACCTATGTTGGTGGTGTGAGTGTAGCAACGCAAGCTGCTACTAGTGAAGCTACTACCATCGCTATTTTATGCGAAGCTGAGAAAGCAAGAGTTAACAGTGGCGCTGATATAGCAGCAACTACGGCTAGTATAACTGGACCTTCTTGCCCCACTAACTTCGTCGCTTTGAAATAAAAATAGAAATAACTTACTACATTCCCAAGTCAATTCTTCATGTAGTTTGTACTGAAATAAATTAGGTAGTTTTCAAAGTGGTTAGATTGTTCTACCCACTTTATTTTCGTTATATATCCATCTACTTCTGTGAAACAATACAATGATCACTAATACACAAAATTGGCAGATCCAGGCTGAACAATGCTTTATACAAGAAAACTATCTGCGAGCAGCAGAGTTATACGAACAAGCTATAAATATAGAACCAAATACTATTTCTTATTACTGGCAATTAGGATTGATATTGCTATTGCAAGGAAAAGAAACAGAAGCCTTCATGACTTGGATGTTGCCAATGACAGAAGTAGATGAAGAACAGCTACAAGTTTGGACAAATGAATTATTTCAATTCTTGCTAAAAGAAGCAGAAAGACGCGAAAAACTGACGGAATATTCTATAGCTTGGTTAATTCGTCAGCATATGAAGGAAATTAATCCTACTGATATTAATAACATACTCAATCTTATATTAATTTCTATTAAATTAGAAAAAATAGAAGTAATTCACGAATTGTACGAAATCGGATTAATTGATTGTTGCAAAGCAAGAGAACATACCAATATAAATGCTGAATTATTAATACAAGTTTTACAGGAAGTTTTAAATAACCTTCCTTTACATCCAATAAATGTGGAGTTAGCAGATGTTTGTTTACCTTATTTTTCTAATACTTATCAATGCTTTGATATACTGCTAACTGCTGCTCTAAAAATTGGTCACACTTTACTACAACCTCAGCTAGCAGCATCTCTACTAAAATTGCACTTGCGATTAGAGCCAGAAAATGTAGAAATTTTGAGGCATTTAGCAACTTTTTATCAAGATGCTCGTAATTATTCTCAAGGCATAGAGACAGCTAAATTATGTTATTCTCTATCAGAAAGTTTAGCTGATAAAATTTTTGCCCTCCATTTAATGTTACGAGGCTTAATGTCAGCAGGGGGATATTGGCAAGAGATATGTGAGACGTGCGAAAAATTAGAAACAGTATGTCAGCAGTTTATACAGGCTCAACCGATCGCTTTAGAAGAAGCTCGAATACTGCGGCTACTGACATCATCTTTTGCTATACCAAATATTAAAGATGACCCGGCAAATTTTCGATTAATTCATAATAAATTAGCTGAAATTTTTACTACTGATATTCAAGCTTTTGCCGAATCGGAAGGAAAAAAATATCTCCACACTAATATTAAAAATTTGCCTTTAGTATCTAGTAATAATAAAATCAAAATTGGCTATATATCTTATGCTTTAAGAAACCACTCAGTAGGTTGGTTAGCTCGCTGGTTATTTCAGCACCATGACCAAGATAAATTTGATATTAATACATATATTGTTAACTATAAATCAATAGCTGATTACATGCAGGAATGGTATGTTAATCATGCGGGAACAACTCATAAACTAGGCATGAATGGTTTAGAAATTGCTGACAAAATCTATGAAGATAAAATTGATATCTTAGTAGATTTGGATAGCATTACTTTAGATATTACTAGTGAAGTGATGGCTCTTAAACCAGCCCCAATTCAAGCTACTTGGTTGGGTTGGGATGCATCAGGTATACCCGCAATTGATTACTATATTGCCGACCCTTATGTATTGCCAGATGATGCACAGAAATACTATACAGAAAAAATTTGGCGCTTACCGCAAACTTACATAGCAGTTGATGGTTTTGAAGTGGGTGTACCAACTCTTCGGCGAGAGGACTTAAATATTCCTACGAATGGCGTTATCTATCTTAGCGCCCAAAGAGGATATAAACGGCATCCAGAAACAACTAGATGGCAAATGCAAATTCTTAAACAAGTGCCTGAAAGTTATTTTTTGATTAAAGGACTAGCCCAGGAAGAAGCTATTAAACGTTTCTTTTATCAAATTGCTGAAGAAGAGGGTGTTGATTCCTCTCGATTACGATTTTTACCACAGGTATATTCAGAGTCTGTTCACCGCGCTAATTTGGGAATTGCTGATATCGTCTTAGATACTTATCCCTACAATGGCGCCACAACAACCCTAGAAACTCTGTGGATGGGTATTCCGTTAGTCACTAGAGTTGGCGAACAATTTGCAGCCCGTAATAGCTACACCATGATGATAAATGCTGGGATTACAGAAGGGATAGCTTGGACTGATGCAGAATATATAGAGTGGGGTATCCGCTTGGGTAAGGATGCAACTTTGAGACAAACAGTTGCTGGAAAATTGCGACAATCAAGACAAACAGCGCCCTTATGGAACGGTAAGCAGTTTACCCGTGAGATGGAGAAAGCTTATCAGGAAATGTGGCAAAGATATAATGATAAAAAATAAGCTTGTAATGAGCGCTTCGGCGCTCAAACTAAATATTAGTCAGTGTTTTATCCGTGAGTTGGCAATATTCGTACGCGTATTTTTCTTCACGGAAGTGCTGACTACAAACAATTCAAAAGGTTGTGGTGAAGACTCTAGTCATCTGTTTGGATGCTATCAAGCCATTTATATCGCAGACTGGCAGATTTTCCGCTTTCGCTTGGGAGATCGCTTGTTGATTGTCTATTGCTAAAGCAATTCTACTATCGATTCTGGGCAGTAAAGTTTCCCATTGTCTATGACTAAGATTTCCTAGTAGAGAAATTTCCGGGCCGTCAGCAATGTCTAAATCATTTTCCATGAACAAATTCATGATTAAAGATGACAAAAACATATCAGCTTCTTCTGCAAAAATATTGTGAGTATCTATCAACAAAGTTAGATTACTTTTATCTGTGTGAGTAGTAAGATGAGAAATTACATTTGCTAAACCTTCATATAGTAACTCTTCTGGCTGTGACCAGTCAGGAAAAATAATCAGGTTAGTATCTCTTAAGCTAAAATTTTGATTTAGAGTATTTGTTAGATAATTATTAAACAGTTCTTTGAACAATGCACCTATTTTTTTTGAGTAAGAGCGACTATCTAGAAAACTAGGATTACCCTGCATTTTTTCTTTAATTTGGGCACTTTTTTGTAGGCGTAATTCTGGATCATTTCCCAGTGCGATCGCTAACTGAATATAAGACTCTTCACTATCCGCCACTAAATCAGAAATATCGAGTGTTTGTACCATTGCAGCTCCCATTGCAGAACGAAAGCAAGTTCCCTTTCTAGTAACTACTGGTAGATTAACTTGTAATGGTTCTACCAGGGAAGTTGTTCCCGAAAATGGATAAGAATCAAGATAAATATCCGCAATTTTGTAGTATTCTTTCATATCTTGCCGATCTGGTACAGGTTGCGGATCTAAGACTATTAATCTTTCAGTAGCTAATCTATGCTGAGAAAATATAAATTTTAGGTAATTGATAAATTCTGTTTTGGGGTAATTATTTGACCAATTCGGCCCAAATGGTAAAAGTACTAAAACTGAATTTGGTACTAGAGCAATAATTTTTATCCATGTATATATCAATTCTGGAACTGTTTTGAAATAATTAGCACCAGAAATAAAAACAATAGCATCTTGGGGAATCCCTAAACTATTTCGCTCAACTGGAGTTGTTAATTTTCCCTCTTCAGTTCCGTAACTAAAACAGTGTGCAGTTCCTTCTAATTTCACTAATTTTTCTTGATATTGTTCTTGTGCTGTTGGCAAAGGATCTGTTAAGGTACCGGAAATATAATAATCCATATTTCTCATTCCGGTTGTTACAACAGAACCGCCGCTAGTAACTTGAATTCTAGCTAATCTATGAGTTGCTAATAAACAAATTTGATTAGTTACTGCAGTTACATTTGTTGCAATGAATAATATATCTAAATCATCAGAACGAATGGTATTAACCTGCGCTGATAAATTTTCTGGTAATAGCTTCAGGGAGTTTGCACAACTTTGGCAATATTGCTCTAGTTGATGACCAGTTTGATTAAGAGCGTACAATATTACTTCAAAATCTCTACTAATATATTCATAAACAGGAAGGTAAGCAAATGTTTCAGATCCAGGTAAGAAATTAGATGCTAGGATACCCAGCCGGATTTTTTTTATAGTTGGTGATGGACTGGAGAATTCAAAAGATAATTCGTAATTTTTTGCATTCAGAAATTGCTCAATAATTTCTGCGCGTTTTACATAAATATTTTTGAGATTGTTTTCATTGAAATAGAGATTGACAAAATTTATTGTCGGCACAAAATACTCTAAAAAATCATACCATTTTAATAAATTTTCGTCATGTTTTATAGATGTATGAATATAATTTATCCAATCTTTGATATGGTTATAATAAATACGTGATTCTCCTAGTTCTTGATAATAACAAGAATCTTGAAATAAATATTTCACGTAGTCGTTTAACAACCAATCAGGAATGTAAGCAATTTCTTTAGATAATGGTAGATGATGAGGACGGCAATAAAGCATAGCTACCAGTAAATACTGAATCGCTTTTGGTTCACTGAATCCTTTGGTGATATGGGTTAATATTTCAGCAACAAATTTTTGCTCATCTTCAGTCAATAGTTCATTTTTAATCTTATTATTTAGTAATGCTTTATATGCTTGACAAAATTCGCTTTGATATAATTTAGCAAGCCAAATTTCTTCGGTAGATAGCCACAATTCAGCTATTGTTTTTTTGATCTGGCGTAATTCCTGTAGTAAAGAAGGCTCAATTTTACCTATTTTATATGTATCTAAAATATTGAATAGCCTGTTATTAGAATTGAATTGGGATTGAATTGAATCAAAATCCTGCAATTGGATACGCTTGATATCATCTGGTAGATAAACTGGTATTTTTGTACTTATTGTTTGATAAATTAGAGAAAAATTTTCTATTTTTAGTGAAATGCGAGCTGTAGTTTGATTTAGCAGTGCTTTTTGCTCTGTTGAGGTAAGATGAGAAATAAATTTAATAGTTGGTTCTTCGGTAACGTCCAGTTTTTCCCGTTGCAGCAGGTCTAAAATGACATCTGATATGATAAAGCTTATATCTTCCTCTGAGAAATTGTCGTCATCTATCAGCAGCGCAATTTTATTTGTATCTGGATGAATAAGAACACTTTTTATGAGAATTCTTATATCTTCGTATAGCAATTCTTCTGGTTGTCGCCAGTCAGGAAAAACGATTAAATTAATTTCAGTTGAATCAAATTTAACTTGTGTCTCTACAGAGCTAATTTTATCAACTGATTTTAATTGATTTGGCTGTAACTGTAATTTAATTTGTTGTAATTCATGATATAAGTTTTGGGAAAGTTTTTTGTAAAATTGCAACTGTGCAAAAGTTGCTAGACGTGTGTTTGTTTGAGTTTTTGAATATTGTCTATATTCTAAAAGAGGTAATGGTACTCTCTTTGCATTCCATCCCTGTTTTACTATTCGATAAAATAAATAGTAATCTTCAGGTATAGATTCCTGATAAATATATCCTCCGACGCTATCAAATGCTTTTCTTCTCAATAATGATGCACCATGTATAAAATTACCTTTGAGCAAAAATTCTTGTTTAGTTTCTTGATTAAAATCAGGAAAATTAATAATATAAAATTTATTAGCTTTAACTAAACCTCGTCTATCCGGAGGATAGGAATCATATACTATTTTAGCTCTCAGTCCAAATAATGCAAAATCAGAGTAAGCTATGGATACATCTGTATATTCATCTAGCACCATAGATGTTTTTTGCAGAAAATCACTACGATATCTATCATCTGCATTCAAGATACAAACGTATTCTGAATTTGTTAAGCTTACAGCCTTGTTAAAATTTTCAACTATACCCAAGTTTACGGGATTTCTATTAACTTTAATTAGGTCGGGATATTTTTTATGATAAAAATTTGCTATTTCATATGTGTTATCATCAGAAGCATCGTCTGATATTAAGATTTCATTAGGCAATTTTATTTGACGCAATACTGACTCTATGGCTTCAATCAAAAAAGGCTCTTGATTGTATGCTGAAATAATGACAGCAATACTAGCTTTTGGAAAATTGCTCTCATGAGATATATTCATTTTACATAAACCTCTAATCTTTGAGTGTTTTGCTTGTTTTCAAACAAAGAGTATTCAAGCGTTAAATATGGAAATCGAGCTTTATACCACTCATCAGCATGACAACAAACAAGAATTCCATCATTTAAAAGTAATTGATCGATAACTGTGTAAATGAATTGATAAGATTCTTGGATGCATTGAGGATATAAAACATCTGTAATGACTACTAGATCAAATGTTTCTTGCAGTTGATAAACAAGACTTGAAATAGAAGATTGGATAAGTTTCAGTTTGCCATTTTCATACTCTTGTTCTCGAGATGATGCATCAAATGCAACATCTACCCCTAATATTTTTTCTCCCGGCAATTTTTGTGTCAAAAGACTACTTCCGTAGCTTATATGTAAAACGTTATTATAGGTGTTAGTAGGTATTTCACTTAAGATTACTTCTTGCCATTCTTCATTATCTTTAATGACCTGCTTCATATTTATACTCCTAAAGTTAAAAATTGTGATTATTAACTAGTATTAATTGCAATAAAAATTTTTTATTTCTTGCTTTTACTTTCTTTTTTCTGCAATTGCTCTAATAAAACTTTGTACTCTTTTCTCTCAGGTCGCAACTTCACCAGCTTTTCTAAAGGTTCTATCGCTCCCTGAATATCCTTTAACCCTAGTCGTACATTTACCAACCCCTCCAGCGCGACCAAGTTCTCTGGTTCCCGCTGTAGCACTAGTTCAAAACCACGCGCCTGTTGCTGTAACGTAGTCTCTGGAGACTTAACTACTGTCTTGGGTTTCTCAATCGCCTGTTGAACTACGGGAACTGCTGCCAACACTACGGAGCCAAAAAAAGACACAATCGACACCAGCGTTAAAATTTTTTGTCGTCGCTGAATCTGTTTGCTGCGAGTAATCAGATATTCTTCCGCTGAACCAGCCATATTGCAATCAATGCTGTGGTAAATACTTAGGTAACAGCAAGTCTCTTGTTATGAGGATACCCACAGCTTCACAGAAACTATCATTTTGGCTAAAAATGGTTTACAGAAAATTCAACATTACATAGGGGTGATGACAAAAATTTAACTGTTGACCTCGCGAGTCCCTAGGCTGTAAAGACAGCATAAATAATTCTCTGATGAGAAAATAAAACTAATATAAAGATTTAGGATATGATTGCTTGTGGCTAGATGTTTGCGATATTCTTTATAGCGTCTCAATAAACATAGCAGAAAGATATTCTTTCTCTATTTAAAAACGCTCCAATGCTGTCCGCAAAGTGCGGGCATTTCCTAGAACACTCCCTAAATAGTGACTCCAACACATAGAGTTTTATCAGTTCCATCTGTGATACTACTGCAATTGTCTAGGCGGCTGGTATCTGTACTGAGCCGACGATGTTAATGCTGGGTAAAATGACAATTTTGTGGTGGTAATTACCGTACAAAACCGAATTCACCCGCAATTTATTAGAGTTAGTCATGGTATAGTTAAAAAGTTAAGACTAGCTTTGCCAAAACAAAACACTCTACGCATCCATAGACAATTGCAAAACGGAAAGCAGTTTTGATTAAGCATTTACTAAACAAAATCTGAATTGAACCGATGTTATGACTCAGCAGGTGATTCACCCGATGGTGAAATTGCAGCGTAACGTGCAATCACTCGTAGAATCGAATATTATCAAGCCAACTGATAGCATTTGGAAAATAGCCTTGCTCTATGGCAATGAGTGGCAGCACTGGAAACAGGAACTGTTAGACTTTGGCTTTAGTATGCAAGACCCAATTAGCGAATTGTTATCTGTAGAGGCTTGGGACGAAGAGTAGAGGGGCTAGAAATTAAGGGTTAGAAAACAGCAATATTTTGCTACATTTACTAACCTGCTCATATCGGTTGATGTATTTACCCAATAATTAGCCCTTAGACCGTTTATTTGCAAGCAGCTAAGGCTGCAGCCAGTTCTTTAGCTGTTTGATAGCGATCGCGCGGTAGTGGTTCTGTAGTCCGATCAATAATCTCTCTTAATTGAGGGGTAATAGTAGGTACTTTAGCCACATCAAACCGAAAACTTCTGCCCTTAGGGCGATAAAACTTAAATGGGTTTTCTCCCGTCAGCAAGAAGATCAGGGTTGGGCCGATCGCATATAAATCAGACTGAGTTAAAGGCTGTCCGCGTTCTTGTTCCGGCGCACAATAACCCTCCGCACCGATCCGCGTTCCGGGTGTCGTGCCAATTTCCTTGACAGCACCAAAATCGAGTACCACAACGCGATTGTCAGCATTTCGTACCATCAGGTTCGCAGGCTTGATATCGCGGTGAATTAGGGGTGGGTCTTGGCTATGCAGATAGTTGAGAATATCACAGGTTTGGCTCATCCAGGCGATCGCTTGGCTGGGTGTCACCGGGCCTGTAGTATAAATACGTTTCTCTAAATCCTGGCCGTGGACTAATTCCATTGCCAGATATTTCTTGCCGTCCTCAACAAAAAAGTCATAATACTTGGGAATTCCTGTATGCTTGAGAGACTTGAGAGTATACGCCTCCCGATCAAACAACTCTTGAGCCTTAGCTATCTTCGCCATATCCGCATTCATCTGCTTTAAAACCAGCAGTTGCGGTTGTCCAGAAATCACCCCCGCAGCATCCCAAGCCAAAAAAGTAGTACCCATCCCCCCTTGTCCCAGGGTTCGCAACACCTGATACTGACGAATCTGTTTTTGCACCGTCAGCGGCTGACCGCAGCGAATGCAAAATAGATTACTAGGCGAATTACCTTCGTGAGTGCAAGTATAAGATAAAGTCGGCGATTTTTGGGCTGTAGAAACAGGTTTAGCAGTGTTTACCACCGTTTCTTCAACCTGTTGCGGCGACCAAGAATTGTTTGCTGTCTTCTCCTCGATCTGAAACTTGAGTATGGGGCCTCCCTGGGCCATTTGCAACAGAGAATTATCTGGTAATTGGCTTTGAATAACAAGAACACCATTGAGGAAAGTACCATTTGTCCCTTGGCTGATCACTTGCCATGAACCGCCATGATGATTAGTATTGACTAGCCGCAATTCCAGATGATGTCGAGAAACCAAAGTATCAGTTAAAACAACATGATTATCCGTTGCTCGACCAACTCGAATCACGGAGGAATTTTCAAAGCACCATTGTTTCAGCGGTGTTTTCTGTTGCGGTTCTAACAGAGTCAGAGTAACCACGATACAAATTGCAAATTAGGGGTTATGGTCTAGGAGTTAGGGCTAGGGGTCAGCAAAACCAGTCCCTAGTCTGTAGTTCCTAATCTATTTTTCCAGAGTTGGACGCACTTTTGCCCGCACAAGTATAGCAGTAATATTGTCATGACCGTTGTGTTGATTTGCTAGATCAATGAGGTCTATGACACCCCCTTCCAAATTAGTGCCAGAACTGAGTAGGGACAATAGAAGATTTTGACAGTGTATTTCTAGTAAATCATTATCTGATAGACCATCGGAAGCCAAAATAAAGAGGCTGTCTTGATTAATCTCAAAAAACGTCACATCAGGATTAACTGAGTGCTCATCGCGGGGCCCCAAAGCTTGGGTGAGTTGGTAAGCGTCAGGACGGGCATAAGCTATGCTTGCTTCCACCCCACGGGACATTTCCCGTTGACCCACTTCGTGGTCTACTGTGATTTGTTCTAGCCCCCGCTTACGAGTCAAACGATAAAGGCGACTATCTCCCACATGAGCAACCGCCGCATAAGTATCTTGAATTAAAAGCATGACCAAAGTTGTACCCATACGCCCCACACCAGAGCGAGCATCTTGTTGATTCAAGTCGTAAATTGCCTGATTCGCTAAATATACCGCTTCACGGATACTCTGTTCACTTGGTAATTGGTCAGTCGTCCAGTGTTCTTGAAAATATTGTCGCAAGGTGTTAACTGCTAGCTCACTAGCAACCTCACCCCCTGCGTGTCCACCCATACCATCACACAGAACATACAAACCACGGGCTTGCAAAAGTCGGTTTCGAGGTAACTCCAACTTATTGAGTTTGGTTTCAATGCCAAAATAATCTTCATTGTGATGACGTTGACGACCAACATCAGTGCGTCCCGCGTCTTCTAAACTGCTTAATTGCATTGATAAGATGATTGTGGGCAATTCATCATTTGTAGTGCTGAAATCATCTGACTCATCTGACGGCTCTAATTGCAAAGTTGTCGGTGAAGAGGCGGGTATTTCTAGTTTAGGGACAAAAGTTTCCGTAGGAGTTTGTAATTCATCTGCGATATTTTTCAAACGCGATCGCAACTGTGCGATCGTCTCAATTTTACCTTGCTCCAAATCCCCCAACATTTGTACAATAACACCGAACTGAGTCCGCTGGGACTGCTTAAATAATTTCTGCCAAACTAGCCCTAAAGCTTTGATTGTCAACGGTTGCTTGAGTTGAGCAGATGTTTCCTCAGCTACATCTGGTAACTCCACAGGCTCCAAATATAATTGTCTCAAAGCCAAAGTCTGGTCTTCATCCAAGCGCAGATTCGTCAATTCCAACAGACTTTGACGACAATTCACAGATTCTAGCACTGACCACAGTTGGGTCATCTGGTAACACCAGTCTAAGATTTGCAATGAACTTGTGGTATCTTTTTTCCACAAATCTAGTAAATGCTGCCAATCTGAACGGTCTTCAATTAATATCAACTCTAGAGAGTTCTGCAGCCAAGCATCGTGAATTTGGGGTATCCCTGGGTGTTCTAAAGCTTTTAAGTCAATGTATGGTTTAGCAAGATGTGGAATTTTACTGACTTCGGCTGACGGCGTTACTAGTCCCTGTTGCTGATTGACTAGCATTGTCTCCAGCAGAGAAATCTGATAAGGTTGGCAGTCTAAAACCTTCACCCCGATGGCTGTATTAACCTTGCTTTGTTCTTGATTGGGTAGTAATTCTGTTAATATTTGGTAGCGTTGCTCATGGTCTAAGTAAGAACCTACCGTTAATCGAGAACTCAGGGGTACGGAAGATGTTGCTTCCCCGTCTCCCAAATTTTCCCTAGCGGCTGCTTGAGCCAAAATTCCCCACCACACCGTACCACAGTCCGCGCCACATTTATGACAGCTTTGACTATTAACTGGTACAGACGCACTGCACTCAGGACATACCTTGTGGGTCAGAGAGGCGCCACAGTTTTGACAAAATTTATTGCTGTTAGAGTTTTCAAATTTACACTGAGGGCAAATCAGCATAGTGGAAGTTCCTTCATTCCCATTCCCAGGTGCTTCTAGCCACTAAGATCCAAAGTGCCACAATTATTTGTCTTTTTTACTTCCCCCTCTTGCAAAAAAACACTCTTGTAAGAAGCTGATTGTGGTTTCACCAGTGAATTTTGGTGGCAGTATTAATTGTGACGCATAATAGCTAAATATTTCCGTCCTTGACAAGTCAATTCCTCACAAATTCCGAATTAGAGGATGAGGAAGGGGGGACATGAGCCAGAATAACTATTAAACTTATCCAGAGATTAATCATGCCTTAAGAGCAACCATTGTCAAGACGTTACCATCCCGTCGCCCCAACACCTCCTGTTTCAAACTCGACTACTCAACGGTAATTGGATAGCAAAACAGGTACGATTTGAACCACTTTCGACTTCAATTGTTCCGCCTAGGTATTTTGTCAGTCTTTGGACTAAAGCCAGTCCTAATCCTGTACCACCTTGTTTCCAGGGATCGTTGCTAGGAATCCGATAAAATTTATCAAAAATGTGGGGTAATTCTGAACTAGAAATTTCTACGCCAGAATTAATTACCTGGAATTGAATATGGTTTAATTTTAGTTGAGCGGAAACTGTGATTTCTGCATCTGGGGGACTAAATTTACAGGCGTTGGTGAGCAACTCGATTAAAATTCGCTCTAAGCTAAATGGGTCAGATGCTAATAAAGGTAAGTTGGGGGCTACACTCAGCCGCAGCTTTTGTGGATAGGAATTGCGATTGCGCGCATCAAATAACTCTACCACCCGCGATAGCCACTCTTGAACCTTAATTGTTTCTAGCACTAAAGGTCTAGTACCTGTATCCAGTCGTTGTAAATCGAGAAAATTGCTGATGAGATTAATTTCGCGATCGCATTCATTATTTAAAATTTCAAAATAGCGTGCTGCTTTTGAGCGTTCTGCTGGTGGTTTTGCCATTTCTGCTAAAAAGTTTTGCTCTTTATTGAGTGCAATTCCCAGCATTTGAATCGCCATTTTCATATTCGTTAGTGGCGTCCGCAGTTCATGGGAAACCGTACTCAAAAATTCATCCTTCAAACGATTGAGGCTTTCCATTTCCTCTAATTGTGCTTGCACAGCTTCTTGGCTACGCTTGAGAGCCACCTCTGCTAATTTGCGCTCTGTAATATCAATACAGCAACCTATATAACCAGCAAACTTGCCATTAGGTGTAAACCTAGGCACCCCAGTATCTAAAATCCAACGATATTTGTCATCGTAACGTTTCACTCGGTATTCTATCTCAAATTTTGTCCGCGCATGAAAAGCAGAATTATAAGTTTCTTGGCACAAATTTTGTTCTTGTGGGTGTACTCCTTCAAGCCAGTTTAAATCCTGTAGATCCATGCTGTGTCCGGTAAACTTTAGCCAAGATTGATTAAAAAATGTTACCTTTCCATCACATCTCGTCATCCACATCATCACCGGCGCGGTATTTGCTAGACTATGAAAGCGTTGCTCACTTTCTTTGAGAGCATCTTCTGTTTGTTTGTGAGCAGTAATATCTTCGCAAACCATCAGAATCACCGGGTTTTTTCGCACAAATTTTTCTGATGGGTGACTTTCTGGAAATAAGTTACCGTCCCCACTTGGCAGTAACCGCATGATAGCTTTTACCCAAACGATTTGACTATCAGGGCAATGCAACCGAAATTCATAATTAACAACTTCATGCTTATGAGAAACTCTCAATAATCCCAACAAAGCGTCAGCTAATCTTTGTTGTTCTGAACGATCAAACAAATTAAATACAGACTGATTAATTAATTCTTCAGGGGTATAGCCCAGATAGTTTGCACCACCATGATTAACTGACAAAATTGTGCCTGTGGTATCCAAACTCAAATATACACTGGGAATATTTTCATATAGTTTCCGATACCACTGTAATTCTTCTTGGGTACGACGCAAAGTTTCTGCCGTGCAAGTGACATCAGGCGCACGTTCAGGCACAAGTTCCAACCGTGCAGGTGTTGCAGACAAGGTATCCTTTTCTTGACGGGGGTCATGCCGGATCGATTGCTGATTACGACTCATAAGGCTTCAATTTGCACCCAAGGGGTGATACAGACAAGGCGGGAATAAAAAAACATTATTATAATGCTTATGGTTAAATTTGGGTTGAAAGAATATTAATATAGCGAATTTAGCAATTTTATTGAGTTTTAATCGGCAACTTCAAAGAATTGGTTAATCTACTGGCTTTAGATGCAAGATCAAAGCATTAAAATCCGGATAATCTGATTTATTAATCTTTAATTAATATTCTGAGCATCAATACCTGAAAAAAGAATGCCAGTACTTTTTAAATAGACTAAATTGATTCAACGTTGAATTAATTTTTGATTCAGGCTGAATCTAGGTCTGCACAAGCATGAATTTTAGCTTGGGTAGCTAGTACCCAAAGTCAAATTGAATATCGTGTCTGTTTATACTGTTCTTCGGTAAACAGCTTTACCTGCTTTAGGCATATTATGCAGCAATTCCAGTTCAGAGGGTGTGAGGTCACGCCACTCACCCGGTTGTAAACAGTCTAAGTGTACACGAGCAATGCTGATTCTGACCAACCGTAAAGTCGGAAATCCCACAGCCGCTGTCATTCGTCGCACTTGACGGTTTTTCCCCTCAGTTAAAGTCATTTCCAGCCAAGCTGTGGGGACATTTTTGCGAAACCTAACGGGTGGATCGCGTTCTGGTAAATTTGGTGTTGTTGGCAATAACCGTACTTTTGCTGGTCGAGTGCGGTAATCTTGAATTTGTACACCTGTTTGCAGTTGAGCGATCGCATTTTCATCAGGAATCCGCTCTACCTGTACCCAATAAGTACGTTCATGTCCAAACCGAGGATTAGAGAGACGATGCTGTAATTGTCCATTGTTTGTCAGCAGCAATAACCCCTCACTATCCCAATCCAAACGCCCCACAGGATAAACATCAGGCACCGGAATATAATCTTTGAGCGTTTTATGTTGAGGAGTTTCTTGGGTAAACTGGCTCAAAACGCCGTAAGGTTTATGGAAAATAATATATTTAAATTCATTACTCATTTGCTATTTGTTATTTGCGAAGAGTTATTTCTCCTTCCAAAACAACCGCTTAACCCCCGCAACCTCAGGAATTGTTAACCATCTTGCTCGCAGTCATAACCAAGGTGGTACAATCAACTTTCATGCTAGGGGTGCCTAAATAACCAGGCTGAGATTACACCCTTAACACCTGAGTCTGGGTAATACCAGCGGAGGGAAGCTGTTTATCGAGGAATTTAATATGCGTACACAATGGGTTGCAAAGCGGCGTGGACAGAGCAATGTCACTCAGATGCACTATGCTCGTCAGGGTGTGATCACCGAAGAAATGCATTATGTCGCCCAGCGGGAAAACCTCCCCGCAGACCTCATCCGTGAGGAAGTAGCACGGGGCCGGATGATCATCCCTGCTAACATTAATCATACAAATTTAGAACCGATGGCGATCGGTATTGCTTCCAAATGTAAGGTAAATGCTAACATCGGCGCTTCGCCTAACTCCTCCAATCTGCAAGAAGAAGTTGATAAGCTCAACTTAGCGGTGAAATACGGTGCTGATACCGTGATGGATTTGTCCACAGGTGGTGGTAACTTAGACGAAATTCGCACCGCCATCATCAACGCTTCACCAGTTCCCATCGGCACAGTACCAGTTTACCAAGCTTTAGAAAGCGTCCACGGCACAATCGAAAAGCTCACCCCCGATGACTTTCTTCACATCATCGAAAAACACGCTCAACAAGGGGTAGACTATCAAACCATCCACGCCGGCATTTTGATTGAGCATTTACCTCTAGTTAGAAGTCGCATCACTGGAATTGTGTCCCGTGGTGGTGGAATTTTAGCACGGTGGATGCTGCATCATCATAAACAAAACCCCCTTTACACCCACTTCCGCGACATCATCGAAATTTTCAAAAGATATGATGTTTCCTTCAGCTTAGGTGATTCTTTGCGTCCCGGCTGCACCCACGACGCCTCAGACGCCGCTCAATTAGCTGAATTGAAAACCCTTGGACAGCTAACCCGCAAAGCTTGGGAAGATAATGTACAGGTGATGGTAGAAGGGCCCGGACACGTACCAATGGATCAAATTGAGTTCAACGTCCGCAAGCAAATGGAAGAGTGTTCAGAAGCACCTTTCTACGTACTTGGCCCCTTGGTGACAGATATTGCTCCAGGTTATGACCATATTACCTCAGCGATCGGCGCAGCGATGGCGGGATGGTACGGTACAGCGATGCTGTGTTATGTGACACCAAAAGAACATTTGGGATTACCCAACGCTGAAGACGTCAGAAATGGCTTGATTGCTTACAAAATAGCCGCCCACGCTGCAGATATCGCCAGACATCGCCCGGGTGCGAGGGATAGAGACGATGAACTTTCCCGCGCTCGGTATAATTTTGACTGGAATCGTCAGTTTGAATTGTCACTCGACCCAGAAAGAGCTAAGGAATATCATGATGAAACTTTACCAGCAGATATTTATAAAACTGCTGAGTTTTGTTCTATGTGTGGGCCTAAGTTCTGTCCAATGCAAACTAAAGTTGATGCAGATGCGTTGACGGAGTTAGAGAAGTTTTTGGCGAAGGATAAGGAAATTGTGACGCAAAGTTAGTTAACAATATTTCCAATACTTTCAGATCCCCGACTTCTTGAAGAAGTCGGGGATCTTGGTTTTTCGTTGGCAATAATTTTTCAGTTTGAAAACGCGATAATCTTGAATCACTTCCAATTATTTATAAATTTTTCAAAAAGCTAGAAACTGACTCGTATTAATACTAATCAACTGATATTCAGCTTATTAACTAGCTGTGGCAATATCGCTGCTGTTATCATCTTCACTCAAACCAAACCTTGCGTATAATTCGCTAACAGATTGAGGCTCGACAGTTTTTGCTCTCGCTCGTTGTAAAGCAGTGAGTAAGCGTGTGGCGTTTGTAGGGGAACGCAGTAAATAAAGAGTCTCTAATAAGCTATCCAGTTCAGTTTCAGCAATTAACACAACATTTTTACCATCAGGTTGACAAATTCTCACAACTTCATGATTTTCCACAACTTGATGGCAAATACTCTCTAAATTTTTAGCTGCTTCTTCTGGTGTAACTTTAATTGACATGATAATTATGAACTCCAGAATATTTTTTCTATGTTTTTAAATATATTTATTCGTAGTGATATCGAGCTTTCAGAAAATCAATTCTGTTGTCGCTAACTAAGTAAACAAGGCGATGCTCTTGATTGATACGGCGTGACCAACATCCCGAATACTCATATTTTAAGGGTTCAGGCTTGCCAATGCCTACAAAAGGGTCTCGCAAAATTTCCTTGACTATTTTAAGTATACGAAGTGTTATTTTTCGATCTTTATTTACCCAGTATTCTAAATCTTCTATAAATTCTGGCTGAAATACAGCCTCGCGTTCTTGTTTGATATCACCCTCAGCACCCATGCAATCAAACCTTTAAGAGCAATTTTACATTTAATCCCCAATATACAAATAAGTGCTGTGGGTTGTAGACTACCGACGTTACCATTGTTGCTGCATGGTGCAATCTGCTTACCAGTATAATTGCATAGTATTTATGAGCTTACTTGCCGAGAACACCGAATTACTATTCACAGTGCTTAGTAAACTGTCTAGTGGCGTGTCAAGACTAAAATGTTGCACTCTTATTTTTATTTTTGTAGGGTGCGTTAACGAAGTAACGCACCGTCTTGACCTCCGCACGCGGTGCGTTACGGCTACGCCTAGACACGCCACTACTGGGCTATAACAATAAACTGGTGGCACGGGGGACATTTCATGCTATTGTCTGACTGGTTTTATAGGAAATTTCATATAAAATGGATGATGACGACGATATTATAGAAATTCCTTTACGACCTCTAGTTTGGATGGGAGACTCTCTCAAAAATATTCGTTCATTTCCAGAAGAGGTGCGTGCATCAGTAGGCTATGCGCTGCAATTAGTGCAAGCAGGAGAAACACCAATGGATGCGAAGCCTTTTAAAGGGGTTGGAAGCGGCGTGTATGAAATTGTCAAACGCTACGATACCGATACTTACAGAGCAGTCTATGCGGTAAAGATTGGAGAAAAAATCTATGTTCTGCACGCTTTTCAAAAGAAATCAAAGCAGGGGATTAAAACTCCACAGGCTGATGTTGATCTAATTAAACAACGCTACAAAGACGCGGTAGCCAGGGAGAAAGAACAATGACACAGGAAGCCGTTTTTGAAGACAGCAGTGGCAACGTATTCGCTGACCTCGGTTTAGAGGATGCGGATGAACTTTTTACGAGGGGTAAGATAGGAATTCAGGTACTGCGCCTTTTGAAACAACGCAACCTGAAACAGCGTGAAATCAGCGAACTTCTTGGTATTCCTCAGCCAGAAGTGTCTCGTTTGATGAAAGGAGAGTTTCAACGGTTCAGTGAGGGCAAACTGCTCATTTTTCTCAAGCGACTTGATACAGAAATCACCTTACATCTTCGATCTCGTCATGCACCAGGACAATCTGCTGAAACTGTGATATCGCTATAGGGCAGGATGGTTTGATGTCGCTGATCAGAAGATGAAGGTAATTTTAAACAGCCCACAAAAGTTTTATTTCTATCTAATATGCAAGTTTAATGCTCAACAGAACACTTGGATTCAACAACATTAGTTGAGAGAATGTTTAATCACGCACCATTAAACAATCATATTCAACAACGCCACCTTTAGGATTGCGAAAAGCCGGAAATAAATCAATCAGCCGAAAATCTAAAGATTGATAATACTTCAAGACATCCAAATACGAAGGTATATTACCGTAGTTAGGCTGCACAGATATTTCTGATTGCAAACACAGAATTTTATCTAGACATTTGTTCGCACCCTTAACTACTTCCATATCATATCCTTGAGTATCCATTTTCAAAAAAATTCGCGGCTCAGGTACTAAAGCAATGATCTCATTTAGTAGCGAGTCTAATGTCCTGATATTTACTTCACAGGAATTAACTGTTTTTGGCATATCAGGATTAGGTGCTAAGAATGAACTTAACTCTGAATAAGAGTTTAAATTAAAGATAGCAGAGGTATTCTCACTTCCCAGTGCACAATCGTATGCCCGACAAAGACTATCCGGTTGCAAATTACGCTTAAGAGTAACAAATATCTCTGGATGTGGCTCAAAACTGAAAATATATCCTTTATAGCCCAGCTTTCTCATGCTTTGTGCATAAGAACCAATGTTAGCTCCGACATCAATAACGCAATTGATTTTTAATCTATTCAATAAATCAACTAAGTGCGTTTGATAAAAAAAGCGATCTAATTGTTCTTCCCAATCTTTAGATACTTTAAAATTCCGTGAAATCAGAGAATATGCAATGTTCCTCAGCATTTTAGCGACTCCTTATCGTAGATAGCTATCAATAAATTACTGAAGATGCATCTGATGAAGTGTAAAATTGCACACGGTATTAATTAAGCTATGTTTCTAGTTATGCCAGGTTAATATTTACAATCATTATAAATATTAATAGGGGAAAAATATGTAATATTTATTGATGGTAACTATAGCAAACTTGGCAATTACAGTTATTTGATGAAATTTTTAGCTAGGCCAGCTAAAGCAGGTTTATGAAAGCATAAACTGACTGTCGTTTTTTTGGTATAATAAAATACAATTAATACTGAAAAATCCAAGTTAAATATAAAACAGCTAATAGCGTTTCCTGACCTCACAAGGTGCGATCGCACTTAAATATATTTAAGAGACGTATTCACACAGCGATCGCCTACCTCAATTTTCTCTCTAATTCCCTAATTCCCGATACCGCGCCTGAATTTCCGTAATCGAGAATAACGCCGCAAACTTCAACCCCGCAGCTTGGTATAACTCGGCTCCCCCTTGTAAACGGTCTACCAGTGCAATTACTTGCTCCACAACATAACCTGCATCTCGTAGTCGGTTAACTGCTTTCAGTGCTGATTGTCCAGTGGTGACAACATCTTCTAAAACCACTATCTTGGCATTTTCCGGCAAAGTGGGGCCTTCAATATAAGCCATTGTGCCATACCCTTTGGCTTCTTTGCGAATAATCAGCGCTGGTATCAGTCGGTTTTCATACACAGAAACCACACTTACCGCTGTGACAATAGGGTCAGCCCCCATTGTTAAACCTGCTACAGCCTGAGTATCTGTAGGTAATAAAGGACACAATAAACGTCCGATAGCTAAAGCACCTTGGGGATGGAGTGTTACATGTTTACCATTGATATAGTAAGTACTGCTTTGTCCAGAAGAGAGGACAAAATCACCCTCTTGATAAGCACGTTGGCAAAATAAATCAAGTAAATTGTGGCGCAGAGTAGTTAAATCAGCAGTAGCAGACCAAGCATCTGAATCAGTCAGGGTTTCAGTAGGATACGTCATTACAAAACATTAAAAGTTGTGCTACACCAAAGGTTGAACTCAACAGAGTTCTGCATTTAAGCATAAATTAAGATTCGCCCAAAAATTGTGGAGTCATGAACGTGGGTATAAAATCTCAAACCTTCAGCGGTTTATTGATATTATTAACTGCTACTGTTGCTTTCCCCGCCGTTGTCACCGCTGAGACGCCAGCACCCAATTATGAAACAGCTAGTGACGCATTTGAAAGAGCTTTTTTTCGACACGATCGCAATTTCTACGAAAACACCACCTACAAGCGTCAGCTAGACTCCATCTTCGGTGCTGGTTCAGTTCACAACTCCTTCCCAGAAAATGAAATCGCCCGCGATGCTGAATTAGTCAACACTCTTTATCGAGATGTCCTCAAGCAGCAGGTAAGTAACGATCCCTACATCCGCACTCCCGACTTACCCAACCCTTATGGTACATCATTACTCATGTCTCCCCGCGTCAATGCCAATCAATTAAAAGTTGGAACTGAATTCCGGTTTGAGACTGCGCCACCACGCTAGAATTACTGAGTATGACAGCAAGGTGGGTGGAAAAATAAAAATTTCATTTTCGCCCAATATTGCTCATATCAGCCCGGAAACAAATTATTTGGCGTAACTTCCCTGCCAACTGGCTAAAAGCTAAAGTTAGTTAAGTCAAGCTTTTGACCAATTTTAGTCTTCCTCTGGGCGACAATTC
The DNA here is from genome assembly GCF_000332295.1 of Fortiea contorta PCC 7126. GTDB lineage: Bacteria > Cyanobacteriota > Cyanobacteriia > Cyanobacteriales > Nostocaceae > Fortiea > Fortiea contorta. The sequence continues at coordinate 2,876,212 of NZ_KB235930.1, read as the reverse complement.
CCCAGTCATCAAAATTTTTAACTCACACCTGATGTGAATTAAAAGCTGAAACCTTGTATTTTTCCTGTAGAGACGTTGCGATGCAATGTCTCCACAAACCCCCAAATCCGTGATGAAGTAACTTAGTACCGTTGAGTGTTCACCTCAACAAGGAGTGAGGATTTAGTCAAAAATTAAGAGTTATGAAGTCCAGGGTGCAGGAGTTGAACCTGCCTTGCACGAATTATGAGTTCGTTGCCTCAACCGCTCGGCCAACCCTGGGAAAATCTCATTGTAGCGCCAGTTTACTAACTTGTCTGCTACAGATTATAGTCTACCAGATTTTTATATTACATAATTTGACAGCGAAATAGTCCAGACTAATATTAATTAAGTTCTTATAAGAATTGAAGCTGCTGGCTTCAATACCTTTAAATAGACCAGCATTCCTATGCAATAGCTTGCCAGAGATGAAATTAAATTCCACCGTACTTCTGACGTTAATTTTATTATTCCTGATGTTGGGAGCAGGTTCCCTGAGTAGTTTTTGGGGATTTACTCTAGGGAGTTCAGCACTCAAAGGTGTGACAACACCAGATGGACGCCCCGCAACCAAATTTTCTAGCAATAAAGCACCAAACACCCAACAAGGAGGGTTAACGCTTTTAAAAGAAGAAGAAATTCTCAAAATTGTCAGAGCCAGAATTGAGGGTAAGACCAAGGCTGCTAAATCGGAAAAATTAGAGGAAGATGATGAAGAAACCAATAACAGCCAGCCCAAACCAGAGGAAAAACCTCCAGAAATAGCTGAAGAAAAACCCCAAAAAGGATTCCCCGTGATCTCAGAAAATGAGGGTGTAACTCTGTCTGTGCAATCTGTTCGCTACTCTGGTGGTGATTTATTACTCAGAGTGAAAATGCAGAACAAAGGTAAGGATTCCGTGCGCTTTTTGTATAGTTTTTTGGATGTCACGGATGATAAAGGGCGAACCTTGAGCGCTAGCACCGAAGGTTTACCGGGAGAATTACCAGCCAACGGCCCGGTTTTTTCAGGACTAGTCAGCATTCCCACAGCCTTACTAGATGATGTCAAAAAAGTGTCACTAGCTTTGACAGATTATCCTGATCAAAAATTGAAGCTAGAAGTAGCGAATATTCCGGTTGAAAGGTAGGTGGGGGTGAGGGTCTGGGGGTGAGGGTCTGGGAACTAGAAAAATAATACATAGATGTTTTACTCTCTAGCCCCTAACCCCTAACCCCTAATTTAAAGAGCGTAAGTTTCAAATGATCATTAGTGGTGAGCGGTTTTTCTAGCTTGATTTGGACAGATATAGGGTTGCGATTATTATCAGTGCTGCTACTGATTGCCATCAATGCCTTTTTTGTGACGGCAGAATTTTCTATGGTGACAGTAAGGCGATCGCGTATTCATCAGCTGGTCAAAGCTGGTGACATTCCCGCGATCGCTGTGGAAATGTTGCAACGTAGTATAGACCGACTGCTATCTACCACCCAGTTAGGTATTACCCTTTCTAGTTTGGCTTTGGGGTGGATTGGCGAAAATTCCATTGTCGTACTCATCAAAGCCTGGCTAAATTCTTGGCCTGTACCCAACGGTATCAATAACTTCATTGCTCATTCCTTGTCAATCCCCATAGCCTTCTTTTTGATCGCCTATTTGCAGATTGTTTTGGGAGAACTCTGTCCCAAATCAGTAGCAATGCTGTATTCTGAAGAGCTAGCGAGGTTTTTGGGGCCATCAGTCAAAGCGATCGTCCGTTTTTTTAGTCCCTTCATCTGGATTCTCAACCAATCTAACTATTGGCTACTCAAACTTTTTGGGATTGAATATACCGGTCAAGGTTGGCGACCACCGGTGACACCAGAAGAGTTACAGTTAATTATCTCCACAGAGCGAGAATCTACAGGTTTACAGCTCTCAGAGCGAGAATTACTCAACAATGTCTTTGAATTTGGAGACGTCACAGCACACGACGTGATGATTCCCCGTACCAGCATCATCGCTTTACCTAAAAACGCCACCTTCGGGCGATTACTCAAAGAAATGGCTTCCACTGGACACTCGCGCTATCCTGTGATTGGCGAATCCTTAGACGATATTCGCGGCTTAGTTTACTTCAAAGACTTAGCACAAACAATGGCTGTGGGGAAAATGACCTTAGAAACATCGATCCAGCCTTGGATACGTCCCGCTCGATTTGTCCCAGAACATACCCCCCTGAGTGAATTATTACCCATGATGCAGCAAGAAAAACCTGCGATGGTCATGGTGGTCAATGAATTTGGTAGTATTGTCGGGCTAGTAACCCTCCAAGACGTAGTAGCAGAAATCATCGGTGACGCAGGCGTACTCGATAGCAGCGAAGATTTACTGATTCAGATGTTAGGCGATCGCACATTTTTAATCCAAGCGCAAATCAACCTAGAAGACCTCAACGAAGTCTTAGATATCAATTTACCCCTCGCCAAGGAATACCAAACCTTGGGAGGATTTGTGCTCTACCAGTTACAAAAAATCCCCGCCAAAGGCGAAACCTTTTCTTACCAAAATTTAGAATTCACCGTCATCTCTATTGTCGGCCCAAGACTGCACCAAATCCAGCTACGACGCTTGGAAGCAGAAGCTCAGATGGAGGAGGAGGGAAAATAAAATATTCCCTCACTCAGCATAAGCCACCCCATCCTTCAACCCCAATTCCGCAAAAGCCGCTAACCGCAAGCGACAAGAATCGCACACACCACAAGCCACATCACCACCAGCATAACAAGACCAAGTTAACTCCCAAGGCACACCCAATTGATTACCGAGTTGAATAATTTCAGTTTTTTTCAAATCAATCAAGGGTGCAACAATGGTGATGGCTTGTCCCTCGCGCCCTTGTTTAGTTCCCAAACGAAACACCTCCTGCATCGCCTGTATATAATCGGGACGACAATCAGGATATCCAGAATAATCTAAAGCATTGACACCGATATAAACACGTTCAGCCGCGATAGTCTCCGCGTAAGCCAAAGCAAAACTTAAAAAAATTGTATTCCGTGCAGGTACGTAGGTTACAGGAATGTTTTGCGACATTTCCTCCAGAGAACGTTGCTGTGGGAGAGCGATCGCATCATCTGTTAGCGCCGAACCACCCCACTGACGTAAATCAAAATTCACTACCTGATGCTTGCTCACTCCCGCTTGTTGCGCTATCTGCAGGGCTGAGTGTAACTCCCGGTGATGTCGCTGTTGGTAATCAAAGGAAATTGCATGACACTCACAACCATCAGCTTTAGCTTGATACAGAATTGTGGAAGAGTCTAAGCCTCCAGACAACAAAATTACAGCTTTCATCTCAATTTCAAAATTGGCGATTTTCAGGCAATTTATCGATCCTCAACAGCCGCAGGATATCACTTTTACCTATGTGCATCAAAAATTGCGTATTGAAACTTGTAGGTGTGGCAAACAATTATGCAAAAATTATTTAAGCGTATCACTGGTGGCAATTTCAAATATATTTTTGATGAGACGGCTATCTCAGTGTGAAATGTTTTGGTTTTTGTAGTTTTCAAGACAAAAAATTATTAGGTTTCAATTGTATCAATTAGATATTGATCCCGGTAATTAATTACCCAACTGACACCTGAGAATTTCCACTTACGTCTTACTTAATTTTTTAAGTTAATAAAAAGACATATTGGATTTTGTGTAAAGTGCAAAAATCGCTCATTTCATCACTGACTATACAAAAGACATCCAGATTGCGGGAACCCACAATAAACTTTGAAATTCTTCATAAACAGAACCTCTATGTTACCATCTGGATGGTTTTAGACGGATCGTAACTGGTATTTAAGTATAAAGGCCAACGACCGTAGCGTCTCTAAATTTGGTGGTTGAGGAGATAATAAGAGTGCAAAATAGTATGCCAGTGGCAGAACCGAGTCCATATACACAGCGCAACCAGCCACGACCGATTCGCATAGGCGTTATCGGTGTGGGTAATATGGGGCAACATCATACCCGCGTCCTCAGTTCTATGAAGGATGTCGAATTAGTCGGTGTTTCAGATATTAACGTTGAGCGGGGCTTAGAAACTGCCAGCAAATACAAGGTAAAATTTTTTGAAGATTATTGCGACTTGCTACCCCATGTGGAAGCAGTGTGCATCGCAGTTCCCACGCGTCTACATTATGCCGTGGGCATTAACTGTCTGCTAGCAGGAATTCATGTCTTGATTGAAAAACCAATCGCTGCCAGTATTTCTGAGGCGGAATCCTTAGTCAATGCTGCAGCCGAATCTCAGTGTATCCTGCAAGTAGGGCACATTGAGCGGTTCAATCCAGCATTTAGAGAACTGAGCAAAGTCCTGAAAACTGAAGAACTGCTAGCGCTAGAAGCTCACCGGATGAGTCCATATTCTGATCGGGCGAATGATGTTTCCGTAGTGCTGGACTTAATGATCCATGATATTGACCTCCTACTGGAACTCGCGGCTTCCCCAGTGGTGAAATTAACCGCCAGTGGGACTCGCGCTCTCGATTCTGGTTATCTAGATTATGTCACCGCTACCTTGGGATTTGCCAATGGCATCGTGGCTACTTTAACAGCCAGCAAGGTGACTCATCGCAAAATCCGCCAGATCGTAGCTCATTGCAAAAATTCATTTACTGAGGCGGATTTCCTCAAAAATGAAATTTTGATTCACCGACAAACAAACCAAAACTCGCTCAACGATCATCGCCAAGTGCTCTACAGACAGGATGGTGTGATTGAGAAAGTTTACACCACTAACATTCAACCCTTAAGTGCAGAGTTGGAACATTTTGTCAACTGTGTACATGGTGGTAATCAGCCTTCAGTAGGTGGAGAACAAGCTCTCAAAGCTCTGAGATTAGCAAGTCTAATTGAGCAGATGGCTTTGGAAGAAAGAGTCTGTCACCCCTTAGATTGGCAGTCGGAATCAAGAGTGCAATCATTAACCTCGACAGTTTAACAGCGGTGGGCAGGCAATCCGCCAAAAATCAAATTTTTTTAATTTTCTATTTTGGCCTCTTCTGTCTGCCCTCTAGTATTCGCTCACAATTTATTTGCCAGTACAATTGCCAATTTCAGCTAATCAAGTTATCTTGACTCCAACAAGCTTGGACAATTAACTTTTGAGCAAGCTCACGCTGAATTTGGCAACCATACTGGTGCAAAAATTTCAGGAACTGACTCAATGCTCGAATGGATAACTAATACTATCAACTCTTTAGGTTATTTGGGAATCGCTTTGCTGATGTTCCTGGAGAACCTGTTTCCCCCAATTCCTTCAGAACTAATTATGCCGTTGGCAGGTTTTACAGCTAGTCCATATCAACCAGGCGGAGCAAAACTCAATATAATTTACGTGTTTGTTTCTGGACTTATTGGTTCCGTTCTCGGTGGGCTTGTTTGGTATTACCCAGGTAAATTTTTAGGCGAACACCGCCTCAAAGCTTGGGCTAATAAATACGGCAAGTGGCTAGCTGTATCAGGTCAAGATATCGATAAAGCCAGACGCTGGTTTGACCGACAAGGTAGTAAAGCTGTGTTTATTGGTCGCCTTGTACCGGGAGTACGAACACTGATTTCTGTTCCCGCCGGTATTACCAACATGCATTTGCTACCATTCTTATTTTACACGACTCTGGGTAGCGCTGTCTGGGTAGGTCTGCTAACATACTCAGGATACTTGTTGGGCACCCAGTATCAACTTGTGGACGAGTACCTTGCTCCTGTATCCAAAATAGTTCTTGGGGGTTTGGTGGTGTTATTTGCTGTCTGGGTGTTTAAGCGTAAGCAAAAAAGTACCAGAAAATGAAATATACAAGCTGTTGATGTGAAGATAGGTGTTAAATATATCCAAAATTCGCCTACACTATGGCAAATAATGCTAGACACACGTTGGCAAAGCCCACCAGAGGTGCCACCCAGGCTAATTTTTTGCGTATTTCTAGCTACACTTGACGCAACCAGGAATTTCTGGTAGCTCGCATTTTTGTAAGATGAGCATGATAACTTTTTACAGTTAAGTTAGGACTAGGAGCTTTCATGACAGACCAACCTTCGGCCGCTACTCCAATAAATGCCGCAGCTATCCCCATGAATAGAGTATCGGCATCTACACCCATCAATGCTGCTGTAAATAAGCCAAATAACCTTCCTGGAGGCGCAGTTACTGGGGGAAAAGCTATTCTCAGCGTTGATTTAGGCAGAACTTCCACAAAAACTTGTGTCAGCCGCGAACCGGGTAATGTGGTATTTGTCCCAGCCAACGTCAAGAAAATGTCCCTAGAGCAAGTACACGGGGGTGTTTTTGAAGCGCGGGCTACCGACCCTCTAATGGATCTGTGGCTAGAGTATCAAGGTAGTGGATATGCTGTTGGTCAACTAGCAGCAGACTTCGGGGCTAACCTAGGAGTGGGACAATCCAAGGTAGAAGATGCACTAGTAAAAGTTTTAGCAAGTGCTGGTTACTTCAAACTTAAAGACGAAATTTCCGTTGTACTCGGTTTGCCTTTTTTGTCTTTAGAACAATTTGAAAAAGAAAAAGCACAGTTAATTAGCCAAGTCAGCGGCCCCCATGTGTTTAACTTCCGAGGCGAATCTTTAAACCTGAATATCAATAAAGTTTGGGTCATGCCAGAAGGCTATGGTAGTCTACTGTGGTCTGAAGCTCAACCAAAAAAAGGCGTTAGCATCCCTGATTTTACAAAAATATCAGTGGCGATCGTCGATATTGGTCATCAAACCATTGATTTTCTCATGGTAGATAACTTCCGTTTTGCGCGAGGTGCTTCCAAGAGTGAAGATTTTGGGATGAATAAGTTTTATGAACTAGTGGCTGCGGGAATAGAAAGTGCAGACAGTCAGTCTTTAGCTTTAATTTCTGCTGTTAACAAACCCAAAGGTGAACGTTTCTACCGTCCTCGCGGTGTCAGCAAGCCCACTAATCTTGATGATTTTCTCCCCAACTTGATCGAGCAGTTTTCTCGAGAAATTTCTAGCCGAGTGCTAGCTTGGCTTCCAGAACGGGTTACAGACGTTATCCTCACTGGTGGTGGTGGTGAATTCTTCTGGGAAGATGTACAGCGTCTACTGAAAGAAGCTAAAATTAACGCTCATTTAGCGGCACCTTCTCGACAAGCTAACGCCTTGGGGCAGTATATTTATGGAGAGGCCCAGTTGTCCTCCAGTCGCTCCGCTAGGGCTTAAAGCTGATGTTCCAATGGTCAAAAAAAGTAGTTAAACCGGTCACGTTCAATCCGGGGGTTGCTGATGAAAGTTTGTTGGCGCTTGTAGAAAGCTATTTGGAGAAACAACCAGATAAAACTTTCAGCGACCTCTGCAAAGAAGCTTTATGGCAATCTTTGTGTGTACCGGAATCAGTAAAACCTGGCCCCAAAACAGTAGCAACAGGATCGGTTGAACAACAAATTGATGTACTGCAACGTCAAATAGCTGACCTTGAGGAACGCTTTTTTGCCAAGGAATCTCATCGTTTGGAGGCCATGGAACGGCACATGCTGCAACTTAGTCAACAAGTAGCGCAATTGGCGATTATGCTCAATGATCGCTCCTTCGTTCCGCCTTCAAACACATCAACATCAGTAGAAGTATTAAATACTACTTATGTTCCTCCTGCCCATCCTCAAGAAGTTGATCCTGTGATCAGCCGCCTTAGCCAGTATCTCGATGATTTTTAGAAAACAATCAGGGTGTTGAGCATTTTTGCTACTGTCCGCCATCCTTAATAGTGTTTGCTATTAAGGATTATTAATATTTATATGTTTTTAATAAGATTATTGATCCAAAAGCTGTTCCAAAACAGTATTAGGTAGGCATATTTTTTCCCACAAGCTGGACAATAGCTGCAACTAGTTCTTCAGCGTTGAGGGGCTTGGGTATATGCATTTGAAATCCAGCAGTCAGGGCTTCTTGCTGGTCAGAGTTGCGAGCAAAAGCAGTCAAAGCGATCGCGGGAATTTCCCCACCTTCGGCTGCTGTCCAAGTCCGCACCTGACGGATGAGAGCATAGCCATCGACATCAGGCATACTAATATCACTCACCAAAATATCCGGTTTTAACTCCACCAAGGCTTGTATAGCAGCATAGGCAGAATTAACGGCGTGAACCTCGGCGCCATCCTGCTCTAAAATGAAAGCCACAAAATCCAAAGAATCAGGCTCATCATCTACAACTAAAACCCTGATACCAGCCAGAGGCAAAGAGTCAACAGCGATAAAAGTAGGCTGATTTTCTTGGTCTGTAGTTCGGCTCTGACTTGAGACTAGGGGCAATCTGACGGTGAATGTTGCTCCTTGACCCTCACCAAGACTTTCCGCACTAATCGTACCTCCATGCATTTCGATGATATTACGTGCGATCGCTAGTCCCAAGCCCAAACCCCCAAATTTTCTTGTGGAACTACTATCCGCTTGGCGAAAGTAATCAAACACATAAGGCAAAAATTCAGCGCTAATCCCCTTACCTGTGTCGCTAACGATAATTTCGCCATAGCCATCAGCCTGTCGCAGATCAACTTTTACCCTCCCCCCCCTAGGCGTAAATTTAACGCCATTAGAAAGCAGATTCCAGACCACTTGCTGCAAGCGAGTAGAATCACCCATAACCTGTACGACATTGGGTGTAAAGACCGTTTTCACCTCAATAGACTTGCTTTCTGCGGCTAAATGGATGGTATCAATCGCCGCCAAAATGATCGATTCTAAATTGATATTGGTAGTTTTCAGCGTCAGCTTACCCTGCAAAATGCGGGAAATATCCAGCAAATCCTCAATTAATTGCACCTGTAACCTAGCATTGCGCTCAATTGTAGCCAAAGCTTGAGACGTCTGGTTTTGGTCAAAATTGTGGTCTTGCAACAGCCGAGACCAACCGAGAATAGCATTTAATGGAGTCCGCAACTCGTGGGAAAGTACAGCGATAAATTCATCTTTGATGCGATTGGCTGTTTCCGCTTTCGCTCGTGCTGCTTGTTCTAATTGCAATAACTGAGCACGTTCTTGTTGTATCTGTTTTTGTTCATGAATATCAGTACAAGTACCAAACCACTTGACCACCTGACCTTGCTCGTTTTTGAGTGGTAAGCCCCGTGAAAGCTGCCAGCGATAAGATTTATCTGCAGCACGGAGAAAGCGAAATTCATTGTCGTACAAAGTGCCAATTTTGACAGCATTTAACCACACCTCATGAGCGCTATCAATGTCATCTGGGTGTAAAGCTGTCAACCAACCAGAACCCAAAGACTGCTCTAATGATAAGCCCGTATATTCACACCAGTTTTGATTGAAATAGTCACACTGACCCTCAGCGTCGGTTGTCCACACAAGTTGCGGAATCGCCTCAGTTAAATAACGATAGCGCTCCTCACTTTGCCGTAAAACTTCCACAATTCGCTGGCGCTCAGTGATTTCCTGTTGTAATTGCTGATTGGTTTTACTAATCTCACTCGTACGCAGAGCGACCAAATCTTCCAAATGATTCTGATACGTTCTCAGTTCGGCTTCAATTCGCAAACGCTCGGCTATTTGTGTGTGTAGTTCTTGGTTTGCTTGTTTAAGTTGAGCCGGACTGGGGAGTGCTAGAGCTTGGGGAACTAATGGTATCAGTTCTAAAGCTGTAAATAAAGATATGATGGCTGTGATCGCTTTGATAGACCCCGACAACCAATAAGTCGGGTGCCAAAGTGTCCAAATCTGGATCAGGTGAGTAGTGCCACAAGCAACGATAAAGGCGCTAAAAAGCAGAAAAATCCAGTAAAAAGGCAAATCTTGTCGCTTGCGTACAAAGTAAAACAACGTTGCGGGAATAGAATAATAAGCCAGCGTAATAACTGCATCCGATAGGATGTGTAACCAAACTAAATTCGTTTGCCATAAATAGCAGTGTCCATGCGGAATAAACTCCCCTGAGCTAAACAAATTAGTCCAAAATTCTGACATAGGTTTTCATAAAATCAAATTGTTGAAATTGCGATCGCGCTTGTTATTTTAGTCAAAAGCTATGATATTTAATTCATGTAATTGGAAACTGCTAGTTAGATTGATCATAAAATAAATCCGCATCGCCTATAAGTTATTTGTATAATCGGCTACTGCACAGATTCACTCTGGAGATAGTTGTCAGCCAAAGCTAAAATTCTTCAGACTCTACTTAATGCCTGATTTAAGTGGGGCGACACAAATAAATTTAACTGGTGGCGATTGTCATTTGTTATTTTTGCAGCCTTGCTCAACCAAAGTTCCCCAGATGATAGCAAGTGGCGTTATTTGTGAGGATTTTAGGAATCTTTCCATTTTGGAATATAGTTTCAGGCTCAGTTAGTTCTTTTTTTCACCATGAAAGCGACAAAAGCATTTGGATGAGAATAGGCTGAATTTCTCTGCTGCTAAATAGAAAATATACTTATTGTATTTATATCTTTTTTTACACACCTTACTGGATAAATGATAGAATCGCAAGTAAAAAGTTAGGAGATGTCAATGTCAGTTGCAGCTAGCTCTATTAAGTTTGGTACGGACGGCTGGCGAGGCGTTATTGCTGACGAGTTCACCTTTGAACGCCTCGCCTTGGTTGCACCAATTGCCGCCAAAGTATTATATGATACGTATTTTTCCACTGCAGGTAGCCGGAAAATTATCGTCGGTTACGATCGCCGGTTCATGGCTGAAGATTTTGCCCGTGTTGTCGCTAACTCGGTAACAGCGATCGGCTTCGATGTTTTACTCAGCGACAGCTATGCTCCTACCCCTGCTTTTAGTTGGGCGGCGAAACAACTCAACGCCTTGGGCGCATTAGTCGTTACAGCTAGTCATAATCCTGGCTCATATTTAGGACTAAAAGTCAAGAGTGCTTTTGGTGGTTCCGTACCGCCCGAAGTCACAAAAGAGATCGAAGCCTTATTACCCGCCGGATTACCACCTGCAACAACACCTGGAAAATTAGAGCATTTTAACCCTTGGCCTAGTTACACCACAGCCTTGGAAGGAAAAGTTAACATCAGCAAAATTAGAGACGAGATCAAATCTGGTAAACTCACAGTATTTGTGGATGTAATGCATGGTGCCGCCGCAGGTGGATTACCTCAGTTACTAGGAGAACAAGTCAGAGAAATCAACAGCGATCGCGATCCTTTATTTGGCGGAGGTGCGCCAGAACCCTTACCTAAATATTTATCGCATCTATTTGCACAAATCAAAACTCACAAAGTAGCCAACAGTGCAGGTTTAACCGTAGGTTTAGTATTTGATGGTGACTGCGATCGCATCGCCGCAGCAGACGCCGACGCCAATTTTTTAAGCTCCCAAATCTTGATTCCCATCTTAATTGACCATCTCACCTTGAGACGCGGCTTTACAGGCGAAATCGTCAAAACAGTTAGTGGTTCCGACTTGATACCCCGTGTAGCCGCACTCCATAACCTCACAGTATTTGAAACCGCAGTTGGTTACAAATATATCGCCGATAGAATGCTAGCAGCCGAGGTATTACTAGGTGGTGAAGAATCGGGAGGAATTGGTTACGGAAGCCATATTCCCGAACGAGACGCACTGCTATCGGCATTGTATGTTCTAGAAGCGATCGTCGAATCAGGGCTAGATTTAGGTGCTTATTACCGCCATCTACAACAGCAAACAAACTTTCACTCAGCTTATGATCGCATCGATTTACCCTTAGCCAGTATGGAAGTGCGATCGCACCTGTTAAAACAACTGCAAACCCAACCCCTCACCGAAATCGCCGGTCAAGCAGTCATCGATACTCAAAGCATCGACGGTTACAAATTCCGATTAGCAGACAACAGTTGGTTAATGATTCGCTTCAGCGGTACCGAACCAGTGTTACGCCTATATTGCGAAGCACCTACCCTCGATCAAGTGCATCATACTCTCGCATGGGCGAAACAATGGGCAGAATGAAAGGGAATAGGGAATAGGGAATAGGGAAAATAAGCCTCTCACAATATGAGTGGGGTTTCTATCTTCCTTCAAAAAACGTCAATTAACCTCCGACCCTTGACCAATAACCAATAACCAATGACAAATGACCAAACTGCTTGTAGTAGCCACAGGAAACCCAGGTAAGCTGCGAGAAATGCAGGCTTATCTAGCTGATTCTGGTTGGGAATTAACCCTCAAACCCGCAGAATTGGAAATTGCAGAAACAGGCGATACCTTTGCAGCAAATGCTCACCTAAAAGCATCGCAAATTGCTCAAGCAACGGGAAACTGGGCGATCGCAGACGATTCTGGTTTGCAAATAGATGCTTTGAATGGTGCACCAGGGGTGTATTCTGCTCGTTATGGACAAACAGACAGCGATCGCATTGCGAGAGTGCTACGGGAATTGGGTAGCGAAGTTAATCGCCAAGCGCAATTTGTTTGTGTCGTAGCGATCGCTACTCCTGATGGCTCGGTCGTTGTCCAAGCCGAGGGTATTTGTCACGGTGAAATTCTCCACACACCACGCGGTGATGGTGGTTTTGGTTACGATCCCATTTTTTATGTACCCGAAAAGCAATTGACCTTTGCACAAATGGCACCAGATGTCAAGAAATCAGTTAGCCATCGAGGTAAAGCATTTACAGCCTTACTTCCTCAACTAAAAACCATACTGAGTTGAACAACTCGATCGGAGATTTCCTCCGATCAAATTTTTCAACTCAGCACCCTAAACTGCTTCTGTGTTCTTTTCCCCAGTGCGAATCCGCACAACTTGTTCCACAGGTGAGATAAAAATCTTACCATCACCAATTTCTCCAGTGCGTGCAGCACCGATGATTTTGTCTACCACCATATCAACTTGGCTGTCATCGACAACAATTTCCACTTTGAGTTTTTGCAAAAACTCAACAGTATACTCAGAACCACGATAGCGTTCTGTTTGACCCTTCTGTCTGCCAAAACCCCTGACTTCAGAAACAGTCATCCCCACAATCCCCGCATTGACCAAAGCAATTTTTACTTCATCTAGCTTGAAGGGGCGGATAATGGCTTCTACTTTTTTCATATTTGCAACTCCTTATTTTCACTAGTTTCGTTTATATATCTAATCAGATCAACAAAAAAAAGGCTGAAGTATCTAAATACCCAAGAGACGCCAAGCGTTAAGTCACCGCCCACAACCAGAAAGCCACAGGCGCACCCAGAAGTTTTTTCAAAGAATAGTATCAAGTATGAGAGTACCTAGTTTCTCATAGACACGCCTAAAAATTCATCCTGTTTTATCTAAAACAGTTATGGAGACGTTTCCCTGCTCCGTCTCTACATTCATTTCTTGTTGTATAAGAATTATGAATATTGTTAACTAACGACTCTGACGTTCAAACAAAGGACGCACAACCAAATATCCTGCGCCAAAAGCCGTCAACATAATTAACAAAATAGTAATAACCAGCCACCAACCGCTAATTTCCCTAGACTTGGACTCCGTGGGAGGATAATAACTGACTTCCTGTTCCGTAATCAAGACTGGCTCAGGCATCTGCGAAATCATTTCTGTTACAGGCACAGAGGCTGTCGCTCGGTGGTTTTTGTTAACAAAAACTTTGGGATCAACAGGTGGACGCGGACGGGGAGAAGCCGTAGTTACCGGACGCTTAGTTACAGGTTTGACAGTTGGCGGTGGATTTGGGATCGGGCGATCGCTTGAGGTTGTTGGTGTAGCTTGAGGATCTACTAACTTTTGCAAGTGTAAACAAGCCTGAATCACCCTAGTAATTTCTTGGCGCAGTAATTGATTTTCCTGTACTACTTGTTGATTCTTCGCAGTCAGGACATCTAATTTTGCCTCCACTGTCTGTAATTCTACAGCCAATTCCCGGTATACAGAAAGAGGCACAGATGGTGGTGGATAAGCTGGAGGACTAGCTTTAGGCAGGTTAGTCTGAACAGAGTTTGCAGTTGTTCGCATCGGTGAGTTGGTATCAAAAATTAAATTAGTGAGATTATCTAGAAATGCTATCAGAGAAAGTCAACTTGGAAACTATGCCCAAGAATAATAGAAAAATGTCCAGAGAGCAAAGATTTTTTCTTTACATTTGCATTTCAGTATCTATGGGGGTTATGGTCTATGGTCGTTAATCATTTTCCCTTTCCCCTCATCTCCCAACAACGGAAAAAAGTGTCCCACAGGCCCTTGACCTTGACCAATATCTAAGGAATGCTTTAATGCGGTTGTGACATACGCCTTCGCCTGCTGCACGGATGTCCATAAATCTTTTCCCTTTGCCAGATTAGCAGCGATCGCCGCCGATAAAGTGCAACCAGTACCGTGAGTATTTTTGGTTTCCACAACCTGAGTCGTTAAAATCTCCAGCCTGTTCCCATCAAACCACACATCCACACCCCGCCCGTTTCCCTGCATTCCTCCACCCTTAACTAAAACAGCCCGCGCACCAAATTTTCGGTAGATAGTTTCTGTAGCAGCGCACATATCCTCTAAAGAATGAATTTGCAAGCCACTCAAAATTTCAGCTTCATAACGGTTGGGAGTGATTAGCGCCGCTTGCGGAATCAGAACATCGCCAAGAGCCTGAACAGCATCATCATCAATCAATTGCGCTCCTGTCCGCGACACCATCACCGGATCAACCACTAAATTATCAACTTGGAAAATTTCTACCTGCTGGGCGACAGCCAGAATAATTTCTTGATTCAGCAACATTCCTGTTTTCGCTGCTTGGACACCAATATCCTTCACCACTGCTTCTATTTGAGCCACAACCGCCACCGACGACATAGCATCAACCCGCGTCACTCCTAGAGTATTTTGAGCCGTGACGCAAGTAATCGCACTAGTACCGTGGACACAATGAAAAGCAAAGGTGCGTAAATCAGTTTGAATCCCCGCACCACCACCACTATCTGAGCCAGCAATAGTCAGCGCCACAGGTACTGTTGATTTTGTGACAACACTCATAAATAAAAAACAAGTCTGTTCCAAGATTCTTAAACAATACTACCTGTACCAATTAGGTATCACTGATCAAAGTGGTAGTCCCTTACTTTTTCCGAGGAAACTCGAAATTAGCAAAACTGTTCCTTAATTCCCTTATTCAATGAATTTATCGTTAAATTCTGCACTTTTATGGGTAATTTAACTACATCAGCTTTTGTAGTCAAGGATTTCCCATTTAAATTTAATTTGTATATATTCAAACATATTAAAACATACAAAATCCATCGTAAATAAGTATTAATACTCCAATGATTAACCAAGAATTAGCATTTCTACAGCAACGCATTCAGCAACTAGAAACAGCCTTTGCTTCTGCCAGTCAAGCACTCAAACAACAATATAAACTTTGGTTCAATTCTCGACGCCGAACAGCAGCGCTCAAAGAGTTAAAGCATCAACCCAATTGGCTAAAAAAAAGCGATCATCGCCAGCACACAACCCCAGCACTGCCAACTACAGAGCAGTTTATTAGCTCTATCATTGAAATGATGCCTGTAGCAATCTTTGTGAAAGATGCGGTGGATCTGCGCTTTGTTTTGTGGAATCGATCTGCAGAAGAATTAGTCGGATTAAGTTCCGATGAGATATTAGGTAAAACCGACTACGATCTACTTCCTGTGGCACAAGCAGATTTTTTTACCGCCCGCGATCAAGAAGTACTTAGTAGTAAAAAAATTCTAGAAATTCCTGAAGAAGTAATCACAACTAAACAAGGTGAAACTCGTATTTTACATATTAAAAAAACTCCTATTCTTGATTTGCATGGTCAACCTAAATATTTGCTAGTAGTGCGCGAAGATATAACCGAACGGAGGCGCACAGAAATTGCTTTAATTGAAAGTGAAGCAAAATTCCGCAGCTTAGTAGAAAATGCCAATGATGCCATATTTTCTCTGAATAGAGAGGGAATTTTGACATATATTTCTCCAAATTTTACTGAAAAATTTGGTTACGAATCAACAGAAATTATTGGCAAATTATTTATAAATCTAATTCACCCAGATGACTTGATAACATATCAAGATTTTTTGCATCAAATTATTAAAACAAGACAAAAACAGGCTGGACTGGAAATCAGAAGCAAACACCAAGATAGTAGTTATTATTGGATTTTATGTAATATCTCACCTATTAAAGATGCGTCTGATGTCGTAATTGGTTTTCAAGGAGTTGCAAGAGATATCACAGCGCGGAAACAAGTAGAACAAACCCTCCAAGAATCGGAAGCGCAACTCAAAAAACAAACATTAGAATTAGAGAAAACTCTCCAAGAACTGCAACATACCCAATCCCGTCTCATACACGGTGAAAAAATGTCTTCTCTCGGTCAATTAGTAGCAGGAGTCGCTCACGAAATTAATAACCCAATTAACTTTATTTCTGGCAATTTAAATTATGCTAATCAATATATTAAAGATTTAATAGAATTACTACATCTTTATCAAAAAAATTATCCTAATCCCCCAGAAGAAATTCAAAAAATTATTAAAAATATCGACCTTGATTTTTTATTATATGACTTGATTAAGCTACTTTCTTCAATGAGAATTGGCACAGAACGTATTAGTCAAATTGTTGCTTCTCTACGTATTTTTTCGCGTCTTGATGAAGCTGAACTCAAAGCAACTAATATCCATGAAGGGATTGACAGTACCTTGATGATTTTAGACCATCGGCTCAGAGCTAAACCCTATTTATTCCCAATTAAAGTTATTAAAGAATACGGTAATTTACCAAAAATAGAGTGTTATGCAGGGCAACTCAATCAAGTATTTATGAATATCTTAGCTAATGCTATAGATGCTTTAGAAGAATCATTAATTAGTTGTCCCTTATCACCAGAAATTCGCGTCTATACTCAAATGCTGACACCAGAGGAAATCATCATCCGCATCATTGATAACGGCCCCGGTATGTCAGAAACAGTACATAAGCGTTTATTTGACCCCTTTTATACCACCAAACCAGTAGGCAAAGGTACTGGTATGGGGCTATCAATCAGCTATCAAATTATCACTGAACGCCACCGGGGTTCATTAAAATGTATTTCCTCTCCTGGACAAGGAGCAGAGTTTATCATTCAAATTCCCGTGCGCCAGTCTGAAAATTAATTTCCAGCCAGATTAAGACTTTTCACCCTCCGATTGCAAGTTTTGCCATGCACCCTGCAAATATTTACCCCATTCCGCAGCTAAAGGAATTTCTGTAAAAGGAACACGTATTGAGTGCTGAGGTTCAGGAAACAGAAATTCTAATTCGATTGTCCGACCTTTTTCCGGCGGATTTTCAATATTTATAACTTTGTCATCTACCAAAAGATGGATTTTTTTTACATCAAATAAAGAAAAAGTTTCTAACTTAATCGGGCCTTTTACAGTAGGTTTGCCCCAAGTAATATTGTCACCTTTTTGACCCAATACTGCGTAAATATCATACTTAGCCCGGTCGAATTGTTCAGCCCAAGCGCGATAAGCCTCAACCTTTTGATATTCTTGCGAACCTTGCCAAGCTAACCAGAAAAAAATTGCTAGTAAAGGCAACCAAAATAGACCACGTTCCATCTTTTAAACAGTCCTAAATTCCGAGTGAAAGTTGTAACAAAGTGCAAAGTACACCAACAAGGGACGTAGATAAGTTATGGTAGTGAGAAAACTGGCAAAAAGCGGTGATGAGTTTATATGAAAAGGCTTATATTATTTTGCTTGTTTGTCATTGCGCTAGGAGCTGCGGTGTTTGGTTTCCTGAACTTTCAGGGATTGGCAGCTAGAGGAGAATTTGAGACGATTTTGTTAGATTTTCGGGAAGATATTCCCGCCGCAGTGATCAAGCAAGACTTAGAAGCGATCGCTAAACAATACAACGTTACACCCCAGTGGGATAATAAGTTTTCTGCTCAGGATCACGTTTATATTATCAAAGGCGATCGCCAGCGACTGCAAGCATTGCAAAAGTCTCCATTAAAGTCAGCAACCGAATTCATCGAACCGAACTATATCTATAAAACCATCCCCGAAGGTAAACCCGCGTGGTTAGGAGAATTCTTGCGCCCCCAAGATGACGACCAAGCTAAACCTTCACTAACCGGCCCCAACGACCAATACTACAGCAAACAGTGGAATTTCCACAAAATCAGCATTGAAGGTGCTTGGAGCCGCACCAAAGGTAGTGGTGTCACAGTTGCAGTTATTGACACCGGCATTACTAAAGTCCGGGACTTGTACGAAACAAAATTCGTCAAAGGCTACGATTTCGTCAACGACCGCGAAGAAGCCACCGACGACAACGGACACGGTACCCATGTTGCCGGTACAATTGCCCAAGCCACAAATAACAAATATGGTGTAGCAGGCATAGCCTACGAAGCTAAACTTATGCCCCTCAAAGTACTCAACGCCTTTGGTGGTGGTACTGTCGCAGATATTGCCGAAGCCATTAAATTTGCTGCTGACAACGGCGCAGACGTAATTAACATGAGCTTGGGAGGTGGTGGTGAAAGCCAACTCATGAAACAAGCAATTGATTACGCTTACAACAAAGGCGTAGTCATCATCGCCGCCGCCGGCAATGAAAACGCCAATGGCGCCAGCTATCCAGCCCGTTATCCCCGCGTTGTCGGCGTCTCCGCCTTCGGTCCCGATGGCGAAAGAGCACCCTATTCTAACTTTGGCGCGGGAGTAGATATCTCTGCCCCAGGTGGTAGCGACGCAGGTACAATTCTGCAAGAAACCATCAACGAAAAAGGCGAAGGCGTCTTTCTGGGATTCCAAGGAACCAGCATGGCTTCTCCCCACGTCGCAGGTGTCGCCGCATTAATCAAAGCCCAAGGAATCAAAGAACCTGAGCAAGTTTTAAAAGTCCTCAAACAATCAGCACGAGTTATCCAAGACGACGGCTTGAACTATTACGGCGCCGGACAACTCAACGCCGAAGCTGCAGTTACACTTGCAACCGAAGGACAAATCAGCTTCTGGGACTTCTTCCGCTGGTTGCGCGATAACGGCTATCTCAACCCAGGCTTTTGGATTGACGGTGGTGCAGTAGCATTAATTCCCAAAATATTAATGGTAGTAGGTTCCTATCTCCTAGCTTGGTTTTTACGAGTCTACTTCCCCTTCTCTTGGAGTTGGTCTTTATTTAGTGGTTTAGTTGCTGGTAGCTCTGGGTTATTTTTTCTCAAAGGAATCTATATCTTTGACCTTCCCCAATGGCCATTTCGGGTTTTAGGTAGTTCCATTCCCGAATTAGGCAACAGCATACAAGGAACCGGCACTTTAAATCCTCTATTCGCCAGTGTCTTGATTCCCATCATTTTAGTAGCATTGCTATTGGGACATCATAGCGGCAAATGGTTTGCAATTGGTACAACCCTAGGCGTAGCCGCTTGTTTGACAGTCAGTGCACTTTATGACCCCGCCGTCTGGGGATTAGGAAGCGGTAACTTATCCCGCATCTTCCTCTTCGCCAACGCCATACTTTGTTACGGACTCGCTCGTTTAGCATTGCAAACTGAAAAACAAGCCACGTAAATGTGAAATAGGGAATAGATGAGGACTATTCCCTGTTCTCTAGCTCCCATTACCCAAAAACTATATGAGTATTACAGTCACAGGTACTATCGAACGCAAAGGTCTAGGCCCTGGTACATGGGCTTTAGTTACACAAGCCGGCGAAACCTACGAACTCAAAGATGCTGACTCAGAATTACGCAAATCTGGTCTACATGTGTCCATTACCGGAGAAGTTCGCAAGGATGTAATGACTTTCGCCATGATTGGCCCTGTTTTAGAAGTTAAGGCTTTTGAGGTGCTCAGTTCTGACTAGCAGATGCATCAAGCACCTCCTGCAGACGACTTCTAAACTCTCCTTTGGGATGACCGCCTTTAACCTCGCCGATAATCTGGAATTCTCCTTCTGGAGAATCACAGATGATGTAAGTCGGCCATCCCATTTCCGATTTATTCGGATATTGAGTCAATAAAATCTGGCGATATTTGCGGTAAGTAGCTGTGTCTTGCATTTTGACATCGATGAACTGCAAACCTAATTCCCCAGCTACTTTTTCGTCATAAAAAGACATCTTGTGGCAAATGCCGCATTCTTCGGAAGAGAACTTAACTACAGCTAAAGTCATGTGGCTTGGCTACTTTCATAAATATAGGTACGATATTGTAGCATTATCCACCAAGTCTTGGGATTTTGCGAGCACCAAAACCAAGGTATCTCAGTATTAAACCGTAAACATTCAATAAAAAAAGCAAAATTTTGATTAAATATCAGGAAAATTACTGTGGAAGCCAGCATCTAGTTGATCAGAGAATAAAAATAAGTCAGGGATTCACGCCTGCCGCTACCAAAAATGATGATAGAATAGGCAGACGATAAGTAGTTGAACAGGGTAACTACTAGCGAAGGTTAAGTGATCGCACAACAGCACATCAAATGACTGAGTTGCCATCTGTTAACGACCTAAAGTACTAAAAAGCAGAGACATTCAGAGAACGCCCAAGGTTATCTTGTGCGCGAAACCATCTGAAAAAATTAAGTCAGACTGGGGTGATTGAAGAATTTTCTGTAACTGAACACATGAATGTGGCAAAATAGCTGCATTTTGTGTAGCATTAAATAAACAACGCCAAAAGCCATTCCGGCATCACCAAGAAATAATCAGAAGTACTGCATAGCACGACTGAATAAAGACTCAAGAGCTGCGACTAACGGTATAAGCACAAAGACTAGTTGAAAAATCAGATGCAATAAGAGTATACTTGCTGGACTTGTAGCAGTGGCGAAAACTAGCAGCAACCTAGTAAAGCTAGAGCGACAACAGCATGTATGAGCGAACTTTAAATTGCAAAAATTCCCTAACAAAACTTGGTCTAACCGAGGAGTCAGTTATCACGGTGCATCTACAAGTTAAAAGTTGTCAGGTTTAGTGCTGTCTTGCAGATAAATTTTTAAAGCAGGATTTAGTAGATTTATAGGGATTGCTGAATCAAATGACGAATCATGCGATCGCTTAAATCTTGAAATTACTGCGTGCCTACAAGAGATCGTCATCACACTAAGTATAACGTACTACCATTTAAATAAAGCCCCCCCAGTAGAAGTCGTCCTACTAGGGGAGTTAGTTATCAGGGTGCATCTACCATTTAACTTTTCCTAGCTTTGCAGCCACCCTCCGGATCAATTTACATGCATCATTGGTTGTTATTTTTTAGACAAAAAAATCCCCCAGCAGGAGTCGTCCTACCAGGGGAGTTAGTTATCAGGGTGCATCTACCATTTAATTGTTCTTCCGTTCACCCCCATGCTCCGGATAAAATTGTCACCACCAACTCAGCCAAAAAAATCCCCCAGCAGGAGTCGTCCTACCAGGGGAGTTAGTTATCAGGGTGCATCTACCATTTAACTTTTCCTAGCTTTGCAGCCACCCTCCGGATCAATTTACATGCATCATTGGTTGTTATTTTTTAGACAAAAAAATCCCCCAGCAGGAGTCGTCCTACCAGGGGAGTTAGTTATCAGGGTGCATCTACCATTTAATTGTTCTTCCGTTCACCCCCATGCTCCGGATAAAATTGTCACCACCAACTCAGCCAAAAAAATCCCCCAGCAGGAGTCGTCCTACCAGGGGAGTTAGTTATCAGGGTGCATCTACCATTTAATTGTTCTTCCGTTCACCTCCATGCTCCGGATAAAATTGTCACCACCAACTCAGCCAAAAAAAATCCCCAGCAGGAGTCGTCCTACCAGGGGAGTTAGTTATCAGGGTGCATCTACCATTTAATTGTTCTTCCGTTCACCCCCATGCTCCGGATAAAATTGTCACCACCAACTCAGCCAAAAAAATCCCCCAGCAGGAATCGTCCTACCAGGGGAGTTAGTTATCAGGGTGCATCTACCATTTAATTGTTCTTCCGTTCACCCCCATGCTCCGGATAAAATTGTCACCACCAACTCAGCCAAAAAAATCCCCCAGCAGGAATCGTCCTACCAGGGGAGTTAGTTATCAGGGTGCATCTACCATTTAATTGTTCTTCCGTTCACCTCCATGCTCCGGATAAAATTGTCACCACCAACTCAGCCAAAAAAATCCCCCAGCAGGAATCGTCCTACCAGGGGAGTTAGTTATCAGGGTGCATCTACCATTTAATTGTTCTAGGGTTAGTTACTACGCTCCGGATCAATCTACCAAAAAATCTATTGTTTGCTTGTGCTCAAAAACACCCTAGTAGACACCAGCTAGCGGAGTTGAAAATCAAGATGCATACCTATACCGAATTGTCAATAAAAAAAGATTCTCAGAGCAAAAATTTCTGCTTTGGAAGTCGCAGCCATCTACCAGCATAAAAAAATCCTCTGGCGGGCTTTCACCAACCAGAGGAGTCGAAGATCAAGGTGCATCTACCAATAAAGTGTTCTAGGCGGATGTGAGCCGATCCGGATAAAGTTATAAAAGCGGCAAAAGTAAAAAAAAACTTTGTTCAGAAACATTCAGTGACAGGATGCATCTAAGGTATCAGAAGGAGCAAAAAATCGAGTTGAAACTTTTGCGTTTCAAACCAGATTTAGGAGGCGAACAGGAGAAGTTGTGACCCAGGAATTTCACATTTCCGTAACCCCAGTAGGACAAAATGACTACTTGGTGCGGACGGAACAAGTTGCGCCTGGGGTGCCGTTGGCAGAAGAGTTGGTGACTTGGCCTGTAGCTGATTGGTTGGCGGCTGCTGGGCACTTGATGAATGATCCGTTGCAATCAGTTTTGCAGGGCGATATGTTCGCCTCTAGCAGGGGCGAAAGTGACATTGCTAGAAACTCTGTGAATTTGGTGGCGTTGGGTCAGCAACTGTATAACGCACTGTTTCAAGGCACTCTCAGGGATAGTTGGATTACAGCGCAAGGTATTGCTCAAAATCATCAACAGGTGCTGCGCCTGCGTTTGGGGTTAAAAGATACTAGGTTAGCGCGTCTACCTTGGGAGGTAATGCACGCAGGCGATCGCCCTCTCGCAACCGGGCCTTATGTGGCTTTTTCCCGTTATCAAAGCGGAGTGCTCGCAGGATCTCGTTTACCATCGACAAATCTACCAAAACCAACGGAAGAGGGCGGTGTCAAAGTCTTGATGATTATCGCCTCTCCCACAGACCAAGTTCGGCTGGATTTACTCAAACAAGAGGCGGTAAAACTGCAAGTGGAACTGCACCGCCACACACCTTGGGCTGGTGAAGGCGGTAATTTTCCAGATATTGAACTGACCTTACTAGACCAACCAGGGCGAGAAGAATTGACACAAGCCCTGGAACAAGGAAGATACCACGTCTTGCACTACTCTGGTCACAGCAATATTGGCCCTAACGGCGGCGAGATTTATCTTGTGAGCCGACGGACTGGCTTAACAGAAACTCTCAGCGGCGACGATCTGGCGGGTTTGCTCGTGAACAACAGCGTCCAAATGGTCGTGTTTAACTCGTGTTTGGGAGCTTATAGAGCTAATTCTCATAGTGGAGATGAAACAGGCGAACGCAACCTTACAGAAAGCTTAGTCAAACGCGGGATCAGAAGTGTTTTAGCGATGTCAGAGCGCATTCCCGATGAAGTTGCGGTGACGCTGACTCAATTGTTCTACCGCAACTTGAATCAGGGATATTCTGTAGACTTGTGTGTCAGTCGGGTACGCCAGGGATTAATTTCTGCTTATGGTTCTCACCACATGTACTGGGCTTTGCCGATTTTGTATCTCCAACCAGAATTTGACGGTTTACTTAGTGCAGAAACGAATGAAACGGAAGAAGCCTTAAGCGATTATGGTGTATCTGCGCGAACAAATGCCACAGCTATGTATTCTACCGTGGCAGATGAAACAGAATTGCCTTTGGCGATAAATGAAATGCTACCAATGCAGGATTCTTCTGATCTGGATTGGTTGGGCGAGGATACTTGGGGCGATTTGGTTGATGAAATAGAATATGATGACCCCACCTATGCAGAAGATTCCGCACTGGTTTCTGACTTGTTTCGTCAGCTAGATAACCAAAAAGCAACTTCTGAGCAAACGCCAATGCTGGCTGAATTGATCTCCCAGAGTGCAGAAAACACTCTGCCTTCTAGACAGATGGCCGGGGAGTTAGCCGCTGTGGATGAAACCGAAAGTTTGTGGGGAGAAATACCTGAAGCAACACAAACTGCTGAGAATTTTAGTGAAGATTGGGGAAATTCTACCGTTACTCCCTCATTACCTGCTACATGGGACAGACGACGCAGCCAACGCCGGCGATGGCCGATTTTGGGCGCTATGGGAGCAGGGGCGATCGCTTTGTTGCTCGGTTTAAATTGGTGGTGGCAAAATCGCCAATCACCAGTGCTTACTAATATATCTCAAATTCCTAACCAGTCGATCACCAATAATAATCAGCCTCCTGTTGATTTAAAAACTGCAGCAACGGGAATTGTCACAGCGATCGCCATGGAAAAATTAAACCAAGGGGACTTACAAGGTGGCTTGGAAGCAGTAGAAGAACTACTCAACCGGGGTGTTCTCCCATCTGCGGAAGTCGCTTTAAAGATTATTCCTCAAAAGCAAGCTGATAATCCCGCTGTCAATTATTTGAAAGGGCGGTTGGCTTGGCAGTCCGTGCAAATGAAAAATAAAAATTATAGTATTGATGATGCCCGTCGTTTTTGGGAAAGCGCCGTACAATCCGAGCCTGAGTCGTTTGAGTATCGAAATGCTTTAGGATTTGCTTACTACGCCGAAAAGGATCTGAATCGAGCTAATGACGCTTGGTTCCAGGCTTTGAAATTAGCTCTAGAACAGCGAAAAAAAGTGGCTACATCTGTACCAACAAAAGGTATAGAACCCAAAGAAACTCTAATTCCTCGTGCGGGGTTAGCTTTAGGATTTCATAAATCGGCAACTATGTACAAAGCATCACCAGAAAAGCAATCTCAATACATTAATGAGGCAATCAAGCAACGACAAATAGTTATTAACAATGATCCAGTCAATTTCCAGATAGATAAATTAAGTAATAATTGGTTATGGACAGAAAAAGCTATCAGTGACTGGCAGTTACTACTACAGGCAAAAAGTCAAGATGGTTCAAAATAAATTCGTAGTCAAACTGTATTTTTTATAATGACATACTATACCCGTAAGGGCGAACGGTTGTTCGCCCCAACAATGATGGAAATAGCTGAAGATAATTTTTTTTCCAAACAATATACAAATGTTTACGTCTATGCCTAGATAGAAAGATATTGTTGTGGACATTACAGCTTGAAAACGCGCTCTAATTATTGGCAATTAATACCATATATCCAACCCCAGTGGCATAACATCACTAGAGGATTTATTGGCATTTTGGGATATGTGCTGGCGACACTGACTCTCATTAATATCGCGGGTAAATTGGCGACTCCTTTTGCAGAAGGTAATGTAGGAGCGATCGCCCAACTTGTCGGTGTCTGCGCCTTCATCTTTCTGGTGCGGGGCTTTTTTCAGTCTGTGCAAGATATATATATGGCCAAAGCTGCTCTCAGGGTGGCTTTTAATCTCCGTCAGCAAGTTTATGCTCATCTGCAAAAACTCAATCTTAGTTATTTTGAAACTGCAAAAGCTGGTGATTTATCTTACCGCCTGACCGAAGATATTGACCGCATCGGGGAAGTGATTAATAAGCTTTTTCACGATTTCGTTCCCTGCATTTTGCAGTTGGTGGCGATTCCTATTTATATGATTTACTTGAATTGGCAACTCACACTGGCTGTAGTGATTGTGGCACCCCTGATGGCGATTTTAATTGGCTCCTTTGGTGAGCGATTGCAGAAATATGCTCGTCGCAGTCAAAATCGGGTGTCTGGTTTATCAGCTATTCTGACGGAAGTTTTCAGCGGTATTCGTTTAGTGCAGGCGTTTACAGCGGAAAATTATGAAATTGCGAGATTTAGCCACGAAGCCGAACTGGGTTTGCAAGCGAAATATTTAGCAGAACGGTTGAAAGCAATTCAAATTCCCATTGTGGGATTTTTAGAGGCGTTGAGTGCTTTATCGTTATTAATTGTGGGAGCATGGCAGATTTCCCAACGCAACTTAACTGTGGGTGATTTTGTCAGTTACCTAGCTGCAGCGGGACTATTAATTGATCCTATCGGACATACTACTAATAATTACAACGAATTTAAACAGGGTGAAGCATCTGTCGATCGCGTTTTTGAATTAATTGCGATTCAACCGACGGTAGTTGAAAAACCAAATGCGATCGCCTTTTCCCATGTCCAAGGCCATGTAGAATATCGTCACGTCTGTTTTGCTTATCAACCGGGTGAGCGGGTACTCAAAGATATTAGTTTATTAGCTATGCCAGGGCAAGCGATCGCTCTTGTTGGTGCTTCTGGTTCAGGTAAAACCACATTTGTCAATCTCCTCCCGCGTTTTTATGATCCGGAAGCTGGCGAAATCTTGATTGATGGCGTCGATATTCGAGATGTGACACTGCATAGCTTACGGCGGCAGATTGGCATTGTACCCCAAGAAACCATCATGTTTTCGGGGACAATTGCCCAAAATATCGCCTTTGGACAAGAATCGTGGGAAATGTCATCAGTTACAGATGCAGCAAAAATTGCTAACGCCCATCAATTTATTACTCAACTACCGGAAGGATATCAAACTTGGGTAGGTGAGAGGGGAATGAACTTATCGGGGGGACAACGCCAAAGAATAGCGATCGCCCGCGCTGTTCTTCTCAACCCACAAATTCTCATTTTGGATGAAGCGACATCAGCCTTAGATTCGGAGTCAGAAGCATTAGTACAGCAAGCCTTGGAAAGATTGATGCACGGAAAAACTGTATTTATTATTGCCCATCGCTTATCCACAGTCAGAAAATGCGATCGCATTTTAGTTCTGGAAAAAGGACAAATTGTCGAATCAGGAACTCACGAAGAGTTGTTAACCCTCCAGCGTCGCTATGCTCAGTTTTATACCCAGCAGTTTAGTTAGGAGCTGCTCCCTCATCCCCGTCTTTGATCATTTGCTTTTGCTGTTCTTGGAGCCAATTTTCAAAGAACTCATTTAACAACCGCACCTTCATAGGTTCATCCAGTTGCGCGGGGACAAATTTTTCTAGTTGGACGATAACAAACCACTCGGCGATGCGAGTCGGTGGTAAGATTTGATTAGGTTGGCTACTGGCGAGCATTTGCGCCATTGTGGGATGGAGTAAGCTTAGTTCCACCGGGCCGACTAAACCCCCAGTTTGAGCTTCCGGGCCGAGTGAATATTGTTTGGCTAAATCTGCGAAGGTTTGTTCTTTGGCTTGAATGCGGAAATAAAGTTCTTGAGCAATTCCTGCATCCTGGGTTCGCAGTAGGGAATAAATCACCTTGTCTAATTTTCCCTTGTTCTGAAAAAAATAACCGTCTAGTTTGCTACCCCAGGTAGCTTGCTTGAATTTGGCAACTTTTAGCTTACGGATAGTCACAGCGTCGAATTGATCAACGCTCAAACCATGATATGCAATCCATGCTTTGACGTCAGCTTCATTAGTAAATTGTTTCTCAGCGTAAAACTGCTGTTTTGCTTGGGCTATTTCTTCTGGTGTACACTCGATTGTGGCGATCGCTTCGTCAATGATCAATTCCCGTACTAATTGTGGCAGCATTTGATAACCTGCCAGTAAGGGAATTAGTTCGGTAGCTTTCATTGTACGGTTGCCAATTTGGATAACTTCAGTCATTGGCGATTAAACATAACGAATACAAGGTTAGTGAAATTTTATACTTTTTGATTGTAAACGCTCTCACCAGCTGGTGGATCGCCTCGCTCCCTGGGGGTTAAGCTGTGGTCATCGCCAAAATCTTTTTCGCTACTGCTTCCTCGACAGGTAACACCGATAAGCGATTTCCTGTTTTGACTACCAGCAAATCTTCGGGGCTAAATTTTTCTTTGAGTGTTGATAGGGAAACGGGACGAGCAAATACCTCTACAAATTCTACAACCACTGTTTGCCAGCGAGGAGATGCGGGTGTTGACTTGGCGTCGTAGTATGGGCTTGTGGGTTCAAATTGTGTCGGATCGGCGATCGCACTTTTCACCACGCGCATCAATCCCGCGATCGCTGGCGGATTACTATTAGAGTGATAAAAAAAAGCTAAATCCCCTGGTTGCATTTGTCTCAAGAAATTGCGAGCTTGATAATTGCGAACTCCATCCCAGATTGTTTCGCTTTGTTGCTGTAGATCCAGGATGCTGTATGCTTCTGGTTCTGATTTCATCAGCCAATAATTCATTAGTTTAAGCGGTTGAACAGAATTAGATTCATGAAAGCTGGCTGGAAAAAAGGGGCTAGAGACTAGAGATTAGGGAAAGAGATTTTTAAGCAATTGTTAACTCCAGTTGAGCGCTGCTGCTATCTGGCTGGCTAACTTTAATGGATCAAAAGGTTTAGCGATCGCACTCACCATCCCCATTTGAGTATAGCGGTGACGGTCTGTGGCTTGGACTTTGGCAGTTAAAAAGATCACTGGTATGGCTTTTGTGGCTGGGTTGGCTTGGAGCTGCTCAAAGGTAGTGATTCCATCCATTTCTGGCATCATTACATCTAAGAGGATGGCATCTGGTTGACAAACTTCCGCTTTCGTTATACCGTCAGCACCAGAATCTGCTGTCACGACTTCCCAGCCAGCCACGGTTTCTAAACAAATCTTGGTCACTTCTTGTATATACTGCTCATTATCAACTACGAGAATTCGCTTTTTTGTCATTGTTCATTAGTCATTGCTCATTCTAATTCTTGAGAATTGGCAAAGTGAAGTAAAAACTACTGCCTTCACCCAGGATGCTTTCAGCCCAGATGCGCCCACCATGCTGCTGCACGATGCTTTTACAAATTGCCAAGCCTAAACCTGTACCATCATGGTTGCGGGCATCAGAGCAATCAACTTGTTGAAAGCGTTCAAAGATGCTTTCCAGTTTATCAGTTGGGATACCACGTCCGATATCTTTAACTGCTAATAAAACTTCATCCTCTTGTATTTGCGCTTGTAGCCAAACTGTGCTTCCGGTTCCTGAGAATTTAATCGCGTTACTCAAGAGATTGGTGAGAGTTTGGACGATCCGGTCTTGATCGGCTGATATTTGTATAGATAAGCTAGATATTTCTAAGCGCACTCCCGCTTGGTCGGCGAGGGGCTGCATGACGTTGAGAGTAGATTTGATCAAATCATCAAGATTGCAGGTTGTTAAGGTTGTTGTGACTCTACCAGACTCAATCCGCTCAATGTCGAGAATATCATTGATCAGCCGAACTAAGCGATCGCTACTATCAGTGGCAATTTGCAACAGTCGTTTTCCTGCTTCTGAGTCTGCTGTCAACAATCCACTCGCTAACATTCCCAACGAACCGTGAATTGAAGTCAGAGGCGTGCGGAGTTCATGACTAACAACGGACACAAATTCATCTTTCATCCGCTCGATTTGCTTTCGTTGTGTGATATCACGCAAAATCACCGTATAAAAAATTTCATGCCCCATATCCAATTTTGAGATAGAAGCCTCCGCTGGAAATTCTGTCCCATCTCGACGACAACCAAATATTTCCCGCCGCTCTCCCATAGTGCGAGCGAGGCTGCGAGATTTACCAAAGTCTGCGACATGGTGACGATGTTCTTGAGCAAAGCGCAGTGGTAAAAGTAAATCTAGAGGCTGTCCCATGACTTCTTGAGCGGAGTAGCCAAAAATTTTCTCTGCTCCCTGGTTAAACAAAGTAATGCGTTGCTGGCTATCAATGGAAATAATCGCATCATCAGCAATATCTAAAATGCGGGCAAATTTCGCTTGAGAGATTCGCAATTGCGCTTGAATGCGTTGACGTTCGTCCAGTTGCGATTGTAATTGTTGATTCAAGCCGACTAACTCAGCGGTGCGCTGGGCGACGCGCAGTTCCAATTGATTATTAGCTTGTTGTAGCGCCGCTTGACTCTGTTGGAGTGCAGTTTGGGCGACGGTGCGATCGCGTTGATTGTGCAAAGCCTCAATCCCATAAGCTAAATCTGCTGTCAGTTCATGGAGTAATTTGACTTCATCGGTATCAAAAGCGTCAGGTTCCGCCGCGTAGATATTTAATGCTCCCCAAGATTGACTCTCCACAATCAACGGTAGAGCAATAGAAGCAGCATAGCCTTGTTTACTGGCTGGCGATCGCCAAATTGGATCATCGGCGGCAGTCGATATATTCTGAATAATACAAGTCCGACCTGTGCGAATAGCTATTCCCGACGGATTTTGTCCAGGAATAGTCTCTGCCCACGTCATGTTGTAAAATAACAAATCTTCATCCAAGTCACCTGCTTGAGCCACTGGGCGGATACTTCGCTGCAAATCATGATCAGCTTGACCTACCCACGCCCAGCGATAACCACCCATCTGAATAATTACTTGACAAATTCGCTGCAGTAAGTCTGACTCCTCCTTGCTCCGTACCAGAATTTGATGACAACTAATCAAGGTTTTGAGGGTACGATGTAGACGCTGCATTTGTGCTTGTGTTTGTCGAGCGAGCGTCAGATCCCGCATAATTGCCAACTGCACCACTTGACCGTCTGCGGTGTAACGCAGAGGAACTGCGTGAACTTCCATCCAGCGCCGATTACCTTTAGAGTTGATCATCTCCAGTGGAAGAGTAGCCTGATGACCTTGACAGACGCTGTGATTCAGGGTGCGAAAAGCCTCATGGTATTCTGGGGCGATTAACGGATAAATTGACTTACCAATCACCGCACTGCTATCTGCTTCCCAGATCAACAATCCGGCTGGGTTGATTTCTAATACAGTACCATCAGCAGCGATCGCCACAACACCGTCTGGTTTTGCATCCCACATAGCGCGCCAGCGACCCTCATCTAGACTAATTTGTCGGCTCTGTATTTGCACCTCTTCCCCCATCGGTTGACTAACCAAATCGGGCGCGGGTGGTGATACTTGATTTTTCGCCGCTATTTCCCCACGCAGACGCCGCACCAAATCATCCAAATCCTCAATGACAGTCGGCGTCGGAGATTGCTCATCTGCGAGCAAAACGGCAATTTTTCGCGCCAGTTGAGAACCCTCAGCCAATCCAAAAGTACCCAAAGCACCCGCTAAAGTGTGGGCTTCTTGGGCCGCGAGCGATCGCCACTGCGGATTCGTCACCGCTGCTTCCAACACCCTCACCTGCTGATCAACGCGCCCCTGAAATTGCTCCCAAATACCCGCAACAGCTTTGAGTGTTTGCTGTTGCTGTGGCGAGAAATGTTTAATTTCTGCTTTGTCTTTTCGCGTTTTCAACCGATAACCCACACCATAAACTGTTTCAATCAAATCATGAGGTGCGCCCACAGCCTTCAATTTCTGCCGCAAACCTTTGATATGAGTGCGGACAGCTTCCTCTGTAGGCGTATCATCATAAGACCAAAGATGTTCCAAAATCATCCCGCAACTAAACACCCGCCGACTGTTCCGCAAAAACAACTCCAACAGCCCATATTCTTTCGGGGTTAGTGATAATAAATCTTCACCATAAATCACTTGACAACTACTAGGATCAAGCCTAAGATTACCCCACTCCAAAATAGGTTGTGATGTAGCTCCTCCCCGACGTAATAAAGCTCGCACACGCGCAATTAATTCTTCCTGATCAAAAGGTTTCACCACATAGTCATCTGCACCTGCATCCAGTCCTATTGCTTTCTCATGACTACTGTCACGCCCTGTTAATAATAAGATGGGCACTTGCCGACCACTAGAGCGAATTTGCCGACAAAGACTTAAGCCATCGAGCTTCGGCAACATCACATCTAACACAACTAAATCATAGTCATAAATTGCAATTAAATCTCCAGCTACATCACCATCGCTAGCCACTTCCACCGCATACTTGTGATGAGTCAGAATCGCAGTCAGTGCCGCTGCTAGTAGCTCGTCATCTTCCACAACCAAAATTTTCATATTAATTGCTAAAGGTATCACAATTTTTATGATTTGTTATCCTCACAAAATCCTCAAATTTACATCCTATAAATATAAATAAGGAATCTAATTGACGGAATTTATAGACGAAAAAGCAATTAAGTAAAAGTCATCAACTGCTGAACACACCAACAAATAAAAGTTGCTAAGGCGCGATGGGTAAGATTTTTTCCCATAACCAGCATTAATTTTTGATCAAAGCAGAGGTTTATATGTTTAAAAAGATTTTAGTTGCATTAGATCGCTCAGAAATGGCGCCACAAGTCTTTAAACAAGCGCTGGCTTTAGCAAAGTTAACAGGCGCTAGCTTAATGCTACAGCATGTCCTCTCTGTAGAGGAAGAAAGCAGCCCTTATGTTTCCATGTTATCGAGTTTTGACTACTATCCTGGAATCAACTCTGCCAGCTTCGATTATTACCAAAAGCAGTGGGAGATTTATAAAAATGCTGGACTGAAGTTGTTGCAATCTTACAGCGCCCAAGCCAACACAGTCGGCATTAATACGGAATTTACCCAAAGTCTCGGTGTTCCTGGTCGTCTCATTTGTGACTTATCTCGTAATTGGAATGCTGACCTCATCGTCATTGGGCGCCGTGGTCGCTCCGGTCTAGCAGAATTCTTTCTTGGTAGCGTGAGTAACTACGTTCTGCATCACGCCCCTTGTTCAGTGCAAATTGTACATCTTCCCACCCAAGCACTCCCAGCAGCAGACGATGCAGAGATCAATAGCGTTATCAGCGTTGGTTAATCCTAAAGTTGGAGTTTTCCACAAAAAACTATACCCAAACTCATCATGAGCTTGGGTATAGTTAAAGATGAATTTTCTCAATTACAAATTACCAATAAATGAACAATTATGGTAATTATCTAGACAGCACCACTTTTTCTATTAAACAGAATAGCTATAGTTTTGAAAATTAGCTTAAAGTCATACAGTAAAGACCAGTTTTTTTGATATTGTAAATCTAGACGAATTACATCTTCAAAACTGCGGACTGTAGACCTGCCGTTAACTTGCCATTCTCCAGTCATACCTGGTTTCACGTCTAAACGTTGCCACTCCGGTACTTCATAACGTTCTACTTCGTCAGGTGTGGGTGGTCTAGTACCTACTAAACTCATATCTCCTTTGAGAACGTTCCAAAATTGCGGCAATTCATCTAAACTAGTCCGGCGTAAAAAACGCCCTACTTTTGTAATTCTGGGGTCATTATCATTCTTGAAGAAAGCACCTTGCACTTGATTTTTTACCAAAGATTTCTTGGCTTCTGCATCCACACACATGGAGCGGAATTTCCAAATTTGAAACCGCTTACCCATCCAACCGCAGCGAGTTTGCTTGAAGAAAATAGGGCCAGGATCATTGAGTTCAATAGCAATAGTGATCGGAATAAATAAAAGTCCTGTAATCACTAAACCTACCAATGCTCCCACAATATCTATACACCGTTTCATCCAAGATGCTACAGAAGGATGAGTGTATGGTAGTTGTTCAACCTTACGGGAAGGTGTGCCCTGATGATCTAAAATATTATTCTGTGTCTCTGTGGGTGAACCACCAACAGATTCAATGGGAAAAACCTGATCCAATCCGGTCAAGTTTAATACCGCCATAACCGATGGACTGACATTCCGCAAGATAAATCCAATATCCTTTTCCCTAGCAGTTTTAAAATTACTGACCAGGGCACCCAAACCGCTACTATCCATGAAAGTAGTTTGATGAAAATCAATAATGATTTGTGTGGGATGTGAATTTAGTTCGGTTAATTCTTGACAGGTTTGCTTAAAGGCTACAGCCTCCAGCACACTCAAACGTGTAGGCACCTGCACAATTGCCGTGTCATTGAGGGAAGTAACGGGAAAATCGACCTCTGTGGGTTGGCTAGTCATGAAGCTCTGCACTTTCGTCACCATGTATAATGTAGTCTGCCAAAAAATTCTTTTGTCCTAGAAAAATACCTAACTACATCTGGGATCATTAGGAATAAGGACTAATCACTGTTAGTGGGGATGGAAGCAGAGATTGCTAGCGACGATTCACAATAGAACAAGAAGCCAAAAAACATACCTGCTTTTGTGACGACGCAGCCATAACGCGTTGCTAACATCCTATGACTGCTAAAACTTCGGTTACATCCACCGCACGCCTGATTGAAGTCTTTTCTGCTATTCAAGGGGAAGGACTGAATGTCGGGACACGTCAGCTTTTCATTCGCTTCGCACTTTGTGACTTACGTTGTCACTTTTGCGATAGCTCTCATACTTGGAATGCACCCACCACCTGTAGAATAGAGCGAAACCCTGGACTCCGAGATTTTGAAATTCACTCGAATCCTATCCCATTACCCATTTTACTTGAATGGGTCGAACGGCAAAATATACCTTGTTTACACGATAGCATTAGCTTGACAGGCGGTGAACCACTTCTTCATGCCTCATTTTTGTCTTTATTCTTACCAAAAGTGCGATCGCTAACTGGTTTACCCATATATCTGGAGACTGGTGGTCATCGTCCAGACCTATTGGTGACAATTCTACACTACTTAGACTCCGTAGGTATGGATTTAAAGTTACCCAGTGTCAGTGGCGAAAGTCATTGGCAAAAACACGCAGAATTTCTGCGGCTATGCTACGACTCACATGTGGACGTTTTTGTCAAAATAATTGTTTCCGACAAGACGGATGCAGCGGAGTTGGAACGTTCAGCTTTGTTGGTGACAGGAGTTAGTCCCCATATTCCCGTATTTTTACAACCTGTCACGCCTTTATCACCAGCAGAAAACTTGACAAATTTACCTACACTTGCCCCCTCTCCAGAACAAGTTTTAACATGGCAGGCTTTGATGAAGCGATTGGGAGCACAGGTGCGCGTAGTCCCGCAAACTCATAAGATGTTGCATCAGTTGTGAAACAAGAGCCAACCAAGTCTGAAGTTGTAGAAAATTGCTACACAGCACCTAAGTCGCTGGAGTAATTTCAAACTTCAAACTTCAGACTTGAGACTTCCAGCGATAATTATAAACCGTTGTCTTCGATAGATTTAGATTTAGCTTTTGCCTTATTAGCGCTGCGTTTGAGAGCCGAAAGTCGCGCGTCATATTTAGAGCGTTGGCGCTTACTAGCTGTATTATCAATGAGGGTTTTTAAGGCGCTACCAAGACTCTTGTAGGCATTGGGGAGGCTGTAACCAAAACGAACTGCAAGAGCGATCGCTTTTTCATCAGCATCGAGTAATTCTTTGAGTTGCTTTTCTCCGTTGTTCTTCTGATACAGTCGCCAGCCTGATACGCCACATAACGCCAAGGCTAACACCAGTAGTAATCCATCCTGTACCCATAATTCGCCCACAGCACCGCCCAAACCAATCGCCAATGCTGCCATTTCCCAACCATCTTTGGGGATCGTGTCATTTTGAACGCGGGCGACTTCGTGCCAAAATAGTAGATTACGCTGATCCATAGCCAGAGCATCCCATTTCACCAAGTCAATTTGGATTTCTACTTGGTCTTTACCAATTTCTTCGCTGCGGATCAGGGATGGATTAACCTCTGTTGTGCCTTCAACCGTGACCCAGCTTTGCAATTCTGGAGGGAGTAAGCCCTTTAACCGCCGGAGTTCACTCATTTCGGCTTTGGCAGAGGAGGTTGCATAGGATGTCATAAAATCCAGCCCTAGAAAACTTCAGTATATAGTGAGGTTATCACTTTGGAGTATAGCGATTTCAGTGATAATCCGCTTCACTCGTTAGGAAAACTTCCCCGTTTTTTCCTGGCCTCCATCGCCTTTTCTAGAATATCTAGTAACCCAGGGGCTTCTTCTTGAATACTGAGTAGTAATCTTTCCCCAAGTTCTAAATTACCCGGATCTTGCCCAGTTTCCATGACCTGTTTGAGGCGAGGCATGGCTATACTGTCCACAATTTGGATTAATCCACTCAGACAACGGTTAAACTGCTTTTCTGTCAGAATCGAGTCTTCTAATGGAAACTCGATAATAGCTCGGATTTCACCATCGGATGGGTCATACTCCCATTGCAGCATTTTGGTTTCCCAGGAAATTGCTAGCATAGTTTGCAGAATAGCGCCCTTGTAGGGATGCTCCTGAACTCCAGCCAGCACTTGAGGAGCAAATACCCGAAAAAATTTTCCCTCTTCATCCAGTTGGACAACTATCAGGAAATCTTCTAGGTAATCAGCCTCTACACCTGTAATAATCCGATCTTCTTCATCATCAAAACGGTAGTCCCAACCAAGGTTGTCTAAGTACTTGGCAATCTGTTTGAGATTAGCTCCCATAAAAGCCTCATAAGGAACGGTGGAGCAGCTGTTATCAGACCTAGTTTAACCTGCTGGTGGCAGATGCTTACGTTGGTGCTGCTACTTCCGACATCAGAGAATTGTGCAATTTAGCCTCTATTCATGAAATTTCAGGATCATCTGCTGATAGAGTTATGCAGATTTGATGAATTTAGCGAAATTCAACTAGCTTTTTTGTGCAATCTGACCATGGTAGCCAAAAACTCTGCCAGTTTGTACCACAGAAGAATGCCATCACCATTTTGCTTTCACAATTTCTGATGGCAGGGATCAAACCTCAAGACTTGTAAAAAATAATTTAATATTTATTGTGATCTATCAAAGTTAGTTTAATAATTATAAAAATTAAAATAGTGAGACAATTTACTCTGGAGGGGAGACGAAACAGCCTAAAAAGCTTGGTGTATAAGATGGGGTAGCGTTTTGTGATAGAAAAAGGTAGGTCTAGTTTTGTCAATAAGACCTACTTAATGATAATGTTAGCTATATTGTACCAAAAGCACTTAAAAAGTCAATTGAGTTTAGCAGAATATCTGTTGCTAAAAATTTTGATACATCTGTTGCAGTCAATCAAAGAAGTAACTTTAGAAAAATTAGCGAATGCGCTACCTTTGGGAATTAAATTTGAAAGCAGAAGAAAAAGAATACAAAGATTTTTATCATTACCAAATCTCACAATTGAAAAAGTTTGGTTGCCAATTATTCAAGAACTAATAGCAAACTACTTCCAGAATGAAAAAATTATTTATATAGCAATTGATAGGACTAATTGGAGTCGGATAAACTTATTAATGGTCAGCGTGATTTGGGATAAAAGAGCCATACCAATATATTTTAGTTTGCTGCCCAAATTAGGTAGTAGTAATCTCACGGAACAGCAGAAAATATTATCGCCAGTTATAGCAATATTGAAAGATTATAAAATCTGTGTGTTGGGGGATAGAGAATTTTGCTCGGTAAAACTAGCAAAGTACCTTCAGAGCAAGGATGTATATTTTTGTTTGCGATTGAAAAAGAATGAATTTGTAGAAATTAAACAAGATATGTTTATGGAGTTAAGCAGTTTAGGATTAACTCCTGGAGTATCTTTTTTTATCAAGGGAGTTAAGGTAACAAAGACTCAGGGTTTTATCAGTTTTAATGTGGCTGGTAAGTGGCAACGTAAAATTAACGGAGTAGCACCCAAAGAAGCATGGTTTATTTTAACAAATTTTGACACCCTAGAGTCAGCAATTGCTGCTTACAAAAAGCGATTTGATATTGAAGAAATGTTTAGAGATTTCAAAACAGGTGGCTATAACTTAGAAAACACTAATGTTCAAGGTGAACGTTTTATTTCTCTAGTTTTGTTGATAGCGATCGCTTACACCTCTGCAACAATTAATGGTCAACTTATTAAACGCAAAGGAATCCAAAAATATATAGCTCGGATTAAAGAAAGGAGTCGTTCTCAACGGAGACACAGTAGTTTTTATATCGGCTTATATGGTCAAACATGGGTACATTTCAAGGATAGCTGTATTGATTTAGTCACACAATTAATGAGAATTAATCGTAATAAGTGGAAGCATTATCAACAAGGTTTAAGAGCCATGAAGCTTATTGAATCTATATTGTAGCTTATTTCGTCTCCCCTTCAGCAATTTACTACAAAATTAATATGTAGTTCCCCCTTTTGACCATGAAATAGGATAGTTATCAAAGTTGAAAATTTCCATTTTGCGATAACAAATGAATATATATAGGAATCATATTTGATTTTTGAAAAAAACTCAGTACACTTTTATTCCCTTTTTCCTGTTCCCTGTTCCCTGTCTACGCGAATCAATTCAGAAATCAAAGCAGATTACTATATTCAGCAAAAAAAGTTTTATATTACAAACATCTACTAATTTTCACTGAATAATTGTAGTCAACAACACATTATTGATTGCCAGTTAACGATGATCCTGATAAGTAAGTCAGCTTTATTAATAGCGATCGCACCCTTAATCTTTGCTATAACTGCTTGTAGCGGTGAGTCAGGAAACACAGCGAATACGGCCGGAACTCCTGGTAATAGCGCTGTAGCCCCAGTCAATCGCAATCTCTGGAATACAATCAAAAGCCGTGGTAAGTTAGTTTGCGGCGTCAGCGGTGAAGTTCCAGGATTCAGTTTTGTGGGCACTGACGGTAAATATACTGGTATCGATGTAGATGTTTGCCGCGCAGTAGCTGTGGCTCTATTTGATCAAGCAGATGCAGTAGAATTTCGTAACCTCAGCGCCAAAGAGCGGTTTACAGCTTTGCAAACTGGGGAAGTAGACATTCTCAGTCGTAACACCACTTGGACATTGAGTCGCGCAACTTCAGTTGGTCTAGACTTCGCACCCGTCATCTTTTACGATGGTCAAGCCATCATGGTTCGCAAAAGTAGCGGAATCAAGACCCTCGCAGACCTTAAAGGTAAAGCCATCTGCGTACAAACTGGTACTACCACCGAGCAAAACTTAGCAGACCAAATGCGGAAGCGGAATATTACTTATAAACCCGTAGTTTTTGAAGATGTTAATGTCACTTTTGCTACTTATGCTGAAGGACGTTGCGACGGTATTACAGCCGACCGTTCAGCTTTGGTTTCTCGCCGTACCCAACTACCCAAACCAGAAGATAACGTGATTCTGGATGAAATTATTTCTTCAGAACCATTAGCACCAGCTGTCGCCAAGGGAGATTCTAAATGGGCAGATACCATTAAATGGGTAGTTTATACCTTAATTAAAGCTGAAGAATTAGGCATTAATTCTCAAAATGTTGATCAATTTACTAACAGTAACGACCCAGATATTAAACGCTTCTTAGGTACAGAAGGTAATCTTGGCGAAGGATTGGGTTTAACAAAAGACTTCGCCGCTAAAATTATCAAGAATGTCGGTAACTACGGCGAGATTTATGAGCGCAATCTCGGATCAAAAACACCACTTAATTTAGCTCGCGGTCAAAATCAACTCTGGTCAAAAGGCGGATTGCTCTATTCTCCACCCTTTCGCTAGAGAGATGAGGGGATGAGAGAGTGTGGAGATGTGGGAGGATGAAGAAGAAATCACCTATTCCCTATTCCCTATTCCCTGTTAAGAGTTCCCTGTTCCCTTGTTTGATAACAAATGCCAAATTCACCTTTATGGCGTGATCATCGCTTTTTGCGAATTACAGGACAATTTATCGCCATATTTTTAACAGTCGTTATAGTAACAATATTGTGGGGTAATCTTAGCCGCAATCTACAGCAACTAGGTATTCAATTCGGCTTCGATTTTCTGCAACAACAAGCGTCCTTTGATATTGGCGAAACCCCCATTAACTACAAACCAACTGATACTTATAGTCGCGCTTTATGGGTAGGATTAGTTAACTCATTGCGGATAGCAGTTGTAGGAATTTTCCTGACAACAATTGTCGGTGTAACTGCTGGTATAGCCCGGTTATCTGACAATTGGCTAGTGCGGAATTTCACACTAGTTTATGTAGAAATTTTTCGGAACACACCCTTACTTTTGCAATTGCTGTTTTGGTATTTTGCTGTTTTTCTCAGCTTCCCCACAGCAGAAAATAAAATTTCTTTATGGGGACTAGTTTACTTGAGTAAAAATGGTGTAGAACTTCCTTGGTTTACCTTGTCGTCTGAATTTTCCGCTTTATTATTAGGCTTAACTTTTTACACAGGTGCATTTATTGCAGAAATCGTCCGGGGGGGAATTCAATCAGTACCAAAAGGACAATGGGAAGCAGCCAGATCGCTCGGATTAAAACCAGGGTTAGTTATGCGCCTGGTAATTTTACCCCAAGCCTTGCGGGTAATTATTCCACCTTTAACCAGCCAGTATTTAAATTTGACCAAAAATTCCAGTTTAGCGATCGCCATCGGCTATCCAGACGTTTATTTTGTCGCTTCTACCACATTTAACCAAACCGGGAAAGCTGTAGAAGTCATGCTGCTCATCATGCTCACCTATCTTATTTTAAGTTTAACTATTTCTGTAGTCATGAATTTGTGCAATCGTGCTGTCCAAATCCAGGAGAGATAAACAATAGCCTATTTCCTGTTTCCTTTTTTTGATGACAAATGCTAAATAACAACCTAGTTTGGTTACGAAAAAATCTATTTAATACTTGGTACAACAGCTTATTAACTGTTGTCTGTTTAGGGTTGCTGTTTTGGATCACAAGAAGAATTTTAACTTGGGCGATATTCTCGGCTCAATGGGAAGTAATTAAAATTAATTTAGCTTTATTTTTAGTAGGAAGATTCCCGCAAACTCTGTACTGGCGAGTTTGGATTGTGTTAGCGATCGCTGTGACTTTAAGTGCTATAACCTTGGGAATATTCTCTAGTAAACAACAGTTTTCTCAACGTCAAATTACTTTCATAAGTGTAATTATTGGCATCATTTTAGTAATTTTACCAGTAGATTTAATCTCTCGAATTTGGTTACTATTAATTGTTGCTTTACTATTTATAGGTTGGGAAATTGGTAAGAGATTTAAGCAGATAATAATTCCTTGGATTTCTTTAATATGGTTATTATCTTCTCCCGTGATATTGTGGTTAATTGGTGGCGGGTTTGGATTACAAACAGTATCAACAAACTTGTGGAACGGTTTGCTACTTACTTTATTAATGGCAGCAGTAAGTATTATCCTTTCCTTTCCAATTGGGGTTTTATTAGCTTTGGGACGCACTAGTAATTTACCTGTCGTCCGCTGGTTTTCTATTCTCTACATTGAAATTATTAGAGGAGTTCCACTAATTGGAATTTTGTTTTTAGCACAAGTAATGTTACCTTTGGTGCTCTCAGCAGATGTACGTTTAGATCGAGTAATCAGAGCGATCGCCGGTTTAATATTATTCAGTGCTGCTTATATGGCAGAAAATGTGCGCGGTGGACTCCAAGCAATCCCACGCGGACAAATTGAAGCCGCCCAAGCATTGGGATTGAATACACCTTTAGTAGTGATATTAATTGTCCTACCTCAAGCATTGCGCGCAGTGCTCCCGGCGATTGTAGGTCAGTTTATCGGCTTATTTAAAGATACCTCGCTCCTATCTTTAGTAGGATTAATAGAACTCACTGGAATTGCTCGCTCTATCTTGGCACAGCCTCAATTTATTGGTCGTTATGCAGAAGTATATCTATTTATTGGATTGATTTATTGGGTATTTTGTTACTCTATGTCTTTAGCATCTCGCAGATTAGAAAAACAGTTAAGCCAGTAAACTAATATAATTCACTAAAATTATCAGCTATGGTTGAAGCGCTTGCTGAAAAGTTTTGATAGCCTCAACATGATTCACAATATCAATGCAGCGTAACAACAAATCCAGGTCAATCCCTTTAACCTCTTCACTGCAAGAAACCTTTTCATAGTCAAGCGCGTTACCCTGTTTCCGCAAGTGATAAACTTCCAGTACACCATCTTCCCAGAACCACAATTCTGGAATCAACAGCCGCTTGTACGCCTCTAATTTGTTGATTCCGCCGCTGGTAAACACCACCTCAATCGCCAAATCAGGGCGTACTCGACCAGGAGCCAGTTTATAAGATTCATCCGCTTCTCGCTTCACAGCACCAGATTCGCTTTCCAAGGTCATTGAGCCTGTGGGTGTAAAATCAAATCCTGCGGTGAGTAGATAAAGTTCCAACAATGCAGCAATTCTCTTCTTAACAGTTTCGTGCGCTTCTCCTGGCATTTTTCTGATCTCCAAAACACCATCTAGATAAGACAGCCGATGTCCTGGACGGTCTAGCAACTGCTCAACGGCTTTAAATTCTCTCCAGGTCATTCCCTCAAACAATAGAGGCGACTCTTTTGTGGGTATGGCGATTGTTGCTGCTGAGGTCATTTGAGTCTCCGGTCTGTTGCCATATGAGAACTCATTCTAACTCGTTTTGCAGGTGCAAGCACAGATATTACTACGCCACAGAGATATACAAGTATCAGCAGTGGCTCATGCTATGGGCTATTCTCATTTAGGGCATTTTACACAAGCATTTAAGCGCAAGTTTTGTATGACACAAAAGCAATGTCAGTTAGGAAAAAAATCACAGCAGGTTTGTTAAAATTTTGGCAGTGCTTTAATTTGCTAGGTATTGTTGAAAATAACATTTAGAAGTAAAAATCAAAGATGACGGAACAAAACTCGATAATTATTGCTGAAGAAGTGCAAAAGTGGTACGGAAAATATCATGCCTTGCGCGGGGTTAGTTTAACAGTAAATCGTGGAGAAGTACTAGTTTTAATGGGCCCTTCTGGTTCAGGTAAATCAACATTTATCCGTACATTCAATGCTTTAGAAGCATATCAAAAAGGCAGAATTATTATTGATGGTATCACCCTCACTAACGACTTGAGAAATGTTGAAAAAATTCGCCGTGAAGTCGGCATGGTATTTCAACAATTTAATTTATTTCCCCATCTCACCGTCTTACAAAATATCACCCTCGCACCAGTTTGGGTACGGAAATCGCCAAAAGCAAAAGCGGAAGAATTAGGAATTCAATTATTAGAAAGAGTAGGAATTTTAGAACAAGCACATAAATATCCAGGACAGTTATCTGGTGGACAGCAACAACGAGTAGCCATCGCTCGCGCATTAGCCATGCAACCAAAAATTATGCTCTTTGACGAACCCACCTCGGCTTTAGATCCAGAAATGGTGCGGGAAGTATTAGATGTGATGCGGAGTCTCGCCCGTGATGGAATGACAATGGTAGTAGTTACCCATGAAGTCGGATTTGCTCGTGAAGTCGCCGACAGAGTGATTCTCATGGATAGCGGTTCTCTAGTCGAGTCAGCCTCCCCAGAAACTTTTTTCACAAATCCCAGAGAAGAAAGAACCCGCAAATTCTTATCGCAGATTCTCTAAAAAAATTGCTCTTCTTTCTCAAAAATATTCGCTACAGATATCCCTTTCATCTTGAAGATTGAAGAGGGATGTTTGATCTATAAATTGCCAAATTTTTTACAATTACACCAATTCAAAACTAAAACTGAATAGATTCCACTTCCTAGGGTTTTTACTTAAGCACTATTGCATAGCTAATAAATCTGCAAGCTCTGCAATTAGTAAAATAGCACTTGCTCACTACTTAAGTACATTTTAAAAAATTTAACCAATCTTCAATTAAAGCCCCTGACATTAAGGAAGTCCAAAGAGAAAATTAACTTTAGACACTTGAGAATGACGAATCTTCTCTAAGAGAAATTTATCAATCTCCTCAAAAAAATTTTTAATCAACTAAGAAACTAGTAACTTCTGAGTAGTTTATTATGCGGATTTTAATTTACTCCTACAACTACTATCCAGAGCCAATTGGTATAGCCCCGTTGATGACTGAATTAGCGGAGGGACTAGTCAAGCGAGGACATCAAGTGCGAGTAGTTACCGCTATGCCTAACTATCCTGAGCGTCAAATTTACCCAGGCTATCGGGGTAAATTGTATCTCAACGAATATAAAAATGGCGTACAAATTCAACGTAGTTTTGTTTGGATTCGCCCACAACCCAACTTATTAGATCGGATATTGCTAGATGCTAGTTTCGTGGTAACAAGTTTTATCCCCGCTCTCATGGGTTGGCGTCCAGATGTGATTCTCTCAACATCACCATCACTACCTGTATGTGTACCGGCGGCTCTGTTGGGATGGTTGCGTGATTGTCCGGTAATACTAAATCTTCAGGATATTTTACCAGAAGCTGCTATTCACGTAGGATTACTGAAAAATAAATGGCTAATTAAAATATTTACAGCATTAGAAAAATTTGCTTATTGCTCCGCCACTAAAATTAGCGTTATTGCCGATGGATTTGTAGACAACTTACAAAAAAAAGGCGTGGCGTCCGACAAAATTGTCCAAATTCCTAACTGGGTTGATGTCAATTTTATTCGTTC
Source organism: Fortiea contorta PCC 7126 (assembly GCF_000332295.1). Classification (GTDB taxonomy): domain Bacteria; phylum Cyanobacteriota; class Cyanobacteriia; order Cyanobacteriales; family Nostocaceae; genus Fortiea; species Fortiea contorta. The sequence continues at coordinate 2,831,963 of NZ_KB235930.1, read as the reverse complement.
ATTACCCCAAGAAAATAATTCTTTTCGAGCCACACATAACCTCAAAGATAAATTTGTAGTCTTATATTCCGGTAATATTGCCTTAACTCAAGGCCTAGAAACCGTCATCAAAGCAGCTGCTATGTTGCGCCACATCCCAGAGGTAGTTTTTGTAATTGTTGGTGAAGCTAAAGGTTTGCAACGATTACAACAAGAGTGTTTAGATTACGGTGCAGATAACGTTTTGTTATTACCATTTCAACCCCGCGAACACTTACCGCAGATGTTAGCAGCTGCAGATGTTGGTTTAGTGGTGCAAAAGAAAAATGTTGTATCTTTTAATATGCCATCAAAAATTCAAGTGCTTCTTGCTAGTGGTAGAGCAATAGTAGCTTCTGTACCGGAAAATGGCACAGCAGCAAGAGCTATTAAGCAGAGCGGGGGTGGATTTGTAGTTCCTCCAGAAGATCCTCAAGCTTTAGCAAATGCAGTTTCAGAATTGTACCAAGATCCTCAAAAAGTCAAAAATTTTGGCTATAAAAGTCGCCGATTTGCTGTTGAGCAATATGCTTTCGAGCAAGCTGTGAATAATTACGAAATGTTGTTTTATTCCTTGGCGGCTGATTTTTCAACTATGGAATCGGGAATTATCTCGGAACAAGAAGTTTAATAAACAGATGTTAACATCATAGGCTAGGGGTTAAAGATTAGAAGATAAATTTTTAGTTCTGAATTTGGTGATCAAGTCTATTGCATAGGTAAATTTTTTTAATTGAATCACAGATGAAACTTGTGTATACCATGGAGAAAAACTCATGGCGCTCACATTGTCTATCTGTGGTTCTTTTTTGTTTTAATAAAAAAATATATAATTTTGCTATCGCTACTCTGGCTACAACCGAAAATCAAAAACTCTACTTACAGAGGTATATTGAGCGATCGCTATTCACTCTTTAGACGGGCTACGGGTAACTTAGCTGCACGGTAAGCTATTGGCAGCAGGTTGTGATAGTGATGCCGCCACGTAGAAATTTCTCAGCAACGTCTTGGCTTCAACATGAACTTTGACGGGACAAAATATCTGAAAATCGTGGCGTTGCCGTGAAAATAGGCTGACATCCGCCAATTACCAGTTGGAAGGCTCCAAAATCGGTTTAAAATATTGAGGAGAATATCAGGCAAATGTGTCTGACATTCTGCCCACTCCATAACCAGTACGACGTCAAACTACCTCAATAATGCTGCACAAATTCTGCTTTCATCACCAGATATCAGCAAGCCACATAAATATCGGTTTTTTGTTAATATGCAAAAAAACCGATTCACCAATTGTAGTTTAATTTTTGGTTTGTAGTAATTGTAAAAAATTGTCACAAAAAGGATAAAGCACCTGAGGTTTAATGTCTGATTATTTCCAAGGAAATCTCCCATTACAATCTGTCTCTGTCACCAAGAGCGCGGTTACAAGTCCACAAGCCGAGAGCGAACAGGTGAGTGAGGAACTAGCTGTAACCATCGCCGAAGCTGCATCAGACCGCAAAGCAGGAGATATTTTGCTGTTGAAGGTGACAGACGTATCTTACCTAGCTGATTATTTCGTGCTGATGACTGGCTATTCTCGAGTACAGGTCAGGGCGATCGCCGAAGCTATTGAAACCAAAGTAGAGAGTGAATGGCAAAGACGCCCGTTGCGGACAGCAGGTAAAGCCGAAGGTAGCTGGGTACTGCAAGATTATGGGGAAGTGATAGTTCACATCATGATGCCCAGAGAACGGGAGTTTTATAACTTAGAGGCGTTTTGGTCACATGCAGAACGGGTGGAACTGCCAAAATTTGATGAGGGCCGGAGTAAACCAACATGATCAAATCTTCAGTCTCTAATTGTCCCGTGCCGTCTGAGCAGCAACCGCTCAACGAATATGAAGAATTAAAAATAGCTTGGTTATTCCGGGACTGCACTTTAAATTGGCGCAGCTACATCACAAAAATGCTGTGGATTTGGGGTTTTTCGTGGATTGTGGCTGGGCCAGTGGCCGCAGCCAGTTTTCCGCCCCATAAGTATATCGCCCATTTTCTCCTCTGCAGCGCCGCAGGTGCGAGTGTGGGGGTGATACTGGTCTTAGTACGGTTGTATTTAGGCTGGTTTTATATCAGCGACCGCCTATTCAGTGCGACTGTATTTTATGAAGAATCCGGCTGGTACGACGGACAAACCTGGATCAAACCCCCAGAATTACTCAACCGCGATCGCCTCATTGTCTCCTACGAAATTAAACCGATCCTTCGACGCTTGCAATTTACCTTTGCTGGCTTGGCGGGAATGTATCTTGCTGGTACTATAGTTTGGCATTTGATTTAAATTAGTCATTAGTTATTAGTCACAATCCATGACAAAAAACTCATGACTAATGACAACTAATAATAAAAAGTGATAAATATTTACCCATGACAATGGGAAAACGAACTCAAGCCGCAGCACTAGAAGTCAGGTTACTGCGCGAAGGTCTCATCGAATCCAGACACATAGTCCAGGCTGTTGTCTGTGACGAAAGAGCGCGAGTATTATCTGTCGCAGGTAATTCGGAAACAGCGTCCTTCGTGCGTTCAGCGCTCAAGCCTTTTCAGGCGCTGGCAATTACTACCACAGGCACATTGGAACGCTATCATTTGAGCGATCGCGATTTAGCGATTATTACTAGTTCCCACAAGGGAACCGTAGAGCAGGTAAGACAAGTATTTAACATTCTGTGGCGCGCCGATATTGACCCAACTACGCTTCAATGTCCCATCCCAGAAGGCAAGAGCAGTCCTCTAGAATACAATTGCTCTGGTAAACATGCAGGCATGTTAGCTGTTTGTCAGCAACGCCACTGGCCCCTGACTAACTACTTAGAACGCAAACATCCAGTCCAACAGTTAATTTTAGGCAAAGTAGCAGAATTACTGCGAATGCCTGCAGCAGAATTTATTAGTGCTCATGATGACTGCGGTGCGCCCACATATCTGATGCAACTCGGTCAAATGGCCTCCTTGTACGCTTTGCTAGCTGCTAGCAATAATCTAGATATGGAGCGCATTGTCCGAGCCATGACTCATCACCCGGCGCTGGTAGCAGGAGACGGCGAATTTGATACGGAACTCATGCGCCTGTGTCCTGGAGAACTACTCAGTAAAGCTGGTGCTGAAGGCGTCCAGTGCATCGCCAGACTCGGTGAAGGTATGGGATTAGCAATTAAAGTCATGGATGGAGCAAAGCGGGCAAAATATGCTGTTGCCATTCACCTACTCCAACAAATGGGCTGGATTAGTCCCAGCGTCGCCGAAAGCTTGTCAGAAAAATTTATGATCTTCGGTAAATACAAGCGTTTGGAAGTGGTGGGAGAATTATCGCTTTTATAGTTGCCAAACTTTTGACTTTGGGTTAGACTATATGAGTAAGCGACGCGGGATAGAGCAGCCTGGTAGCTCGTCGGGCTCATAACCCGAAGGTCAGTGGTTCAAATCCACTTCCCGCCACCAAATAAAAGATGTAACAAATTCCCTGTAATCTATGAAGGTTGCAGGGATTTGTTTTATTTTGATCTATTCTGGAGGAGAAACCTTCCAAAAAGCTCGGAGAGTCATAGTTGTGAAGTTGCAGCGACCAATTCTAGTGGGAGGATTGGGACTATCCTTTTCCCTGTGGATGTTACAAAGTTGGCACGATTCCATCGTGCAGGTAAGTGAGTTGGGTTTATTGAGTGCTTTAGCAGTTGGTGGTGGTTTATGGCTATACCAACAAAATCGCTCTAAAAATAGTTTAGAGCAGCTAGATGATATAGTCGTAGATCGAGCAACAGTAGAAAGTGCGATCGCAAAAATCGAAGCCGTAATTAACCAACTAGCACAAGAAGCCGAAAACCATCCAGCTTTAGCAACACTACGAGAACAAGTTACCCAGTTACTCCTAGAGTTAGATAGACAAACAATTCGACTAGCAGTGACCGGAGGAAAATCGGTGGGTAAAACCACCTTGATACAAATCCTCAAAGAAAATATCGAGACTTTACATCTCAAGTCTCTGAATTTTCAAGAAACAGCGCCTTTGTTTAGAGAAGCCGGGGAAACATCAGACGCAGATGTTTTCGCTCAATTGCAAGAATCTGATTTTGTCCTATTTTTAACCAACGGTGATTTGACAGATTCAGAATTTCAAACAATACAGCAACTCAAAGCAGCAAATCAGCCGTTAATGCTGGTATTCAATAAACAAGACCAGTATTTACCAGACGAGCGTGCTAGTCTTTTAATGTCATTGCAACAGCGGATGCAGGAACATGTAGTGGCGACTGCAACATCTCCTATTCCTGTGAAAGTGCGGAAACATCAAGCAGATGGTTCTGTACAAGAGTGGATGGAAAAACCAGCACCAGATATCCAGCAGTTGACACAGCGATTGAGTGAAGTTTTAGCACAGCAATCAGAAAAGCTGGTGTGGGTAACAACCATGCGGAAAGCTAAATTATTGCAAACTGAGGCGAAAAACTGGTTAAATCAAACTCGGTGCGATCGCGCTACCCCAATTATTGAACAATATCAGTGGATAGCTGCTGCTGCTGCCTTTGCTAACCCAGTACCAGCACTCGATATCCTGGCCACTGCAGCTATTAATGCCCAGATGGTAATGGATTTAGGTAATATTTATCAGCAGAAATTTTCCTTAGAACAAGCACAAACTGTAGCGGGAACAATGGGAAGTTTGATGCTGAAACTGGGTTTAGTCGAACTTTCTACAAAAGCTATCAGTACCGTTCTCAAAAGTAACGCTGTCACTTTCGTAGCCGGCGGTGCAGTGCAGGGTGTGAGTGCAGCTTATCTCACCAGAGTAGCAGGTTTAAGTTTAGTTGAATATTTCCAACAGCAGGAAATAGCCGTAGATACTGGAACTGGTTTGAATTGGGATAAATTGCGCCAAACTATGCAAAATGTCTTTCAACGAAATCAGCAGATGGCTTCTTTGCAAGGTTTTGTTAAGCAGGGTGTGAAGCGTTTATTGCCAGAAGCGCAGCCAGTTGAAACTGTGGGATAATCTCACGCAAAGACGAGCCACTTCTTTGCGGGGGTTCCCCCCGTTGAAGAAAGTGGCGCGCAAAGTTTTTATTATGCGTCTTTGCGTGAAACAACAAAATTATCGTAGCTAATAAAAACATCCAATTTTTTCTGTTATGGTAGTATACTTTCAAAATTTTTAGTAGATATTTAGATTTGGCAAGACATCGGTTTAACTTTATAGTTAATGAGTAATAACCCTTGTATATTCTCATTTTTTGCAGGTTCAGGCTTGCTAGATTTAGGCTTTGAAACTAGCGGTTTTAATATTGTCTATGTGAATGAAATTTTCTCTCCATTTATAGCAGCCTACCGCCATTCAAGAGAAGTTCTAAATTTACCATCACCCGAATATGGATACCATGAAGGGGAAGCAGCAGATGTCAGCCAACTTATCCAAGGTTTAGCAGCAAAACGCCTGTGGGAATTAGTCAAAGATTGTCGCAAATCTCATAATATTATCGGCTTCATTGGCGGGCCTCCCTGTCCTGATTTTTCTATTGGCGGGAAAAACAAAGGAGTTTTGGGAGATAACGGTCAACTTTCGGCTTCCTATGTTGAACTCATTTGTCACCATCAACCAGATTTCTTTTTATTTGAGAATGTCAAGGGTTTATGGAGAACCACAAAACATCGTTTATTTTATGAATCACTCAAGCAAAGGTTACAGCAAGCAGGCTATGTATTAACTGAACGATTAATTAATGCTATTGAATATGGTGTACCTCAAGATAGAGACAGAATTATCCTGACTGGCTTCCACAGTAATTTAATTCAGGATATGGGAATACAAATTGGTAGTAATGAATTACTAGCTGAAGGTTATTTCCCTTGGAACAATCATATTTTATATACCCAAAAAGAAATTTTTGCCTACCCTTGGCGTAAATGTGAACTATTTAAAGAAGATTCTATAATTCTTCCCCCTGATGATATTCCTCAGGAATTAACTGTTGAGTATTGGTTTAGAAAAAATGATGTTTTGAATCATCCTAATACTCAACACTATTTTCATCCAAGGGCCGGTATTACAAGATTTGTGGCTGTGGATGAAGGAGATGTTTCTAAAAAGTCTTTCAAACGTTTGCACAGATGGCGTTACTCTCCCACAGCTTGTTACGGTAATAATGAAGTACATTTACATCCCTATAAAGTCCGCCGAATTTCTGTTTCAGAAGCATTAGCTATTCAATCTATGCCTGCAAATTTCATACTACCAGAAAATATGTCCCTCACCAATATGTTTAAAACTATTGGTAATGGTGTGCCATATTTGGCATCAAAAGCGTTAGCTCAAACTATTATTGATTTTTTAGAAACTAAAGAATGGTCTCCCAAAGAGAAAGTCAAGAAACAATTAGAGTTACCATTAGAATTTAGTTGAGCTTTTGTGTAAAGAGTTAATTTTGAATGGCTGCTAAGACCAATGGAACTAAATCTGCTTTTCTATAATATAAATATGTACCATCTACGAGATTAAAATTTTGTTCAAGTGCAACACCATGAGGAGCGATTGCTGTAGTAAATATAGTTCTATCAGTAGGAGTTAACTCACTGACAACCATGTAATATCGCCAACGCTGCTGTAATACATACCCCATCGCTTTAATCATGGCTGCTTCAAATAAAGGCTGGTAGCGACGATCTGGACGATTTGAAGTTTTGAGAGAAACTGCGGCTTTTACTTCTTCTATATGAAGCTTTCCTTTTAAGAAGTTATACAGTGCTAAACTATCTGGATCTCTTGCTTGTTTTTCTAGCAATGAATTAACAATTTTTGAATTTATTTTATTATTAATAACAGCAATAATATAGTCTGGGCTAGGCATAAATATATTATCTTTAAAAGGTATAATTTTAGCTAAAGCATTATTTTCATTAGTAAATTCATTCTTACTAAATAAATTGAAAAAATTTGAATATGATTCATCGGCTCCCTCTATTTGTGGTTTTGAGTTTGGCATACAGAATGCAACAACGCACATCCCATTTTGCTGATTGATATTCAAAACAATCTCAGATAGTAAACTAGTTGCTATTAACTCATTCCATCCTCCTGTAGCTTTATTGAGTGCTCCTACCTGAGGATTTTGTAAATATTTTTCTCTAAAAGCTTTACTGGTTTCGGTTCTGATTGAGTCTAGAATTTCACTCACCGATAAATTTTGATCTAGTTTAGTCACTATCTCAGAGGATAAATTTCTGTAGATAGCCCTGCTGTTAATGCGAAATTTACCATTCGACGTTTCTGTAAACCATTCCGTATCGTTGGGCATTTTTTCTTTTTTGCAGATAAGGCCAGGAGAATTCTACCAGGTAAAGATTTTTACAATTCTATATTTCATATTCCTAACCTTGCATCTGTCTGATGTCAACTTAAACACCTACGGGAATCTGGGTAACGATGTAGAGCCGACATACTAAGCCCGCTAAGTGGCGTGTCTTCAGGATATATTCGTAAATAAATATGGTTTAATTTATAAAAAATGTCTTAATTTTTTATAAACTTTAATAAACATCAATAAAAATCACAATGGCAGCAGACTATCCGGACATTGATATTGCGCCATTTATCGATCACGCCCTGTTAGTGCCAACGGCTACCCCAGAGCAGGTTGAGCAATGGTGTGAAGAAGCATACAGATTTAATTTTGCGGCGGTTTGTATTCACCCCGCCCATGTGCGCTTGGCGGTAGAATTACTTCACGGCAAAAATCCCCAAGTCTGTACGGTGATTGGCTTTCCTGGAGGGGCGACAACTTCAGCCGTGAAGCTGTATGAGGCTCAAGAAGCGGTGGAGAACGGAGCCACTGAGTTGGATGTTGTGATCAACTTGGGCTGGTTAAAAGCTGGCAAAACTGAGCAGGTACACAAGGAGATTGCCGAAATTTGTGAGGAGACGGGAAAAACTGTCAAGGTAATTTTAGAAACTAATTTATTGACAGATGCTGAAAAAAAGCTGGCTGCAGAACTATCTATGGAAGCAGGCGCAGCATTCTTAAAAACCGGTACAGGTTGGAATGGGGGTGCGACAGTGGCGGATGTGCGACTTTTGAAAGAAGTGGTGCGAGAAAGGGTAGGAATTAAAGCTGCAGGTGGTATTCACACCGTGAGCCAAGCCCTAGACTTAATCTTAGCGGGTGCGACTAGATTAGGCACTTCTCGCAGTATCGATTTGATCCGCCAGCGCGATAACCTGGAGAAGGGTGAATAGTCATTTGTCATTTGTCCTTTGTCCTAGCCCGTGAGTTTGCTTTTAGGTGTTTTCGGACTACAAAGCAAAACTCGAAAAGTAAAGTAGCTGCTGGTACGTCTCCAGTTATTTGTCCTTGTCTCATCTCGATGACCAACGACCAATAACCAATGACTCATCACCAATGACCAATGACTAATGAGTAGAACTTATAAAGCGACAGGAATTAATCTCAAAGCCCAGACCCTGGGTGAATCGGATAGAATAGTAACAATTTTGACAAGGGAGTTTGGTTTGATTCGAGTAGTTGCCCCTGGAGCACGTAAGCACAACTCTAGCCTGGGTGGTAGGAGTGGGATGTTTGTAGTCAATGAACTACTGATTGCCCAAGGGCGATCGCTCGATAAAATTACACAAGCACAAACGTTAAAAACTTATCCGGGTCTTGCTAAAGATTTGGGCAAATTAGCTGCTAGCCAGTATCTAGCAGAGATAGTCCTGTGTCAAGCTTTGAGTGAACAACCCCAAGAAGAACTTTATGACCTATTCAATCAACATTTAGAGCAACTAGAAGCATTATCCAGCAGAGATGTCGCCTCTATTTTCCCCATTCTGGCTCATGGAGTGTTTCGACTCCTAGCTTTGGCGGGATTGACACCCCAGGTACAACTTTGTTGCTTAACTCAGCGTCCCCTCATCCCAGATTTGATCGAGCCTAACTGGCAAGTAGGATTTAGTATCCCTGCTGGGGGAACAATTTGTTTAGAAGCTTGGGAAAATTTGCGCCGAGAGAGACAAAAGGGAAGACAAATAAATTCTCCTATCTCCCCAAGCGCCTCTAGCCCCAGTTACCAAACAGTTGTCCACCAGCAAGAAATACCTGTGATTTCTACTCGCTTAAGTGCTATGGAACTTGCTATACTCCAGCATCTATCGCCACCAGAGATAATGTCTGTGAATGCAGCCAATCATGAGAACTGGTTATCTGTTGAGCAGATTTTGCGCCAGTACACTCAGTATCATTTGGGTCGCCCTATTCGCTCCGCTACTTTGATAGATTCTTATTTTTCTGCCAACTATGATGCAACCGTCTGATTTGGATACAAAAATTCTACCTTTGCCACCAAGTTACACCAAAAAACAGAATAGGGCATCAGATTCTATAGTACCTACTCGCTTAAGTACTATTTCCAAGGCTACAGTCAGCCAAATAAATGGGCAAGAAATGTCTCCTCAAGACGTTTCTTCAGAACTAATCAAGACTGATGCTTCACCGACGGATGAAAACAGACCTGACCACCAACCGCTGACTACAGAAACAAACGGTAAAGGTAATTCTACTGGAAATGGTGTGCCAAAATCAGCTGCCTCAGGTAAAGAACCACCTGATGCCAAAGAACCTGATTTAGATAGTACGCCAACATCGAGTAATGTACAACAGGGGTTTTTACCTGTATTAAAAAATCCGAATTTCCTGGCTCTCTGGGGTGGTCAAGTTTTTTGCCAATTAGCTGATAAAGTTTATTTGGTGCTAATGATTGGTTTGATTAACACTCAGTTTCAAGCTGGCAATCAAAGCATCAGCGGTTGGGTATCAGCCTTGATGATGGCTTTTACAATTCCGGCCGTGCTATTTGGTTCGGTGGCTGGTGTATTTGTGGATCGTTGGCCGAAAAAAACGGTGCTGGTGGCGACGAATATTTGGCGGGGTATTCTGGTTTTAGCGATTCCTGTGCTGCTGTGGTTAACTCATGATTGGCAGCCATTGGGAATGTTGCCGATAGGTTTTTTAATTATTCTGGGTGTGACTTTTTTAGTATCGACACTGACACAGTTTTTCGCCCCAGCTGAACAAGCAGCAATTCCTTTAGTGGTGCAAGAACAGGATTTACTCTCCGCCAACTCTCTTTATACAACAACGATGATGGCATCGGTGATTGTTGGGTTTGCTGTGGGAGAACCGTTGTTAGCATTTGCTGGTCAACTTTGGCGACAACTGGGTGGTAGTGGTGGATTAGGTAGAGAAATTTTGGTGGGTGGAAGTTATGCGATCGCAGGGATAATTTTACTACTCTTAGTCACCAATGAAAAACCCCACGACCCCGCCACCGAATTTCCTCATGTTTTCGCCGATTTACGAGATGGATTGCGCTATCTCAAAGCCAATTATCGTGTCCGCAACGCCTTAGTACAACTGACCATCTTATTCTCTGTTTTTGCTGCCTTAACAGTTTTAGCAGTTCGCATGGCAGAAATAATTCCCCCTTTGAAAGCTTCTCAGTTTGGGTTTTTATTAGCAGCAGGTGGTGTGGGAATCGCTGGTGGTGCAACAATTCTTGGTCAATTTTGTCAACGCTTCTCCTACACTAGGCTGAGTCTTTGTGGTTGTCTAGGTATGGCAGCTGCTTTGATTGGTTTATCAATCTTTACAACACAGTTGTGGATTGTCCTAGTTTTGATAGCGCTGTTGGGTATTTTTGGTGCATTAATCGGTATACCCATGCAAACAACAATCCAAACAGAAACACCACCAGAAATGCGGGGAAAAGTTTTCGGTTTGCAAAACAATGTGATTAATATTGCTCTGTCCTTACCTTTGGCATTAGCTGGTGTGGCAGAAACTTTTGTGGGATTACAAGCAGTTTTCTTAGGATTAGCAGCGATCGTCTTCGCAGGAGGTATATTCACTTGGTACAACTCCCATCAGTAAAGGATTTGCGAGTTATTCCTGATTTAATGAAAGTTTTTGTTTTCGTGCTAGACTGAGGTCAGTATCAACTCACCGTGTACTTACTGGAAATAAACATCAATATTAACTAGAACGAGTTGTGATAAAAATAAAAATGTTAACAACTCGGCAGTGCTAATCAATAAAACCTAAATATCCTTGTTAAATAAGCCGCAAATTTTGCTTTTTGACTAAGTGAAATTGGATTTTATGGCATGAATCAGCCAGTAAGTACAACAGAGTAAAAGACAAATAATAAAGGAAATCAAGCTGATATATAAAACCTGTTGTTCTGATAGCTGATAAAGAATGCGTATAGCTTGGATTGGAAAAAAATCACCCTTTTGTGGCAATGTCACATACAGTCGAGAAATTACAAATGCCTTGTTAGACCGCGGACACGAAGTTAGTTTTCTCCACTTTGCCCAAGAAGAACCCCAACCTGATAACTGGCCAAATTTCCAAGAGGTTTCTTTACCCTTCATTTATAAGTCGCAAGTTTACACAATTCCTACATTTAAAGCGACTAAGGTATTGACCGATTCATTGCGAGAAATTAAACCAGATATCGTCCATGCTTCGCTGACTTTATCTCCTTTAGATTTCGTTTTACCAGAAATTTGTGAACAACTAAATTTACCCCTAATTGCTACTTTTCACACACCATTTGCAGGCAAAGGGGCAAAATTAATATCAGGAACACAGTATTTAGCATATCAACTCTACGCGCCTTTTTTGGGTAACTACGATCGCGTGATTGTTTTTTCCCAAGTTCAGCGCGACTTGTTAGCGCGTTTGGGTGTACCAGAAGAAAACATTGCTGTCATTCCCAACGGCGTAGATGTGGCTAAATATTCGCCAGGAACTTCTCAAGTGAAAGCGCAGTTTGCAGCTAAACGTTTATTCGTCTACCAAGGTAGAATCGCCCCAGAAAAAAACGTTGAAGCCCTTTTGCGCGCCTGGAAGCAATCAGAAATGGAGTTTGATAGCAAATTGTTGATTGTCGGTGACGGCCCTTTGAAGCCTTCCCTGCAACCATTTTATGGGATAGAATCTGGCGTAATTTGGTTAGGATTTATCGCCGACGAAAACAGGCGCATCGATATTTTGCGGGGAGCAGATGTATTTATTTTACCTTCCCTTGTCGAGGGATTATCCTTATCATTGTTAGAAGCGATGTCATCTGGATTAGCTTGTTTAGCAACAGACGTGGGCGCAGATGGAGAAGTATTGGAAAAAGGAGCAGGAGTAATTCTCAGCACAAAAACAGTGCGATCGCAATTAAGAACTCTCTTACCATTATTCCAGGATCATCAAGAGTTAACTACTCTCCTCGGACACAAAGCTAGGAAGCGTGTCCAAGAGCGATATGACCTCAGTAAAAATATTAGTCTATTAGAAAAACTATATACGGAAGTTCTGTATCAGAAGCCTGTACAATTCAGTCGTGGGATTTAGGAAAATAAGTGTTTCACAAAAGGGGTCAGAGGTTAGGGGCTAGGGAAAGACCTGTTTAATTGTCCTGGAGAGCGCGCTTGGTGGAGTCTGTTGTAAAACTATTTTTGCAGTGTCGAGGACAATGGTTTTTTTCAGTCGATTTCCCGACTTTTGCAAGTAGTCTATTGTTGGAATGTCTCATTAAATTCAGAATAAAACTTATAGTATTCCTCGTTGACCTGATTGGTATTCACCAGCTTTTTTCGCAATCTCCTAATTAAAAACTGGTCTTCATATCTCAATCTGAGACAAAGATTGATGATTTCATGGATTGTATGATCATTCAATTTGCAATCCATTTCTAATTTTTGAAAAAGAGATTCAGATATTTCGATAGTTATTTTTCTAGACATATTTGCTCAACTCTAAATAGCGAATTTGTAACCTGTCAAAATTAATTTATATAGTTTTTGTGATTAGTAAATGTCCTTATTTACCTGTTCAGTGCTAAACCTGGAATTAATGAGACTTTAAATTGACGTACCTATTCTACAAAGTTTTAAAATTTTTGTGCCACTAATGGAGAAAATTTGCTGTTTATCTGTAGCGCAAATAATAACAATTAAAAAAATAATATTTAATTTTATAAAATTTGTGTTTTTTGTAGAGTTTAGTCGATAATCAAACAATCAACCATATGTAAATATACTCTAATTTTTGCAAAATTTAATACTAAATTTAAAGAAATATACTGAAAATAGACTAGATCCATTCAAATCATAGATGTATCCAGAAGTCAATCGTGTGTTACCTGAAATCTTTGTAGAGACGTTGCATTGCAACGTCTCCAGATTCATTTGTGGATATGTTGATTAGGGAGATGGCGAATCACCTCAGCCACTGACCAAGCCTGGGCGATCGCACCTCTGGGAGCATGAGGCGCATCACCATCAAAAATCTCGGAAATAGAGCCAAGACAAGCATCACAGAGAAAATGCTCTAGCAAAGGTTGCCAATCAAATGGTAATGGTACTTGTGGATAAAAACGCTGCCAAGCCCGGCTAAAGGGGCCAATCAGCCAACACCAAACAGTACCTTGATGATAAGCGCGATCGCGTTCTTTGGGATTGCCCAGATATTTTCCCATATACTGGGGGTCGCCAGGATCGAGAGTCCGCAGCCCATAGGGAGTTAATAAGCTGGAAGTTGCTCGATCAAGTATTTGACATCCTTGTTGTGGCGAAAACCCACAATGGTGTAACGACAAAGCCAAAACAGCATTGGGGCGGATCTGGGAATTCCGGCGATCGTCCGGCTCAATGGTGTCATATAAGTAACAAAGTTTGGGATTCCAGAACTTTTGCAGCGAAGCTTTCACCTGTTGTGCTTGCTGGGCGTAACGCTGTCCTTGATTAGCAAGACGCACCGCCGAACTACCAGACTCTAATTCGCTCAATTTTTTTGCCCATTGACTCCCCCAACATAAAGCTGAGTACCACAAAGCGTTAATTTCTACCGGCTTACCAAGGCGGGGTGTGACAGGTTGTCCCTCCACCACTGCATCCATCCAAGTCAAGGCTACACCGCGAGCATCCCAGCCAATCAGCCCATCAGTAGCATCAGCTTGAATGTTATAACGAGTACCGCCTAAAAATGCTTTGTGAATTTGCTGGACTACGGGGAATTGCTCGGCTAAAAACTGCCAATCTTGAGTAGCTTCCAAATACAGCCCTAATGTTTCTATCCACCACAGCGCCGCATCAATACTGTTATAAAACGGTTCGCCGCCAATATCTGGAAATGCATTAGGAATCAAACCGTGGCGACAGTATCGGCCAAAAGTTTGCAATAACCCTTTTGCTAAATCAAAACGTTGAGTAACTAAGGCTAAACCGGGTAAGGAAATGAGGGTATCTCGTCCCCAATCGTTGAACCAATGATAACCAGCAATGACCGTGGGGCCAGCAATTGAAGCTCGATAGACGATAAATTGATCGCTGGCTCGTAGTAGTTGTGACCAAAGGGAAGATTGAAGTAATTCTCCTGTGATACTCGGTGGAAAAATTTGCTGAAGCCGTTGTTGTTCTGCTTCCACAGATGTGGTAAAAGTTTCCGGACTCAAAGCTGCTTGTAGTGGATTGGGGAAACCCACCTGCGCGGCTAAGGTAACTGTGTCTCCTGGCTGCAGGGGAACTGTTAAGTAACCGGGGCTATAAAGGGTTTCACCATCGCCTAATCCTCGCTGGGTTTCTTCTGGTAAACTATAATGCCAGTACCATAGTGGGTCTGGTTTATACTCTCCTTTTGTCCAGCGCAAGTGCCAGGGTGTACCAAAACCTTCAGTAGTTACCGCTTGTAGGCAGACTTGCTGTGGTAATAACAGTTGAGAAAATTGTAATCCTGGGTGAGCTATTTGTTGGTGATGAAAATTGCGATCGCCAATCAACAGCCTCAGGTTCAAAATTCCTAAGTCTGTGCCTTCATAACGGTAATGGATCAGCAGGCGATGACAAAATTCGTCGGCTACAGGGTTAAGGGGACAAGCCGAAAAGGGTAAATCTATTTTCGTTTCCTCGGTGGTGCTGCTCACCTCCCCTACTAAACCGTAGGGCATGATTAATTGTCTACTCAAGACCCACTCATCTTCACCCCAAACCCATTTCGGAACTGGGTTAATATCAAAAGAGCGCAGTAGTTGATAGCCAGTTGGATCAATTTCACCTCCGCTCCAATAATTAGTCCCCAGTGCCACAACTTTTCCTTTAACTTCCAGGCTGGCGTCCAGGTGCGAAAATAGCAAGGTGCGCTCAGAAGGCGGATTTGTCGCGGCAAATAGCCAACCGTGATAGGCACGTGTGCGAGCATCAGCAACTGTACCACTGGCAAAACTGCCTAAGCCATTAGTTAGTAACCATTCTCTTGTATCTAAATTGTCCATCGGCTACTCAAAATCGTTATGACTATGATATAGTCGTAACAGATCGTAATTAAACTGTGAAACAGACCCCAAGGAAAGGTTAGCCAGACCGGGGGAACTGTTCATCCCAAGGGTGACACGTGGAAGGGTGAGTTTTACCTAACCCGAATCGCAACGCTAGTAAATGAATATAAGTTGAAGGAGAATTAGGTTAATGTCCCTCACTTACGGAACAGAAGGAAGCCTCCGCGTTGGTCAACAGGCTCCAGACTTTACAGCTACAGCTGTAGTGGATCAAGAATTTAAGACCATTAAACTTTCCGACTATCGTGGTAAGTACGTTGTCTTATTTTTCTATCCTCTAGACTTTACCTTTGTTTGTCCCACTGAAATCACAGCATTTAGCGATCGCTACGAAGAATTCAAGAAAATTAATACGGAAATTCTTGGAGCTTCCGTAGATAGCGAGTTTTCCCACCTTGCTTGGATTCAAACCGATCGCAAATCTGGTGGTGTTGGCGACTTGAATTATCCCTTAGTTGCTGACATTAGAAAAGAGATTAGCGCCGCTTACAACGTCCTCGACCCAGCAGCAGGTATTGCCTTACGCGGTCTGTTCATCATCGATAAAGATGGTATCATCCAGCACGCGACAATCAACAACCTCGCTTTTGGTCGTAGCGTTGATGAAACCTTGCGGACATTGCAAGCAATTCAGTACGTACAATCCCACCCAGACGAAGTTTGCCCTGCAGGTTGGCAACCAGGCGACCAAACAATGGTTCCCGATCCTGTTAAGTCCAAAGTTTACTTCTCTGCCGTTTAAATTTTGCTAGTTGAACAACTCCCAAGTGAACAACTCCCAAGTATTTGACTGGGATCAACTGCAACATCAATTTTAACCACAGAACAGCACACCTCAACACAGATATATACCCATCAGTGTTAAATTACGTGTTGATCTGTGGTTTTTTTGGATCATAGTAAAGAAATAATTACAAATAAAATTATGCTGACTTCAACTGACTTTAGGGGCTTATTTAATGAGCGTTTCTTCCGCAACTTTTTACCAATTCCTGCCACAAATACTCTCAGACTAGAAATAGGCACACCGGATTTTCAATTGCCAGATATTACTAACGGTACCTTGGTAAAATTATCAAATTACCGAGGTAAACAGCCAGTATTACTCGCCTTCACTCGGATATTTACTGAAAAGCAATATTGCCCATTTTGCTTTCCTCATATTAAAGCTTTGAATGAGAATTATAGCGAATTTAAAAATCGAGGCATCGAAGTTTTATTAATTACTAGCACCGACGAAAGGCAGAGTCAAATCGTCGTCAAAGATTTAGGATTACAAATGCCATTACTGAGTGACCCCGGTTGTTATGTGTTTCGGAAATACGAAGTTGGGCAAGCATTGGGAGCACCTTTACCAGCACAGTTTGTGTTAGATCAAGAAGGCAAACTGCGTTATAAACACTTGTTTTCTTTTTTGGATCATAACGCTAGTATTGAAACATTATTAGGCAAATTTAATTGCACATAAATAGAGCGGTGTTAATCAAGCTAATTGATGAAAGTGTTATTTCTTATTTAGCAATCAAAAATAGGAGATTTTATGCCAGAAATTGACTCAAATATCAATTTAAAAAACCTTTATGAAATTGACGAAAGTCTCTGGCTAGAAGAAACAATTAAGCTATTAAAATCTAGACATCTAGAAAAATTAGATTTGGAAAACTTAATTGAGGAACTAGAAAATTTGAGTCGTCGAGACAAAGCCAAGGTAGCTAGTTTATTAGAACAAATAATTAGACATTTGTTGTTGCTGCAATTTTGGCAAAAAGAATCTGAAACTAATTCCGCACACTGGAAAGCAGAAATTAGAAGTTTTAGAACTCAGTTAAAGAGAAATTTGACAACAAATTTACATCAATATTTAGAAAAAGAACTAACATCTATTTATGATGATGCATTAGGATATGTAATTGAGAAAACAGAGGGTAAACTAGACAGCTTACCTCAAGACTGTGCTTACACATTAGAGCAGTTACTTGATATTAGTTATTTACCAGAAAAGTTAACATAGGTAAAAACAAGAAAAATTTTATGCTGACACTTTATCATGCACCGATTTCGCCTAACTCCCGTCGCGTCTGGATTACTCTCATCGAAAAAGGACTGGAGTTTGAATTAGTAGAAATTAAATTAAATGAAGAGCAATTTACACCAGAATTTCTCGCAATTAACCCTTTGCATCACATTCCAGCTTTAGTGGATGACGATTTTAAAATAATTGAATCTCTAGCAATTTTAGATTATTTAGAGGTCAAGTACCCGAAACCTGCGATGTTGCCGACAGAGGCCAAAGATTTAGCGATCGCTAGGATGGTACAATTAGTAACAGTGAATGAACTTTTACCAGCGACTACCGTATTTTTACCTCAAGTGCTCGGCTTACCCGGAGAGAACCCAGAAAAAATCGAGCAAGCCAAGCAAAAAATTTCCGTAGTCATGAAATTATTAGAAAGCCTACATGACCAGCGCCCTTATTTTGGTAGCGAACAGCTAACCTTAGCTGACGTAGTAGCGGGAACCGTCGTACCCTGGTTGCCAATAATAGGTATTCCCCTCAATGATTATCCCAAAATGCAGGCTTGGTGCGATCGCTTAATTGCCCGCCCATCTTGGCAAACCACCGAAACCACACCAGAAGCAATGGAAGCTTTTAAAGCCGTGTTCATGGCGAGGATGACTCCAGCTTCTGCAGTCTAAATATCATCACCCATACAGAGACGCTAAATTTAGCGTCTCTACATTTGCAAACACTTACAACTTAATTTGCTGTAAATGGCTGCGGGGATTATAAGTACGTATAGCCCGGATTTTTTCATAATACTCCCGCTCTTGTGGGCTGAGTTCCTTTGGTGGGACAATCGCCACCTTGACCAACTGGTCACCGCGTCCACCCTTAGCTAAAGGCCAACCCTTACCCCGGAGGCGCAGTGATTGACCAGAACGCACACCAGCGGGAAGCTTGACGTTCACCAAACCATCAGGGGTAGGTACATCGATTGTCGCGCCGAGGGTAGCTTCATCTGGTGTAATCGGCATTTCACAGACAAGATTATCCCCTTCAATTTGGAAAAATGTATGGGGCTGGAGTTCCACCTTGAGATATAAATCTCCCCGTTGTTGAGTCGCTGGGTTAATTTGACCTTTACCGCGCACCCGCAAGCGAGTACCAGATTTAGCGCCACCGGGAATCCGCACATCAATAGTTTCGTTACCCAAACTAAAACGCTTTTGAATTCCTGCAAAAGCTTCCGCAAAAGTCAAGGAAATTGGGGCTTCAATATCTTGAGCAGCACCCCCACCGACATCTTGAAAGCCAAAGTCATTAAATCCACCAAAACCACTGGGTCTACCAGTGGAGGTACGATAAGAATAGCTCTGACTTGCACCGCGCGGGCTACCACCGCCAAAACGCCCTAGCAACTCATTGACGAAATCATCAAAACTACCATATTGACTGAAGTCAAAACCGCCCATATCCACCCCAGCACCACCACCGGGGAAGCCTTCGCCTGCTTGTTTCCAATATTGACCAAATTGGTCATATTTTTTGCGTTTATCTGGGTCTGACAACACCTCGTAGGCTTCATTAATTTCTTTAAAGCTGGCTTCGGCTTGCTTATTACCTGGGTTGACATCTGGGTGAAACTTGCGGGCGAGTTTACGAAAAGCTTGTTTAATTTCTTCTGGACTGGCAGTCTTACTGACTCCCAAAATTGCATAATAGTCTTTGAAGTCGGTTGCAGCCATCTACCAGCCTCCTCTAAAAATTTCTGTTATGTTCTTTTTCTAGGATGTAAGATTTGCTCTTTGGCGGGTATAATGCCGAGCAAATAGATTCTGATTTTAAATTAACAAACATTGCTAACAATCAAGTGGGGTTCTCGCTCACCACACCAGAGCAATTTCCGTACTGTCGTCAGGGGGAAAAACGTATCAAACAGTCTAATCCCTCGACCACGTTTGGGGGAGCATCCCGCAATTGGCGATGCATTCGCAAGATAATTTCTTCGGGAACCCGACGGAGACGTTTTTTATTGCGTGCTAAACACAGCCACACAGGCGTATCTAACCACATGCCGGTAATGTGAGTAAAGCCGAAGTCGCGGGCGGTGGAAATTAGTTCTCGACGGTGGCGTCTTTGGGCGTTGGTGGCGTCATAAATTGCTGTTTGGCGTGAGATTATAGCCGATTGTAACTGTCGGTGAGTTTCTCTGGCGACTAGTAGCCACGGCCCTTGAGTCGCTTCACTACCAAATAATCGCCCCCGAATTGCATCTGTGGAAATTAGCTGCATTTGGGGGCGTTGTGCTAGTAATTGTGTTGCTAAAGTTGATTTCCCACTACCGGGAAGACCAATTAGCAGTATGAGTTGTGTCATTTGTCAAGAGTCGAAAGTCAAAAATATCTAGTTTTTTGAACCCTTAATCCTTGACCGTGCCAGTTTTATTTGGCGAACACTGGCTGTAAAACGGATTTCAATCGAAATTCGATTGACTAAATAATCGTCCCATCCGGGATGACTGCATTCTTCAGGACGACGGTAATACCGCTGCGAATGTAGAAACCTTGACTTTCTCGCTCTGCTTCTTGGACATTATCTTTGTTGATAATTTTGACATCGTGACCGATGCGAGCGTTTTTATCAATGATGGCGCGGCGAATGATACTATCTGTACCGATGCCAACAGGAATGTCACCTTTCTCGATGCTACATTGACGCTCTACAGAAGCTTGGTAATAGTCAGCGCCCATAATTAGAGAATCTTCAATGATGCTACCAGATTCAATGCGCGATCGCACTCCCAAAACTGAGTGTTCAATCCGGCAATTTTTCAAAATACAACCTTCACCAATCATCGATTGTCTGATTTGGCAATCTAATAGTTTGCTCGGAGGTAAGTAGCGAGCGCGGGTATAAATTGGTGCTTCTTCGTCGTAAAAACTAAAAGGTGGTAGAGGTTGCTGAGTCAGCGCTAAATTGGCATTATAAAAGGCTTCAATCGTGCCGATATCTTCCCAGTAACCATCAAATAGGTAAGCTTGGACGTTGTAATCTTTAGCAGCATCGGGAATAATTTCCTTACCAAAATCAGTCCGTTCTAAAGATTCTTTCAACAACTTGATGAGGATATCTTTCTTGAAAACATAAATCCCCATCGAGGCGATGTATGGTTGGAGTGCAGCCTGTTCCTGGTTCAATCCGAGGATAGTAGTATCGACGCGCATTTGAGCTAATGCATCGCCTTTGGGTTTTTCACTGAAGTCAATTACCCTACCGGATTGATCGATTTTCATCAAGCCAAAATCCGAAGCGCGGCGATCGTCGATGGGAATCACTGAGAGAGTAATATCAGCGTTAGTTTCCCGATGGCGCTGGACGAACTGACGATAATCCATGCGGTAGAGGTGATCACCGGAGAGGATTAAAAATTCTTCGGCGTCCCATTCTTCCAGTAACCACAAATACTGACGCACCGCATCAGCTGTACCTTGGAACCAGTTAGGGTTTTCTGGGGTTTGTTGTGCTGCTAAGACTTCCACAAAACCATCGCTGAAACCACTAAAATTGTAAGCGCGGGCGATATGGCGATTCAAAGAAGCTGAGTTGAATTGCGTTAAAACGTAGATTTTATATATTTCGGAATTTATGCAGTTGCTGACGGGGATATCAATTAAACGATACTTACCCGCAACTGGTACTGCGGGTTTAGCACGTAATTTAGTTAACGGATAAAGCCGTGTACCCGCGCCACCACCAAGAATGATTGCTAAAACTTTTTTCACAAGATGTCTCCCAGCTGCCTTTCAACTCTCACCTACAGTTTAGGACTGTCTGCCGCTACAGGTAAGGGGGGGATCAAAGATTATCTGGAGTGAATTTTATAAAATCCGCCGATTTAGACACGCTGAATTTGAAGATAAGTTGATTAAATGCCCGGTCTACCTGGACTTAACCTTCTATTAACCAAGTGCAGTTGTTGTGACAGTTTGAGATATTGTACCCAAGGTTGCTCTGATAACTGAGAAATTGCATTTGGTGAGAGCGTAGCTGTGAAAGTATCTTGGCCGCTGGTAGCACCGCTGACGCCTAGGTTAGCTAAAATAGCCACTGCGTCGTCGTCTATAGCTGTGGTTGTGTGAATAAAAACCGTTAGACTAGATGCTTCCGCATTGGGAACATCATTCAGAGCGATCGCTAAAGCTGCGTCTAATTTTTGATAATTCATAAGTAATAAGTTAAGTCAAAGACTCGACACGCTACTACATCCGCATCAGATTTTTCGGGAAATCGTATTACCTAAATTAAAAGGGCTGGCAATTTTCAGCCAACCCTAGGAATAACTTATCAAATTTCTCGGTTTTAATTACCTACCCTTTTACAGACGTAATATATACTTTTCTCCGTCCAATTACAGATTGGCAGCATTAATCACACCAAAACCCCATTTACTGTCAAAGGCGCCTGGGGGTTTTCCCGGTATTGAACTATTTTTACGTAGCAATTCTTTCACCTTCACCGGGTCAAGCTTGGGGTCGCGCTGCAATAAAAGTGCAACTAAACCCGTGACAAATGGTGTCGCCATACTGGTACCAGCCATAGCCACAAACTTAGAATTAACCATCATCGAGCGATCGCCGCCAGCATCTGCAGACAGAGTGGAAACAATCATAGCACCCGGTGCGGCTACATCTGGCTTCTGAGCATTATTACGCAGCGGCCCCTCACTACTAAACTCAGAAATGGTGTCCAACTCCATACCCATTTCTCTAACTTGACGATCAATATCTGTGTACTTCACCTTAGTGGTATAAGCAGCCACCGTCACCGCACTACTAGCAGCACCAGGGGAACCAATTTTCATGCAATCTTGAATACTAGAACCTGTAAAAAATACCGACGAGCGATCGTCAAGCGTCCATACATCTAAACGTGTATTCTTGGCAGTAGTATTACGTACCCGCAATTGCCAAATACCCCCCATTACCAGAGAAGGGCCATTACCGCGAATCTGCACAAAGAAATTATGATCACCATTAGCTTTATCTGGTGGTGGTGTGACAATTTCTACCCTCGCATCAGGTAACTGGTAATTTTGAGTAGGATTACCGTTGGCGATAATTTTTTGGAAGGGAGTGACAAAACCATTAGGACTCCGCAGAGAAACTTCCAACTGACTATCGCGGGAGTACCAACCATTCAACCAGACAATCCCTACTTGATTCAACGGTACATTAAAGCGCATCCCATGAGTGCGTTGAGCACCCACTGTCGCTTGTCCATGAATATTATCATTGCCCTCGTTACCTGCAGCACAGCAAACAATTCTTCCTGGCCCAGATTCAGCGTCAATAATTTTTGAGAGAGAATCGCTACCGTCGTGGGCGTCAGCGTGTCCACCCAAACTGAGATTCACGACCACGGGGCGTTTCAACTCCCTAGCCACCCGGAACACATAACGAACAGCGTCAGCAATGTGAGCATCTTGCAAATCAGATTTGACCACGACTAATTCTGCTTCCGGCGCGACACCGCCATAAGTCGCATCCGCACCAGCCGCAATTCCCGCTACATGGGTACCATGACCATCAGTATCCTGGGAAATTGTCAATTGCGCGCCTGTGAATTCCGCCCCGTAATCGCCCTCCTTCACTCCCGGCCCTGGGAGGGTCTGATCCCAAATGCGTAAAATTCGATTAGCGAAGGCGGGATGTTTGGGGTCAATACCGCTGTCTACAACGCCGATGATGACGCCCTTACCAGTCAATCCGGTTTTTTTCTTGAAATTAGGTAATTGCACCTTGCCAGGGGCAACATCCATCCGCAACTGCATTTTGCGTGAGGGCTTAATCCGTTGGATGAGATCATCTTCCGATAAAGCATCCAAGCTTTCTATGGGTAAGAAAGCGGTTCTCACCGTACCTGAGTTTTGATTGACGCGAATTCCGTACTGTTCCAGATAACTCAAGTCTGCGTCAGCGTCGCAGTAGAGAAAAACTACGCTTTTGCTAGGTTTGACAGCACTTTTAGGAGCAATTATACCTAGCGATCGCCTGTGGGGAATTAGTGCTTGCTCTCCTCCATTTTGATAATCTGTAAAAGCGAGTAATAAACCGGGTGAAAGTTTTTCGTGTCTCATTCTTTACTCTCAGTGATGTATTGATTGTCAGTTGTCATTGGTCATTAGTAATTTGTCAATGGTTCCACGCCCCTAAAGGGGTTAGGAGTGAGGGAGTAGGGAGTAGGGGTGAGGGATTATGAAAAGACCTACTTGATTGCAGTTAGCTTTTCCAGAAAAGAGATTACTACTTTTCTGGAGGTGAGGGAGTTAGAGAAAGACCTACTTGATTGTTCCTTATCAGCGTGAGTGGTGGAGTCTATTGCAAAGCTCCTTTTGCGCTTTTATCGGCAACAAGCAACCTGGAAAAACTAATGTATGGATATTGCCATGCAACATCTATGATTAATAGTTGGATATATCCAATACTGATGATATGAAAGATTGTTCAAATGTTTTTGAAAGAGCAGTTTGAAATCGCTGCCGATGTTTGAGTTTAAAAAAGGGTCGAACTATCTCTACATGCATACTGGGTTTTTGGCGATTATCAATCACCCGCATAGTGCGGAGAGTTCCCAGTTGTAGTTCTTTTTTCACCATTAATTCAGAAATACCTGTGGCGCCCACACCGCTTTCGACGGCGGCTTTTGCCATTTCGCCACTATTAAATACTAAAATTACATTCAGTTCATTGAGATTAATTTGCCAATTCGCCAACGCTTCCTCAAACCGTTGTTGTGTACCAGAGCCTGATTCTCGCATTACCCAAGGGGTTTGATTCAGTTCTGTGAGATAAATTTCTCCGCGTTCAAACCACGGGTGTGTTTTCCCAACTACAATTTGTAAGCGATCGCTCCCCACAATTTCATACTCTAGAGTACTCTGGAGTGCGGGCTTGACATCTCCTTCCACCAAGCCTAAATCAAACTGACCCATCGCTGTTCCCACACAAATTTCTTCTGTATTTGCCAAAGAACAGTTAATCTGAATGCCAGGATATTGACTCTTAAACTCACTAATCTTGCTAGGTAGCCAATAGTTACCAATTGTCAGACTAGACCCTAATTTCAATTCACCCCGTTGCAAATTGTTCAATTCTCGCAAACCTCTCTCAGTGAGAGTAACTTGGTCGAGAATTTTTTGCGCCTCTACCTGTAGTAATTTACCGGCCTCAGCCATCTCGATATGACGACCGATCCGATGAAACAATTTGACTCGGTATTCCTGCTCTAAATTCTGGATTGCTGCGCTGACGGCGGGTTGAGTAATATAAAGCTCTTCCGCTGCACGAGTAAAGTGTAGATGCTCCGCCACAGCTACAAAGATTCTTAGCTGCTCAAGCGTCATCCCTGCCATTGCCAATGTCCTTAAATTATGAAGTATGAAGTATGAAGTCTGAAGTATGTAGACGCCTGAAAGGCGGCTTGCCGCAGGCTAGGATGAAGTCTGAAAATTATGAAGTATGTAGACGCCTGAAAGGCGGCTTGCCGCAGGCTAGGATGAAGTCTGAAATTACCTTGTCCGTAAGAGGATTGGGGATTTTGAGGAAAAACTTAATTTTTTTCGCCCGTACTTAGACAAGTGGTTGAACGGTTTGTTAACCACATATAGTTTGTACTAATTCATACTTCATCCCTTCTGCGGTCAAGTTTTTAATTATTTGTTTTTATCATTTTGACAAAAAAAAGCATTTGTTTCTATCATTTTGCTAGTTTAAAGTATAAATCACAGATGTTACACAGGGAGCGAGCCAGTCAGGGACTTGCAGATAAAAAATAATCAATCGCTTTGGTGAGGAGAGCGAGCAAAGGGAGAAGAAATCGGATACTCCTGATTGAATGCAGTAATTGAGTAATTTAATTTTTAGATGTCCCCTAGATAAAATTGCCAAAATTTAGCAGCACTGTTTCACGTAGCGATTTAGTTAGGCAATAATTCGATGTTAAAGCGAAACCGACATATCACCGCAGTGAAATTGTTACGCGGCTTACAGGTTATCTACAAGGTGTTTTGCTACTATATTGAGATTGTTGTCAAAAAAATATTTCTAAAATTAAGGGTGTTTTTCATAAGATTAATGTCTAAGCCCGTTGTGGACACAGAAGAGAAAAAAAAGTTAGCAAAATTAAATCCCTCACGAGTACGGGATCATCTAGCGAACGAACGCACCTATCTAGCTTGGATGCGAACAGCGATCGCTTTATTGGGTTTTGGTGTGGTCATCGTCCGCTTGCGAGCTTTCCAAGCACCCTTGGTACCTCATCCTGGTACCGGCTGGAAGTTAGGTTTAGTCTTCTCGTTAGTAGGTTTAATCACCGTCTGGCTCTCAACGGCACACTATTTCACCGTTCGCCGCGATATTGAAGAAGATACCTACGAACCTTCAGACCGCTGGGTAATCCTATTTAGTCTAGCTATTATCATCCTGGGCGCCGGAGTGATCTATTTTGTGTTTACAACTCCTCTAGACCCATTAAGTTCAGCTATCCCTGAATGAAAGGGAACAGGGAACAGGGAATACACGAGGGGACGGGGTTTCAACCTACCCTGTGAGATGAGGATTTTTTTGCCCACAAGGGACGAGGCTTTAAACCTTTACTTCTTTTCGTAAAAATCTGGTTTTTGCTCAGGGATAGCTGAGGTTGGGGGCTAGAAACTAGTACAAGAAGCCTGAAGTATAAAGTATGAAAGTAAGAAGTATATAATATATGCTTTTTACAGTTTTACGATAGTAGCCTTATTTACGCCGTGCTGTACTAGGGGCGCTTAGGCTAGCTAGGGCATACCTCGTGTAATACTGTTATATCTAGAGATGTTGCAACGCAATGCCTCTATATATGTTTTAAATAGCACATATCTAATTTTTCAAATCGTATTTTCAATATTTGATTCCCCTAGCCCCCAACCTCTAGCTCCCAACCCCTAATATCCAAAAGGCAAAAAAAAATGGATGAATTTATGACTGCAGCGATTCAAGAAGCAAAACAAGGTAGACAAGAAGGTGGAATCCCCATTGGTTCAGTTTTAGTTAAAGATGGCAAAATTCTAGGCAGAGGACACAATAAGCGCGTACAAGACGGCGATCCTATTACTCATGCAGAAATTGATTGTCTCCGCAATGCGGGGAGAGTTGGTAGTTACAGAGGAACAACATTATATTCAACCTTAATGCCGTGTTATTTATGCGCTGGTGCAGTGGTGCAGTTTGGGATTAAAAAAGTCATTGTGGGTGAATCTAGAACTTTTCCCGGTGCTAAAGATTTTATGGTGTCTCATGGTGTCGAAGTAATTGATTTGGGGCTGGATGAATGTGAGCAAATTATGAGTAATTTTATTGCCACTAACCCTGAATTATGGAATGAAGATATTGGTAAATAAAGATTTGAACATTAAAGGTTCTACCATACTTATTAATAATAATACAAACACGTTGGTAGGAGCACGCAGTGCCCACTGGTGTCAACTTAAGCTTAAAGGCTTACCCGACAAAGGTTTTACCCCACCCCTAACCCCTCCCCTTGGCAAGGGGAGGGGAGGTTTTGCGTCAGCAAAGCCGGGGTGGGGTAACGTGGATTGTGATGCTCAGTGAGCGATCGCATCTGGGGAAGGGTTTCACGTTAAGTTGACACCAATGGGCACTGTTCCCTACGAGAAATCTATCGGTGTCAACGTTTTTGTGAATTGGTATTACGCCCACTTATTTAACAGATTTAGCCATTTCCAGAGCTTGTTCTCTACTAAGATTATCTTGGCGATGGTAGCGATACATCACAAAGCCGGTGAACAATAAAATTAGCGGTGCAATACCCACAAATACATAAAGAATGCGGGTAGTTAAACCACCAAAAGTGCCGTAGTGCATGGGTGTAAACCAACTGAGCACATGGTCTGCTCTTGATAGCTTTAATCCGTTGGTGAGTTGCAAAATTTCGCCTGTGTATTGGTTGAGATAAACGCGGCTTTCACCATAATCATCTGAGTTTTCTTGGGGAAGTTTTTTACCAATTAAAAACACTCCATCGGGTTTTTGGGGTAGGCGAATAAATGTAGTGATTGCTCCCGGTAAAGCAGCGTCAGCTTTTGGCAAAATTTCTGTCAAAGATAAAGCCGATTTACCAGCAATAGGTTGAGAAACAGGGGTGGGTCGAATGGGGGTGAAGGTGACAGCATGAATCGTCGGCTGGGCTTGGTCGTAAAAGTTCCAGCAGAAACCTGTGAACGCAATCATGGTTAAAAATACAGCCGCAACTACACCTGTTACTTTGTGAATATCAAAATTCACTCGTTTAGGATGTGCTTGCAATTTGATTTTGAAGCCAGCAATTAATTTGCGCCAACCGGGCCATAAAACAATGCCGGTGATGCTAAGGATGAGTAGTAATAATGCCGCAATTCCGACGATAATTTGACCAATATCACCAGCCAAAAGTTGATAATGGAGTTTATAAGTCAAGCCAATTATGGTTTTTTCCCACTGACGAGAACCCATAACTACGCCTGTGTAAGGATTGACAAAAACTTCTAGTCTTTCTTCTTTTGGTGATTGTAAAAAGGCGCGGTAGGGAATGTGAGGATCTGGAGGTGTGTTAATGCCTGATAGTTTAAAATTTGGCTGGGAAGCAAAGGAAGTTTTGATATTTTCTAAAACAGTATCTATGGGAACACGTTGCTCTTGGGGAATTACTTGTCCAAATTCTTGGCGGATTTGAAATTGGTTGAGTTCTTTTTGAAATACAAGCAAACTGCCAGTTAAGCCGACAATAATTAATATTAATCCGACGAATAAACCGATATAGCGGTGCAGATAAAATACTGTATTCCGGAGTGGTTTGGAATTCATGGTTGATGCTTTTCAGTGATAATTTGGGAATTAAATTAACAGAGATAATGCAGTTGACTGGGAATGAAAATCAGTTCGCCCTACTTCAAAACTCAAAGGAAATAGTTCCTTGAACTGTCAGCGGTTCAGCAGCATAAACACTTGTCCTACCTGTAGCAAATTCATAGTAATTAAGGTCGAACAAATTCCTGATGTTGATCGCAGTGCGGAACCTATCTTGTTTGTAGAATATGGAGGCATCAGTCCGCACATAACTTGGCACAGTAAAACTATTTGCTAAATCTCCCTGTGTCTCTCCTTTATAGAAAAAGCCTAAGCCGAACCCTAAACCTCTCAAGCCACCTGATTGAATCTCATAGCTTGTCCAGAGGTTGAAGCTGTTTTCTGGTGCATTATTTAAACGATTCCCCACCGCAAATGTGTTATCTTTGGTAATTTTGGCATCGGTATAGGCATAGCCTGCAAAAATATTCCAGCCTGGTAATATTTCGCCTCCTAGACTCAGTTCTAAGCCGCGACTGTTTTGCTCACCTGTTTGAATAGAAAAGCCTGGTCTTACAGGGTCAGTTGTCAAGACATTAGAGCGTGTGAGGTCGTAGAAAGCCAGCGCAGCAGAAAGCTTGTTGGTTAAATCTGCTTTGACTCCCACCTCATACTGCGTACCACTTTCAGCTTGAAATGTACTGCCATCAAAAGCAATGCCAGCTACTGGGGTAAACGAGCTACTGTAGTTGGCATAAAGTGAAACTGGTTGAATGGGTTGGTAGACAATGCCTACACGGGGACTGAATGCACTTCCTGATACTTGTGTTTGTGTATTGGTGACAAAGTTATTGTCTGTGCGCTTAAAAGTATCAAATCGTACACCCAAGAGGACTTTGAGATTGTCTGTGAGCGCGATTTGATCCTGGACGTAAACGCCTAAGGCATCTGTTTTGAAGCCGCTACTAAACCTTGTAAAAGGAGCACCGAGCGGCTGACCATACACGGGGTTAAATATATCTAATGGTGCGATCGCTCTGCCAATACCCAAAAAGTTGGGTGAATCGAATCTACTGAGGTCAACACCGAATACCAATTGATGCTCAATCGAACCAGTGGAGAATTTGCCAATCAAATCTGTTGTAAAGTTATACCCTTGTTGCAGAAATGTTCTTTCGGTATATTGGCGATTCAGAGTGCGATTGTTAGCTTGAAGGCTAGTACCAAATGTTTCGTCTATAGTTGCATAATAAGACGAAAATCGAAATTCATTTCGCAACGACAAACTGTCACTAAATTGATGCTGTAATTTGTAGCCAATTCTATAAGTTTGTACGTCAAAAGGTCTGTCAGTAGGCTCTGCCACATTGAGACTGAGCGGTATACGACCATTAGGATTGGATACCACTGAACCAACGGCTGGTACACCAAGCGCGGGTTCATTGTTGGCAGACGAGAATTCTCCTTCTATAGTTAGCTTTGTGCGATCGCCAATGTCAAAGCTGATCACAGGTGCAATAAACAGTTTGTTGGATTCTACAAAATCGATAAAACTGCCGATGTTTTGGTAGGCTACATTCAACCGATATAAAACTGTTTTGGAATCGTTTAGCGGCCCAGATAAATCGATTGCACCACGGTAAAAGTCATAGCTGCCAATTGTAGCCTCAACTTTGGAGAATGGATCGCGTAATGGCTGCTTAGTAATTAGGTTAACCGTGCCTCCTGGATTAGCACGACCAAAGAGTACGGAAGCTGGGCCTTTCAAAACTTCTACTTGATCAATGTTGGCGAAATCAATTTGACGTGTGCCTACAGGATCTGGTAGTCCATTTCTCAGAACATTTCCTGAGTCATCTCTGGCGGTAAAACCCCGAATCACCAGAAAAGTTCCATTGACAAAGTAAGGCGCTGAGGCTTGATTTACTCCAGGAACATTTCTCACCGCTTCTTCTAAACGAGTCACATTTTGAGCTTCCAAAACCTGTTTAGGTACAACCTGTATCGCTTGAGGAATATCGCGCAGGGGTGTATCGGTTTTAGTTGCAGTTGACGAATCTCGAACACGATACCCATCTTGCTCACCCGTCACCACCAACTCAATTGGCTCGTCATTGGTCGCTGCTGCTTCTGGTGGAGTCTCGACGACGGGGTTTTCTGCTGTTGGTTGTGTCGGTGGTAGTTGTGAAGTTGCTGCAGGTACCAACTCAAAAATTAAACCCTCATCGCTATCAAATAGCTCCAGCTTGGGTACTCCTGCTTCTCCACTCACTGTCACCCTGATAGTATTACGCTCTACTTGAGTTACTTTTATACTCGCAATTCCTGCGGCTGGCTTGTCAGCACTAAATTCCTTAGCATTCTTGAGAACCAGTTGACTATTAGGAATATCTGTAATTAATGTATTTCCCTCAGTGCGGGTTGCGGGTTGCAGTTTATCTCCTTGCTTAGTTTCTAAAGTCACTTCAACACCAGTGTTAGTTTTGTTAAGACTAACTCCTGTCACCTGTATGAGGGCTGGGGTTGATTGAGCAAGTAACTGCTGAATCTGAGTGAGTCGGGAAATGTTTTGTGTGGTATTGGAATTAATCCGGTTTTCCGGCTCATTTCCGGACTTATTCTCTGCCCAAGCAGGCTGAGTTATGAAACTGACTATTACGCATAGATGCACCCCAGGCAGCGATCGCCAACCTTTCATACTGCTCTCACACTCAATAATGGATCTTACCTATTGCATATAGTTCTTAATTGCAATAGAAAATTAGTATACAGAATCATTAGCAATAAAGTCTATACAGGAATCATATTTAATTAAAAAAAACTCAGTACACTTTTACTCCCTAATCCCTAATCCCTATTCCCTATTCCCTAATCCCTGCTATACCTAGACAATTCGGCTATCAATGGGTAGAGAGAAATCACGCGACCATTCATTCCAAGAGCCAAAATAATTCTTAATATAGATTCCGGCTGTTTGCAAAGCAACAAGTGTATTCGCCGCTCTCGAACCTTTAAAGCAATAGACATAGACATTCGATGCGGGCGTAATACCCACTGACTGACAAATTTCCAGAATTTCGGCTGTGGAGCGAAACATGGGAATTTTTGATGCGGTATTCATCAACAAATGCCATTCTAGCCAGACTGCATTAGGGATTCTACCTTTGCGGGGACAAAAATCAGGAGCGTAAGGAGAAGAACTTAACCCTTGCCATTCGATGCGATCGCGCACATCTAATTTTATAATTGAGGGGTCATCTAATGCCTGCAACATTTCCTGTGTTGTCACCAACATCGCCGCATCAGGATGCAATCTAAATATTTGACTTTCTCGATTTGGTAACTCATCAGTAACAGGTAATCCAGCTGCTAGCCAAGCTTGATATCCTCCATGCAAAACAGACACTTGACCACAACCCAAATACTTGAACAAAAAAGCTCCGCGACAAGATTGTCCATAACCGCGATGTAAGCTATCTTCATAAATAATCAGACGTTCTGTGCCAGAAATTCCGGCTTGGCTGAATAATTCAGCGAAATGCTCGTGTAATTTTTTTAATCCTTCTGGATGGGAATTCTCTAAAATATAACTGAACAAATCTCGAATATTGATAGCACTAGGAAGATGAGAAACAGCATATTCTTCCGGAGTCCGCGTATCTACAATGACAACTGATGATGAATGCTTTTTAAGCAGTGAAGAGAGTTCTTGGGGGGAGATGAGGAGTTTGGTGTCCAAGATAGAATGCTTCTGTAAATTGTCCCAACGGTAATTATCACCCTTCCCCAATTAGTGCTTTGAAGTAGAAAGCACAGAAGCATAAATAGTAAGTGTTACACAAGAACTTTAATGATAACAAATGCTAGTTTGTAGTCAGCACTTTAGTGCTTTTATATTCGAGGACTAAAGTCCTGACTACAAGCAGATTTACTTACCAACACCTTTCACCTGCAGCAAATCTAAACCCCGGGCAAATATCTCATCAATGGGTAACATTTCCCCTTGAGTAGTCATAAATTTATGGTCTTTTGTTGCTCGAATTATTGAACCATCTTCTAAACCATATTCAAAAACTTCTTGTTGACCGCGATGATGCCATTGTGCTATTGGTTGAGTGTAAACATTGCCGTGAATATCAACACTAAATACGCTACATTCAATATTTTTTTCGACAATTTCCCCAATAGCAAGCAAGCCATATTCCACCGTTAAAACTTGCGTTTTATAGCTCAAGCAATATTCCGCAAACTTCAACATATCTTTGAATAATTGCTCGGCTACTTGCTTTTTCACACCATTCTTTGTCGCACCATCAATAAACTTTTCTTGCTGCTTTTCCATCTCCGCAACTTTCTTTTTACCCATGGCGCGACGCAGCAAGTCAGCTTGTCCTAGAGAATATCCTGCCATATCTTGAGCAATTTTCATGATTTGCTCTTGATAGACCATAATTCCATAGGTTTCGTTTAATATCGGTTCTAAAATATTAGTTTCATAATCAATATTCTCTCGTCCATGTTTGCGGTTAATAAATTTGGGAATTAATCCTGCATCCAACGGCCCCGGTCGATACAACGCTAAAATTGAAGAAATATCTTCAATATTAGAAGGCTTCAAATCTCGGACTATCTGTTTCATCCCTGAAGATTCTAACTGAAATATCCCTTCCAATTCACCTGCTTCTAATAGTGCATAAGTTTTTTGCACATCTTTTGGCATGGTGCTATGTTCACCTTTAGCTAATATCCTTTGGACTTTTCTTTCTTGACTAGTGATTTCATCTGGATCAATTCTATAGCCGTTGGTTTCTTCAATTAAATCCAGAGTTTTTTGAATTAGTGTCAGATTTCGTAGTCCCAGAAAGTCCATTTTTAATAAACCCATTGATTCCAAATCTTCCATGAAATACTGGGTAATCACTGAGCCGTCATTATTCTTTTGTAACGGGACAATTTCATCTAATGGCTCTGCAGAAATAACTACACCTGCAGCATGAACACCAAAAGTTTTATTAGTTCCTTCAATTCGCATCGCCATATCTAGCCAATGGCGCACATGGGGTTCATTATCATATTTAGCTTTAAATTCTGGTTCTGGGGTTTGGTCAGAAATCATTATCTTGAGTTTAGTTGGTTTCCCCCGCACCACAGGAATTAATTTCGCCATTTTGTCTGCTTCGCCGTAGGGAATATTTAAAACTCTGGCGACATCTTTCAAGACTGATTTAGAAGTAAGGCGGTTGAAGGTAATAATTTGCGCGACTTTATCCGCGCCGTATTTCTCAGTTACATAAGCAATCACTTTATCTCGTTGCTCAATGCAGAAATCTGTATCAATATCAGGCATGGATTTTCTTTCTGGATTCAAGAAACGCTCGAATAATAATCCATGATGCACTGGATCAATGTTGGTAATTCGCATTGCATACGCCACCAAAGAACCAGCCGCTGAACCCCTACCGGGACCCACGGGAATGTTATTATCTCTAGCAAATTTGATGTAATCCCACACAACTAAAAAATAGGTAGCAAAACCCATTTGTTGGAGCATTTTTAATTCATATTCCAACCTTTCTTTATAGACTGTATCTACTTCGTTGCGGGATTTGCGATTTAATCTTTCTAATATTCCTTCCCAAGCTACTGTTTCTAAATAAGTGTCAGGCGTGTGACCAGAGGGAATGGGCGGGGTGGGAATTTTCGGCTCACCCATGATGTGATAAGGCTCGACTTTATTCGCCACTTCTTCAGTCGTGGCTATGGCTTGGGCGATGACATCATCCGGTAAATGGTCACGAAATAATAATTGCATTTCGGCGGCTGATTTGAGATATTCAGTGCCGCTATAACGCATCCGATTTTCTTCAACAATTAGCTTACCAGTTTGAATACATAACAAGGCGTCATGGGCTTCAACATCAAAACAAGAAATAAAATGAGAATCGTTAGTCGCTACAAATTTAATTCCTAATTCACGGGCGATTTTAATAATTTCTACGTTGACGATGCGGTCTTCTTGGGAACCGTGGTCTTGAATTTCTAAATAATAATCTTCCCCAAATACATCTTTATACCATTGAGCAACTTTGCGGGCTGCATCTGGTCTACCGCTGAGAATAGCTTGGGGAACTTCTCCACCTAAACAGGCGCTGGTGACAATTAAACCTTCATGATATTGTTTTAAAAGTTCTTTATTAATACAAGGACGGGAAAAAATTCCTTTTCCTTGTACACCTTGGAGATGGGAAATTGTGGTTAATTTAACTAAGTTTTTATACCCTTTAGTATTTTTAGCGAGAACCACTTGATGATAACGGGGACGGCGTTCTTGCTTTTCAATATCGCCGTTAATAATATACATTTCGTTACCCAAAATCGGCTTGATGTTTTGACTGCGGCAGATTTTAATTAATTCCACCGCGCCATACATGACACCATGATCCGTGAGGGCGATCGCTTTCATCCCCAGGGCGATCGCTTGATCAACCAACTCTGGTAACTGACTAGCTCCATCAAGTAGGCTATAGTCACTGTGGATATGTAAAGGCACAAAAGACATAACACCAGCAAGCGCAACGGCATACTAGGTTAACGCAGTTTGCGTATTTTTCAATCCCAACAAAAACAATTTAAATAGTCAAATCAGTCACCCCATACTTAGAAATGAGCCAACCAGAGAGTATCACTTCGCTAGAAACCAGAACCAGACCTTGGTGGCTGCGTATCCCTCTGACGTGGCAAATATTAATCGCCCTAGTGCTGGCGATCGCTCTAGGAATTGCCCTCGGTGCAGGGCGTCCCAGCCCCGCCAATGCCACTTTAATTACAAATTTGGCAGTTCCGGCAGAATTAATACTTAAGGCTCTTCGTGCCCTAGCTACGCCCCTAATTTTAGTCGCAGTGCTGCACACCTTCATGACCACCGATATTCCCGGTACAGCGGGACGACGGCTAGCAGTGCTGCTATTAACCAATACCACCGTCGCCATCTGCATCGGACTTTTAGTCGCCAATGTTTTGCGTCCCGGTACTTGGGGCGCGTTAGCAGCACCGAGTAATACACAAGTCACCGAGCCAAGCCTTGATCCCTGGGATCTAATCAAGGATGCAGTACCCGAAGCCATCCTCAAACCTTTAGTAGACAACAACGTCATTCAACTCATCGTCATTGCTCTTTGCTTCGGAATCGTCTTGCGGGGATTAAAATCAGAACAAATTGCCCAAGGAAAAACAGCCTATCAACCAGTTGAAGATTTCATTGGTATTGTTTTCGAGGCGGTGATCCGCATTCTCAATTGGATCATTGCGTTGGTACCGTTAGCAGTCTTCGGGATTGTCGCTAAAACGGTCGCACAAAGAGGTTTCGCCCCTTTTAAATCTCTAGCAGCTTTTATTGTAGTGGTGTTGGTAGCCTTGGCGTTACAAGCTTGTTATTACCTCACCAGAGTCTATTTTGGTTCTTGGGTTTCGCCGCAGAAATTCTTAATTGGTGGTGCTGATGCTTTTTTGACGGCTTTTTCTACCTCTTCTTCCACGGTAACAATGCCCATCACCTTTGAGATTTTACAAACAAAAATCGGTCTGCGGGAATCTTCCGCTTCTTTGGGTGCATTGGTGGGCGCCAATTTCAACAACGACGGTACGGCTTTGTATGAAGCCATGTCTGCATTGTATATTTCTCAAGTTCTGGGACAACATTTAGATTTAGGACAGCAGCTGATAGTTGTCCTCACTTCGATTGTCGCCTCGGTGGGTGCTGCAGGTATTCCCAATGCTGGATTAGTCACAATGACTCTAGTTTTTACATCCGTCGGCTTACCCACTCAGTATATAGCTTTGTTAATCACCGTGGATTGGTTTTTAGACCGCTGTCGCACCGCCATCAACGTTATGGGTGACATGACTGTCAGCGCTTTATTGGATGGTAAAAAGCCTCGTGCTTTGGATGAAGGGTAAGGGACTTGTTGGATAAATATTTTTGGTGTTGTTCAGTGGGATGATTTTTGTCTCACGCATAGACGCGGAGAGGCTTCCCGCAGGGTAGGCACAAAGGCGCAGAGAGTAAGAGGAGAGAAGAATAAAATTTTTGAGTTTCATCCTTCATACTTCATCCTTCATCCTTTAGTTGACCTTGGTCGCACGATGGGCATTATAAAATTATCTGTTGAAAAATTTTTAATGCTCTGGCACGAATGTTGATATCTTCGACTACTTGGACGGCGGCTGATTTAGAGTCAGCGATTGTTCGTAACCCGCTGATAGTTTCTTCTGATACATCTGTGATGGCGGCAATCACTCAGATGAGCGGTAGTCGTGCGGTGTGTTCAGCTTCCAGAGAGGCAGATTCAGAAATTCAAACCTTGCATTTGGAAGCACGGTCAAGCTGTGTGCTGATTGTGGAAGGAAATAAATTACAGGGTATTTTTACTGAAAGAGATGTGGTGCGTCTGAGTTCACAGAAGCGATCGCTAGATCAATTGGCGATTAGTGAAGTGATGGCCCATCCTGTCGTTAGTTTACATCAATCTGCATTCACAGATCTGTTTTTTGCTGTGAATCTACTCCAGCAGCATCATATCCGCCACTTACCACTGCTGAATGAGCAAGAGCAAGTTGTCGGACTACTGACCCATGAAAGCTTACAGCATTTGTCGCGCCCCATCGATTTGCTGCATCTGCGGTTAGTGGCAGAGGTGATGACTTCCCGGGTGATTTCTGCGGCTCCCGATGTTTCTATGTTAAGCATCACTCGACTGATGGCAGAACATCGCGTCAGTTCGGTGGTGCTGACAGAACAATTTCCAGCAGCAGGTAATATCTTGCAAATACCAGTAGGAATTGTCACAGAGCGAGATATTGTGCAATTTCAAGCTTTGGAACTGGATTTTGAACATCAAACAGCACAATCAGTGATGAGTACCCCCGTGTTTTCCGCTAGTCCTGATAATTCGCTGTGGCTTGTACAACAGGTGATGCAGCAATATTTGGTAAAGCGGATCGTAGTAGTTGGCACTCAGGGAGAGTTGTTGGGAATTGTCACTCAAACTAGTATTCTCCAGGTGCTGAATCCTTTGGAGTTAACTAATTTAGTGGGAGTGTTGGAACATCGAGTGTCTCGGTTAGAAGCAGAGAAATTAGAATTGTTGCAGAATCGCAACGCCGAATTAGAGCAGCAAGTCCAAGAACGGACAGCTACCCTCAAGGCGAAAGCAGAACGGGAGCAGTTAATGGCGACGATCGCTAGACAAATTTGCTCATCTCTGCATTTACAAGATATTCTCGACATCACAGCCCAAAAACTGCGATCTCTTTTGCTGTGCGATCGCGTGCTGATTTGGCAATGTCAACCAGACGGGAGCAGCGTTGTGGTGGCTGAATCGGTAGCTAGCGGTGTTGGCTCTCACCTAGGTGCACAAATTGCTCATAACTGTCATGTGACTGATTGTTCTGAGACGGCTTGCTGTGAACGGATTCGGGTTGTATCTGATACCAAGACTACCAAGATCAGTGGAGGCGATCGCCAGTTACTAGAAACAATGCAGACTCGCGCCGAAATTTTAGTGCCGATGATCCAAAATTGTCATCTTTGGGGACTACTCAATGTAGTGCAAACTCAAGCGCCCCGACAATGGGAAACTGAAGAAATTGAGCTATTGCAACAATTGTCAACTCAATTAGCGATCGCCATCCAACAAGCCACCGCTAAAGAGCGTCTGCAAACTGAACTAGCCGAACGCCAACAAACCGAAACCCATCTGCGACAAAGTGAACAAAGATACGCTTCTCTAGCGGCCGCAGCACCAGTCGGTATTTTTCGCACCGATGCTCAAGGAAACTGTCTTTATGTCAACGAACGTTGGTGCAAAATTGCGGGAATAAGTGCTGAAGCTGCTATTGCTCAAGGATGGTTACAAGGAATTCACCCCCACGATTTAGAAAAAGTTGCTACCGAGTGGTACCAATCCGCCCAAGAAAATCGTCCTTTCCAGCTAGAGTATCGTTTTCAAAAACCTGACGGTAGCGTGACTTGGGTATTTGGACAAGCGGTGGCTGAAACTGATGCGGCTGGAGAAATCATTGGCTATGTGAAAACAATTACTGATATTAATGAACAACTCACGGCTAGGCGCGATCGCCAACATGCCGAAGAACAACTAATTTATAATGCACTCCATGATAGTCTGACTGGTTTACCCAACCGCAATCTGTTGACAAAACGACTAGAACTAGCAATTAATCGAGCCAAACGCATCGAAAATTATCACTTTGCTGTGTTGTTTCTTGATATGGATCGATTCAAAATTATCAACGATAGCCTAGGACATTTAGTCGGCGATCAACTATTAACTATCATTGCTCATAAATTAAAATCCCAAATTCGTACCAGAGACTTAGCGGCTCGTTTGGGTGGTGATGAATTCGTGATTTTGTTAGAAGATATTGACGGTATCGCCGGAGCTATTCAAGTTGCTGAAAGAATTTTGTCGGAATTTCAATCCCCCCTCATCCTGAATAGTTATGAAGTTTTAATTACCACCAGCATCGGTATTGTTTTAGGCAAAAATTACCATCTAGCCGAGAATTTGCTCCGCGATTCAGATATTGCTATGTATCGAGCTAAAGCTAAAGGTAGAAGTTGCTATAAAGTTTTTGACGCCCAGATGCATACCCAAGCACTCATGCGGCTAAATTTAGAAAATGACCTGCGTAAAGCTCTCGAACGTCAAGAATTTATCATCTACTATCAACCAATTTTCGACCTCAACAATCATCATCTCGTTGGCTTTGAAGCACTAGCGCGCTGGCTACACCCCACACGTGGATTTGTTTCTCCCGCAGACTTTATACCCATCGCTGAAGAAACAGGACTAATTGTTTCTTTAGATAACTGGATGCTTTCCACTGCCTGTCAACAACTCGCTGACTGGCAAACTCAATTCCCTAGTTTATCACCACTAAAGGTAAATATTAATCTCTCGGTTCAAGACCTCCGCAAAGTTACCTTAGTTAAGGATGTAGAATACATTCTCACGCAAACTGGTTTAGATGCTCACTGTCTCACCTTAGAAATTACAGAGAGTATGCTAATTGAAAATATTACCGAGACAATCACGATTTTAGAACAGTTAAAATCTCTGGGAATTCAAATTAGTATTGACGATTTTGGTACTGGCTATTCATCACTCAACTATCTTCATCGCCTCCCAGCCGATAGTTTAAAAATTGACCGTTCTTTTATTCAACAAATGCAACAAGAAAGTCGCAATTATCAAGTTGTGAAAACTATTATTACCCTCAGCAACCAACTCGGACTAGTAGTTATTGCCGAAGGTATTGAAACACAACAGCAACTGCGATCGCTCCAAGAATTAGGATGCGAATTTGGTCAAGGTTATTTGTTTTCTAAACCTATAGCTGCTAAGGAAATCGAGGCACTTTTGAGGCAAGAAAATTTAACTCAAGCCTGTACAAATGACTAATTTAATTATCGACCTATGGTAGCCAAAAATCAGGTAATAAAGATTTACCTAAACGACTCACAGTTTGATTAAAATTTCTGGCAATTTTTATATGTGCTTCGTCTTCCTCAACGGGTAAAATTTCTGATAATTGACCGCTACCTAAATAAGAAATCACCGAATTTGCAGCTTCTAAACCTGTCACATAAGCCTTTTCTTGTGACCAGGAACCGTGGCGATTGACAATCCAATCTCCACTCATAAATACATTCTCAAAACTGGTTTTAGCCGAGAGCATATGTTGATAGCTACCAGGAGCAAAGTGTGTGACTGCATTGGGTAAGCGAATCACACTGCTATCAATTACTTTTGCTGATGAAAATGCTGGTACACAAGTTGCTAAATAACCATGAACTATGGAGATAATTTCCGCATCACTCAAATTGAGAAATTGATTAGCATGATAAAAATCAGCTTCAATTACTGTTCCTGGTTCATCTTGATATTCATCATGCAAAGCATTTAAATCGAAAAATGTCCATCCAGTTGTGGCGTCAAAGCCAAAACAAGCATTAGAAGGACGAGGAATATTGATTTTGCGGTCGAACCACAGCCGAGTTGCTAATACATCAATTGCTCCCAAATTCTGCAAATTGCGGAACTCTTGACGGCTCTGTAAATTAGGGCTAATTGAGACAATTTTTTTCATACCTGTGACACCAACTGCAAAAATTACCGCATCGGCGTCAAATATTTCATCACCACAAACAACACCTGTGGCGCGATTATGACTATCCACAATTATGTTAGTGACTCGGCGATTAGACAGTAATTTTGCACCAGCTTTTTCAATCTGTTTTACCCAAGGACGAAAGATTTTTTCTCCTACAGTTCCTCGACACCAAACTACATCAAAATCCTGTTGATGAGCAAGAATAAAAAAGTAGAGCATTCCTAAAGCTGCAGCGGCTGAACATTGTTCACCAGGAGCAAATAAACCCACTAATAACATAGGTTCAAAAGCATCTTTATACAGCCTAGCAGAAACACCGAAATCTTTGAACAATTCACGGGCGGTTATACAGTCATAGCGTAGCCAAGCTGCATCAGAATTGTCAAAATCAACTACAGCATAAAGTAAAGGTAAGGCACTAAGACGGTCAATTAATGGTAGTCTCTGAAACTGAGTGTAGAGAAATGTGCCCAAGGGTGCTGGGAGTCTGGGTAAATCTTGAAATATTGGTGATTCAACTTCTAATCCAGCGGGTGAATATTGAGCAGAACGAGTCCAAGTTGTGAAGGGATTAATTTCTAGTTTATTGATTAAAGAAAAAATATTTCTGTAAGGATACCAGAAGCCATGAATACCTGCTTCTACCGATTTTCCTGCGGCTGTTTTCCAGCCTGCTACTAATCCACCGGGGTAAGAACCTGCTTCTAGCAGGGTAACATCATACCCTTGTTTAGCTAAGTGGTATGTTGCGCCTAAACCAGCCCAACCAGCACCTACAATTACTACCCGTTTTTGTTGCGACTCTGCTATCATCCCCGTCTCCGCTGTTTGCAGTCCATCAATCAATTTAGCAGATGTGTAAAACAGAATTACATTATTTTAATACTTGCTGTCGTCGGGTAAAAATTCAGGCGAGACAATTTCTGTTAAAGTGTAGGGACAGATTTTAGGAAATAAAGATAATCCTGTTTCTCGTTCTGCACTCAAGTTAGCTAAAGGGTAAATTTTTTCTATTGTTTCTGCGAGACTAGAGTTGAGACTAGGGTTTTCTTGGAGTAGTTTTTCTAGGCGCAGACGTTGTTCTTTAATGGTTAATTCCCAACTCCGCGAGCGTAAATTAGGCTGAAACTGCCATTTCAACAAGTGCATAATTAATATTTCTAATCTACTTTCTAATTGTCGTTTTTCACTTCGTCCCATGTCTTCTATTTCGGCGGCGAGATTTTGCCAATCTATGTGTTGAAACTGTCCTGCTCTTAATAGATTGGCTTGCTGCTGTGTCCAAGCGTAAAAATCATTTTCATAAGCGGCTGTGTTCATAAGTTATGCACCGAGTTACATGACCAATTAATTGCTAACTACTTATCCCAAAATTTTTCGATTAACAAAGTTTCTACGTTATTCGGAAAGGGGCAAATATCAGGAAAATAGATATCAGAATAATCATCTCTAACATTTTCTAATGCCATTTCATAAGTTTTAGAGAGAATTTCTAAAATATAGTTTTGCAGACTTGGTGAATCTTCTAATTCAATTTTTAATTGCTGGCGAAAATTGCGAATTTCTATTTCCCCACCTCGGTAACAGTCTGACATCGGGACATAACACCGTTTTAACAAGTGTTCTAATAAACGCAATAAGAAACTTCGCACAGCTTTACGCTGACTTTTACCCAAAGATTCTACCTCTTCGATTAAATTCTCCCAATCTAAATTTTCATTGTCTCTTGCTTTTAACTTTTTGACAGTATCTTCAACCCATAGAAAAAAGTCTTGATCGTATAGGGTTGTTACTGATATTTTGTTCATGAGATTTATCTCGCATTTATTTCAATTTTATCTAGATAAAGCGATGCCAATAAAGCTCAACGGTGGGGTTGGTATTTTTTGCAGGTGAGTAAAGCAGATCTAGTTTATAGAACCGCTATCAATTGTTTTTAAAAACTTTTAAAACGAGCGCGGAGGGATTTGAACCCCCGACCCACAGAACCGGAATCTGTTGCTCTATCCACTGAGCTACGCGCCCTTACTCATCGTGAGTATAGCACAAAAATGTTAAAGATAATCGGCGGGGTTAACGGGTGTGCCGTGGCGACGGACTTCAAAGTGGAGGTGAGGCCCGGTGGATAATCCTGTAGAACCGACTGCAGCGATCGCTTGTCCTCTCTCTACTCCCTGTCCTTCAGCAACGAACAACTCGCTGGTGTGTCCATAAAGTGTAGTTATTCCTTGACCATGATCGATAATTACGGCTTTGCCATAGCCACCATACCACCCAGCAAAAATCACGGTTCCGGAATCGGCTGCTCTAATTGTAGAGCCGTAGCTAGCAGCAAAATCTAATCCTGCGTGGAAGCGGCGATCGCCAAGAACTGGATGTATTCGCCAGCCAAAAGGACTACTGGTAGGTGCTTCACTGGGATATGCTAACATCCCAGTTCCGTGAATCATGTTTGCTTTGGCTTGTGCTGCGGCTACTTTTTGTTGAATGAGGATTGCTAAATTGCGGGAATCTGTTTCTAACTGGTTTTGGGCTGCTTCTAGAGATAGGCGATCGCTATTCAAGCGCTGAATCAATTCTGATTGTGTCTGCGCTTGAGCTTGATAATCGGCTTTTTGTGCCAGTAATTGCTGACGAATCAATGCGATTTCATTTTTTTGCTGTGCTACTGCGCTTTTTTGGTTGTTGATGCGGTTAGCTTGGGCACTGAGTTGAGTTAAAATTTGTTGGTCTGTTTGATAAACTAACTTCAGTTGATGACGACGGCTGAGAAAATCGCTGATGTTGCGGCTTTGCAATAAAACACCCCATCCTTGGGAAGCAGGCGATGCCTGCGGCGGGCTGCGCCTACGCTGTAAAAATCGCAGCCTAGTCACAGTCGCTAGTCGGCGTTGTTCATAAGCGCGTTCTGCCTGTGCTAAATTAACTTGCAACTGCTGCAGACTAGCGGTAGCTAGCTTTAACCGCGACTCGCTATCTTGAATTTGGCTTTGGGTAGTTTTCAGATTTTGCTTTAAACCAGTCAGGTGATTTTCAGCTGCATTTTGGAGATTAGTTAAGCGATCGCGTTCTCTCACCACCTGCTGACGCTGTTGTTGAATTTGTTGCTGTTGCTGTCGCAGAGTATCAATTGCAGGTGTCGCAGATACCGGCAACCACAACAGCATACAGTAAAGCATCAACCAACACCAGCCAAATTTTATACATTGCACAATGGGCGCTTTCATGCTGTTAGAGCTAGAGAATTGCGAGCATAAACAGCATTCTTCCCAAAACTCAGCCACATCTAACAGCAAGTTTTCGGTTCCCTATCTTGTATTGCATCCGGCGCAAAAATGTCAGTATTGAGTAATACCATTTTCAAAAAAGAATGGGACAGTAGGGGCGAACGGTTGTTCGCCCTGATCTGATCAACCATTCATCTGTTGTTCGCCCTGATCTGATCAACCATTCATCTGTTGCAAAAATTATTTAAATTGGTATAAGTTTATTAATTAACAAGCATGAAGACACGCCTAGCAATTCTTTTAATTACCTTAGTGTTTCCCGGTTTAGCAGTGGTGGGAGTATCGCTGTATTGGTTTAATCTCGATTATGACGCACTAGGAAAAGCAGAAAAATATGTGGAAAAGCTGGTACAGGAAGGAAAAGTCAACGACAGACAATTAGAGTATAGCTATCATCGCACCTTTATTCATCGCATCAACGTATTTGCCGATGGCACTTGGGGATTATTGGGAGGTGTCATCGCGGGACTGGGAATACATGGAATGGCGACTGTTAAGGATGAGTAAGGGATAGGGGAGTATCAGTAGGGTGAGTTGAGCGGAGCCGAAACCCACCAAAACCCTCTTCATCTCCTAATGAGAATTTTTAATCAATTGCATCTGGATCAATATTTAATTCTCGCAATTTCGCAGCCAATTTTTCTACTTTTTGTTCAGCTATTTCCTTTTGCTGACGTTCATATTCTGCTAACTCGGCGACTTCTTCAGGGGTAGGAACTAACTCACCTGCTGGCGTAAAAAATCGCAATAATCCTTGATAAATACCCAAATATAAGTTTAACTGTTGGCTCCACAAATGCCCTTGATTATTAGGTTCTAAAGGATGATATTTACCATCTAACAAATGAAAGCCAGCAAATTCTAATGTATAGGGATCAAACCAAAAATAATCAGGAGTCCGAAAAGTATCTTGGTAAAGTTTTTTCTTACTATTTCTGTCAATATTAGCTGTTGATTGCGAAAGAATTTCTAAAATTACGTGGGGATATTTTCCCTCCTCTTCCCACACAACCCAACTTTTACGGGTTTTGCGTTCTGTGTCTAGCACCACAAAAAAATCTGGGCCGCGGAAATGTTCTGTTTTGCGTTGATTTTCGCTATAGTAAATTGTTAAGTTG
The DNA here is from genome assembly GCF_000332295.1 of Fortiea contorta PCC 7126. Lineage (GTDB taxonomy): Bacteria > Cyanobacteriota > Cyanobacteriia > Cyanobacteriales > Nostocaceae > Fortiea > Fortiea contorta. Next base: position 2,787,061 of record NZ_KB235930.1, on the reverse strand, counting down.
CCAGCAGCGTAGAAATCATGGCGATCGCGCCACAACCATTTTAGACATTTTAGTAAGAGCATGATTTGCTCTAGATGTAGTTCGCTTTCCAAGGGAGGCTCATCGCTATATAAATCACCTGGAGGAACAATAACATCTTCTGCTATGTCCTGTGTAGTCTCTATTTCTTTAGCTAGAGTCATGGTTTTGGTAGAGAATTTCAGGTTAATTGATTTATCTTAACGCTCGTTAGAGGGGAGCGATGATTCAGCAACGCCGAAATGGGTTATAAATTTTCAGTTTTCCAATTTGCCAAATCAGCTAAAGAGCGATCGCGGTAACGTCCATAACGCTCTGGTTTACTCTTGATTTTCATCCCCAATTCTGGGAAAATACCAAAGTTGGGAGGCATGGGTTGGAAGTGTTTTGGTGAAGCCGAACTGATAAACTCAAACAATGCGCCCATCATGGTTGTCGGTGGTAAAATTAACGTTTCTTTACCTAAAGCTAACCTAGCTGCATTAATTCCCGCCAAGCAACCACCCGCAGCTGCTGCAGTGTAACCTTCAGTCCCAATTAATTGTCCAGCGGCTAGTAATGTGGGACGCCCTTTAAATTGCAGAGTTGGATACATTAACTGGGGTGCATTAATAAAAGTGTTGCGATGCATAACTCCCAACCGCACAAATTCTGCTGTTTCTAAGCCAGGAATCAGTTGAAAGACTCGCTTTTGTTCACCCCAACGCAGATTTGTTTGAAATCCTACCATGTTCCATAGTTGACCGGCTTTGTCTTCTTGTCGCAACTGTACCACCGCATATGGACGTTCCCCGGTACGACTATCAGACAATCCCACAGGCTTGAGAGGGCCATAACGCATGGTGTCTTCTCCCCGCAATGCTTGTTCTTCGATGGGTAAACAAGCTTCAAAAAATTTCGCTGTTTCTCGTTCAAAATCTTTGAGTTCTGTTTGTTCCGCTGTTCGCAGTTCTTCCCAAAACCGCAGATATTGCTCTTTATTCATGGGACAATTGAGATAGGCTGCTTCTCCTTTGTCATAACGCGATGCCATAAAGGCAATATCTCGATTAATTGATTCTCCCACAACGATCGGACTAGCTGCATCAAAAAAACTCAGGTATTCCATCCCGGTGAAGCGATGCAAATCTGCAGCTAAATCAGGACTAGTTAAAGGCCCAGTTGCTAAGACCACAATTCCTTCAGGAATTGCAGATATTTCACCACGACGGAATGCAATTAACGGGTGTTGAGATAAGGTTGCGGTTAAATCTTCGCCAAATTTACCCCTATCTACAGCCAGAGCACCGCCTGCGGGTACGGCGTGTTCATCTGCTTTTGCCACAATTATAGAACCAAGTTGGCGCAATTCTGCATGTAATAATCCTGTGGCGCGATCGCTAGCCATAGCGCCAAAGGAATTACTGCACACCAATTCTGCTAAATGCTCTGTGTGATGCGCCGGACTAAAGCGATTTGGTCGCATTTCGTGCAAAATTACTGGTATCCCAGCTTGGGCGATTTGCCATGCTGCTTCTGTCCCCGCTAGTCCACCTCCAATTACTTGTATCGGTTGTTTGTCCATAATTCAAGTACTCACCGGGCGTGCATATCATTAAATATAGATGATACAGCCTGGGGCATGGGGAATCTCATCTCTGGTGCTCTATGTCTTCAACACGGCTTTAACATGGTCAGCTAGTCTAATTGCCAGCGCCACAATCGTTAGTGTAGGATTAGCAAAGCCGCCTGTAGGAAATACAGAGCTACCTGCGATAAACAAGTTTGCTACATCGTGCAGTTTGCAATTGCTATCAACCACACCTTGGAGTGGACTATCATGCATCCTTGTGGTTCCCATGTGATGATGGGCGCCTGGATGAATCAATTTTGGTAATTCTCCGTCGCGTTCGATTTGCAGTTCACCAATTCCCGCTTGAGCAAATTCTGCTTTGAGAATTTCCTGCGATCGCTTAATTGTGTCAATATCAATATCATGCCATCGCCAGTGTAATTTTACCTTTTGGCGACCCAAGCGATCGTGCTCATCAGTTAATGTTAATCTGTTATCTGGAAATGGCGCTTGTTCTGTTTGATGCAAAACCTCAAACTCACTAAATCTCCCTGCAATATTGCTCAAGCGCGACCAACCACCCCAAGCCAAACTAGGAAGAAAAGGTTCCTGCTTAGTTAATGCTCCATAAGCAGCAGGTAAAATATAGTCCAGACCAACAATCACATTGCCTATATGTTTGATAGTATCTTTTTTTAGTGTAGGATTGTGAATCAAAGAAAGCAGTGTTTTCAGTGAGTTAACTGCTTTTAATTGCACAGGCTTCGGCACAGGAAAAAGAATCGCACTGATATTGAGTAATTGTTCGCGGCGCATCACCTCTTGTGTTAACCCCAATTTACCCATCACTGGTATATTGTTCACTCGCCGCAAATCATATAAAGCTGTGTTTTTAAAAACATCTGGACTAGCAGGAATCAATTTACCACACTTCACTAAAGGATGATCCATAAAGAATCTGCCTACCAAATCATTTTGATTACCTAGCCCAGCTTTTTGAACTTTATTTGATAGCAAAAGTAGCCGTGCATTCTCAATTCCACCCGCTGCCAAAATAAATATTTTAGCTCGAATCGAAAAATTTTTTCCAGATAAACAAGCTACCCGCAACCGAGTTACAGTTTTAGCTGTGTCATCTGTTTCTATTGACAACAAATTAGCGTGAAGATAAGTAGTAATGTTCTTAGCGCGATGAATTTCCTCCCGATATTCATGGGTGAAAACAGCACGCGGGCCAAACTGAAACATGCTAGTCATCACATGATTTTTAAAAGGTAACTGAGGTGTTTGCTCATTTTGCCAAGATTCAGCATCATAGACAAAAGACCCCAGTTTACAAACTACTTGAGCACGCTCATAAAAAGGATCAAGATGAGATTTATTAAAAGGCCAACCACTATAAGGTAGCCAATCCCGCTTTTCAAAATCTATCGGCTCCAGCGGTAAATGTCTCACTCCAATTTCATTTTTACCGATTCTAATACTCCAACTATTTGCTGTACCACCAAACTGCAAACGGCGTAAATCTGCTAAATTTCCAAAAAGATTTTCTACACTTTCACCTTCAGAAAGCGCCTGAGTATTTTTATCAAAATCTATCCCTCCACTTTCTAACAAACAAACTTGTAAATCTGTATCTGCAAATTCTCTTGCTAAAGTAAGACCTGCTGGGCCAGCACCAACAATACAAACGTCGGTTTCGACAATTTGATCAGATGATAAGTTAAGCGCATCAATTAACATAATTAAAACGAATAAAGGTGACAAATAACAGGTATGTAATACCAAGTAAATAACTGATATACTAAATTCACACGAATGAAAATCTAACAGGAATAAATTAGGAATTATGCCTAAATAAGTCAAAAACCAGAAGCGCTATAATTAAACTTTTATCAATGCATAATTCCTAAAAGTTCTAATTAATCAAAGCTGTTTGTTTTTGATAGCTAGAAGTTGTTGAAGTACTTAATATTTCGTCAGCTAAGTTTTTTAGAACAGCTTTTCGTTCTTGTATTTGTGGAGTTGTATTGAGTCCCACTGTTGCCAAAATTTTCTCCCAACGATATACCCAATCGTGCCTTAATAAAGAATTGACAATATTGTTTGTCCGGATTCTAGCTAAACGCTCAGTTTCGGTATCTAAATCAGCTATGATATCGCCTATATTAGGGCAATCAAAAGGAATTTCAATCACCGCATCTGACCAATCAAAGTTTTCAGCAAAACCCTGACATTTGGGAACTACTCCCAACATAATTGCTCCTCCCGCTGCTCCTTCAAAAAAGCGCGGCCCTACTTCTTCTTGCAAATTACTTTGACCATGTAAATCAAATTTTGCTTTATTGACTATTATGTAGCGACTTCGCTTGACAAAATTAGTGTATAAATGGCGATGATGGCGATAATCAACCATATATAATTCTTTGATAGTATCGTAAACATAAAATAAATTCTTCTGCTCCATCAATTTTAATAAAGAGTTATGCGTCACTGCGGAACGTCGTCCAATGTTCAAAACATCAACAAGGCGATCGCTATCACTAAAATTTGAGTAAAATTTGATGGCGTCTATACCATACGCCAGGGAATGACAAGATTTTTGAATAATGCTAGTAACTCCCTCAATACTAGAGTTAAAGTTCATAAAAATTTGATCAAATTTTTTCAAAAACTGGATTTGTGGTGTCCAATTATCAATATCTTTTGCCCAAATTTCATCTAGCCAACAAACAGCATAACGACACTTTTCTCGCCAGCCTTTGATCGAGTTTAAAACCATAACATCCTGAATTGACTGGCAAAAAAAGAAAAACAAATCATATTCTTTATCTACCTGAATTTTTTGGTTTAATAATGACGAAACCAAATTGCCATTATGTAAAAAATTGGCTGTGGCGTTGGCTAATTTATTAGTAAACTTAAAAACATTAGGATCTAAACTAGGTTGAATTAGATCAACTGCATCGTAACTACGAATAAAATCTTCAAATTCATAAATTGCGGCGCGAGAAACATGACATTTCAAATTTCTCATAGAGACGATTAAAACTCGTGATTCTTGATTTTGTCTAAGAATATTTTTATGGAGCATAAAGTTTACCTTAAAGTAGAAGACAGGTATAAAAATCTGATTACCATACGTTAACTTAAGAATAAAAACTCAACCAGGGTTCACAGGAAGTTTTATTATTAAGTTTTTTAAATCAGTACCTGGATAAAATTAATACGGTTGGGTGAAAATAACTCGCACGACTGATAACTTAACTTCGAGACGTTATCTCAAAAGATTTACACGCACATCAAATATCAAACTAAAAGACTTATCTAAGTACACTGGTATATAGTCTTAACTTTGTTTATTCCTGATCCTCAATTCTTCACAGAAAGAACTAACGTATTGACACGGAGTTAGCTTTATCAAAGCTAGATTTTCTGTGACTTTGTTGCTTAATGAAGTCAGGAGTTATTAAAAGTTTGTGATTTTGAATTTGATGTATATTAACAATAGATGTAAAAAATCAATAATTAATGAGGTATTTGTAAAACTTTTTTAATGACATTGCAAAGCTAATTATAGAGTTCAGTATTGTCACTAATTTAATATGCAATTATTTTATCTCATATCAATTATAAAAAATAATGTTACATATAGATAAGAGCACAACACTGTTGTGCTCCTATGAATATTTTATGCATCACCTGCGATATTTGAGTTTGTAATAATTGATTTTTGCTCTCATCTATTCTGGTATAAACGCAGTACAAAAGCTCCTGCTAAAGTCTCTCGAATAGCATTAATTTCTGATACCATTTTGGCTGGTAGTGTTTGTAAATTCCGGCGCTTTATCGGATGTTCTGGGGGTTGTAACACTGGGGTCGCTAGCGCAGCGAATGTGATATCAGCAGCAGAAAAAGTATCTCCCACTAAATAAGTTCGTCCATCGGCTAACAAAGCGCTGACTTTAGCAAAAATACTCTGGGTTTGTTCGTAAGCTTGGGCGGCAGATTCTGGTGTAACATTAAAGCTTTTTTGCACAACTTTTTGCATCAGACGATGCCCATAAAGTCTATGTCATAAGTTCTGACGGGTATTTTGATCTCAATTTCTAATGGTCTTTGCAAGTTTTGTGTTAATGACATAATTACTTTTTAGCTGATATATCCAACTGTTCGGTCTGAAAAATAATAGAATAAATATCTAACTTATATCTGATAATTTAATCAATTTTAAGTTGACTTTCTAGATATTGATGAAGGTGTTTAATTGCCCTTTGCATGTGAATTCCATCCCCATATAGCTTGCTCATCATGATGGCTCCTTCTAATGTGATGATGATGATAGTTGCAATTTCATCAGCGTCGATTTTTGACTTAATTTCCCCATTTTTAATGCCCTTTTCAATGACATGACAAATTAAGTGTCGCCAAGAATTCATCGCCTGTTGAGCACGATCGCGTAATACTGGATAAGCGTCATCACTCTCCACAGCCGTATTTAGTAAGGGACATCCTCCTTTAATCGGTGGACTATCTAAATAACTACCAGATATATTAATCATCGCTTTCAGGCGGTCTATGGCGTGACGCTGGCTGCGTAATGCGGTTCTGGTGCGCTGACTGACACAGGCGATCGCATATTCAAAAGCTAAGAGTGCTAGTTCATCTTTACTCTGAAAGTGGTTGTAAATTCCTCCTTTCTGCAAACCTGTAACCCGCATAATATCCGCAATCGACGAGCCAGCATATCCCTGTTGGTTAAACAGTTCGGCTGCTTTTTGGATAATCCTAGCTTTTGTTTCTTGACCTTTAGACATTCAAGGGGTTAGGGATGAATTTTTTTCCTTTTAATTTTCCAAAATATTACCAACCGAATGGTCTGTTTTAAATTATCACGATAAAAAAGGCAAGTCAATTGATACCGGGGAATAGGGAAAAGATCATTAAAAATCTTCCCTAACCCCTAACCTCTAACCTCTAAGCACAAAGAGTTAAAATCTGCTCAACGACTTCGGGATTAACATCTTGGTGTTCACCCAAGGCGACAAAACCGCGCTGTTCAAACCGTTCGATAATCACGGAAATGGTATCTAAACCGACGCCGTAGTCAGATAAGCGAGTGCGTACACCTACTGATTCAAAGAAATTGCGAGTGTTAGCGATCGCTTTTGTTACCCGTTCTTCTTCGCTACCATCAACGATACCCCAAACGCGATCGCCGTATTGTAGCAGCTTTTGCCATTTGCTTGAGCGCTTAATTGTGAGGGTGCTAGGTAGCACAATCGCCAAAGTCTGAGCGTGATCTAAACCGTGGAGTGCTGTCAATTCGTGACCAATCATGTGAGTAGCCCAATCTTGGGGTACACCTGCACCGATGAGTCCATTTAATGCTAAAGTTGCAGCCCACATGACATTAGCGCGGGCGTCGTAGTCTTGGGGATTAGCGAGAGTTTTTGGCCCCTCTTCAATCAGTGTTTGCAGAATTGACTCCGCCCATCGATCTTGCAAAGGCGCATTCACAGGATACGTCAAATACTGCTCCATCACATGGGTATAAGCATCGACAATTCCATTACCAATTTGTCTAGGAGGTAGAGAAAAAGTCGTTTCTGGGTCAAGAACAGAGAACCGAGGAAACACCAAAGGACTGCTGAAATATAGTTTTTCTTGGGTTTCCCACTTAGTAACAACTGAGTTTGTGTTCATTTCCGAACCTGTTGCGGGGAGAGTTAGCACCGCACCAAAAGGCACCGCAGAGGTGACAGGTGCGTTTTTAGCTAAAATATCCCAAGGATCACCGACAAAAGACACCGCAGCCGCGATAAACTTAGTGCCATCGAGCACCGAACCACCACCCACAGATAGGATAAAATCTACACCCTCATTCCGCACCACTTCCACCGCTTTGAGAAGAGTTTCTAGGTGGGGGTTGGGTTCAATACCGCCAAACTCCAACAAATTTCGTCCCGCTAACGCAGATTTCACCTGCTCATAGACGCCGTTGGTTTTAATGCTACCACCGCCGTAGGTAATGAGAATTTTAGCATCAGCGGGAATTTCTGCCGCAATGTTGGCAATTTGACCTTTGCCAAACAGGATTTTCACCGGGTTGCAAAAAGTAAAGTTTTCCATGAGCGACTATACCCAAGACTCGGATTTGACCTTGATCATTGTAATCACTTTTGGTAATCACTTTCGGTAATCACTTTCGCCATGTCTGTGTCCCCACTTATTGCTGATGCTGGATGTAGCACAGGGGTGTCAAAATATTGGAGATGTAACAACATCAAGCGTCGCGTGTATCAAGACCCGCGCAAGTGTCATATTTTTTCCTATAAATTTTCCAGTTTCAAAGGGATATCGATATATAATTCCCACAGAACAATTATATTTTCTGCTGTTCTCAATTATGGAAATCACAAAAATCTCCGATGAAGGACAAGTGATTATTCCCGAATCATTGCGGAAATCTCATGACTGGAAAGCAGGTCAGGAATTAATAGCAATTGACATGGGTGATGGAATTCTTTTTAAACCAAAAAAACATTTTTTACAAACCACATTAGCTGATGTTGCTGGTTGCTTAAAATATCAAGGTACACCAAAAACTCTTGCGGAAATGGATGATGCCATCCGTCAAGGTGTAGAGGAATTATGGCATGGTGGTAGTTGATACTAATATAATCGTGCGGTTTTTGACTCAAGATGATGAATTGCAATATCAAAAAAGCTTAGAGATTTTTCAGACGCAGAATGTTTTTGTGCCCGATACAGTTATTCTGGAAACTGAATGGGTACTTAGATTTGCTTATAAATTTAAGCCCGTCGAGATTTGTGCAGCTTTGAAAAAACTTTTCGGCTTATCTAATGTCCATCTTCATCACGTAAGCTTAATTGCTCAAGCACTGCAATGGCACGAAGCTGGCTTAGATTTTGCGGATGCTTTTCACCTAGCAAATAGTCAGAATTATACTAAATTTTATACTTTTGATGAGAAATTTGTCAAAAGGGCTAGAGGATTAAGTAGTTGTGAAGTTCAACAACCTTAAGACAGTAAAAACGGTAAGGGATAGAGGAATAAAAAAACCATTCTAGTAAAAGGCTGGAACTAGTCAATCATGGGAAAATCCCACAAGCAAACATAAAAATCTCTCTTCCCTGACCCCTAACCTCTATTTTCAAAACAGAAATTGCTTTCGGCTGCGCGAAACACGGAAATGTCACGGCAGAAGTTGCTTTTGGGACGACAGAAGCTGCTTTTGCCTGCGCGAAACACGGAAATGTCGGGACAGATGTTAATTTCGGGACGACAGAAGCTGCTTTTGGCTGCGCGAAACACGGAAATGTCGGGACAGATGTTAATTTCGGGACGACAGAAGCTGCTTTTGCCTGCACGAAACAACGAAACGTCGCGGCACAAGTAAAGATAATTATAGGGGCACAATAATCGTTGTGCCCCTACCTATCTAATTGATATAGTGGAAAATATTCAAGTGAGTGCGATCGCTTGGTGAGATTATCCTACCTTGGTTGTCGCTTTTTGTTGCTGCTTTTGCTTACGGCGCATCGCTACACCCAAACCAGCAGCTGTCATAGTACCTAAGATCGTCAAAGGTTCAGGGACAGGTTGAGCATTAAAAGAGGCTTTGAAAGCTGTGTCATCAACTCCATCTCCTATAAACGTTTGCCAAGCGGTTGTGGTTAGTTGACTAAAATCTGACCCGTTATTTAAAAAGACAAAACCTCCTCCAGGATAGACGTCCTGACCAAGGTAACCTAATGTAGTTGTAGCAAAATTACCATCAAAGAAATTTGAAGCACTTAGGAATGCGACGTACTGTGCACCAGATGTTAAGGCAATCCCCCCTGTATTAAAGGCAAATTCTTGAAACCCTCCTCCAGCACCAGTTGATCTCACTCCACTGTTGTACAAAATAGGACCTTGTGCTTTAGTGCCATCCCACGCTGCTATATAACCTGCAAAATCTACGCCTGGGTTGTTTTTCAAGTAAAAGGTGAAGCTATTAATGATATTATCAGTACCAACAGTAAAAGTCTGCCCATAGGTAGCTGTATCTGGTTCACCAAAACTACTTATTTCGGTGGAGCCGTTCCAACTTGGTGTCGTGTCGATAGTAGCAGCTTGAACAGTACTTACTGTTCCCAAAGTCATGAGCGCTGCTCCAGGTGTAGCTAAACCTACCAATGCAAACGCCATCAAACCGACTTTGCGTATGCGAGATTTGGAAATATCTTCAGCAACACTTGTCTGTTTGGCACTAAAGACGCTTGCAACAATTGATTTTGCCTTGACACTTACATTGTGTAAATTATTTCTTACTTCAAATCCAATCATCAAACCAACGCTCCTCAATAAATAAAGGTTGTTGGTAGATATACCCAGTAACGAAATGTACCAATACTTGGAGTGATTGCCAAATAAAGCTGCAAAGGTAAGAAGCCGTGATCAATATGACTCAGCTTTTAAACTTGCTTTGTTGTTCTATGTGGTTACAACTTTGACTACAGGTACTAGTATTGACTAATAGAACAGCATTGCATATTACTTTCCAGCTATTTCACTGACTTAGTGAGATTTACAGAATCTTAACAAACTATTTTATACATACTTTCTGCCAAGCTGTTACTGGGTAAGCTATGCGAGATATCAGTAAGTGTATTTTTTGACTTCAAAGATAAAGCTTATGTAAATAATTTCCTCAGTAGTGCTAAATAACATGAAGACAGAAGTTAATTCCGGCTGCGTGGAACACTGAATACTCAGATCCCCGACTTCTTCAAGAAGTCGGGGATCTAGATACGTGTGGGGTGGGTTTCGACTCCGCTCAACCCACGTTACAAATGATCATTGCTAATAATGAGTACCAGTTTTGCGGTGGTTGATCGCAGTTACTGCATCAGGTTTGAGCAACTTACCGTTGTCAATTGTTGCATAAACAACCCAGTGATCGCCGCATTCTAAACGCTGACTGACTGAGCATTCCAGAAAAGCGATCGCATCTGTAAATACAATACAGCTATTATCTGCCAGCGCTGTGGAAAAACTGCTGAATCTGTCTTCTCCAGGCGCGAAGGATTTGCGGAAATGTTTGATGTAATCGTGATGATGTCCTTCTTCCAGGATATTCAACGCAAACTTACCCCCTGGATATAATAAAGACTCTATCGCTCTTTCTTTGGCGATCGCTATTGTTAGTCCTGGGGGGTTAAAGGTAGCTTGAGATACCCAAGCGCCGAGCATTCCCGTAGAAACTTCTCCCAGCTTGGCTGTAATCACGCAAACTGAGCCGACAATCCGCCCTACGGCTTGTTCTAAATGAGTAGCAGCTTGTTGTGGTACGCGCACTTTTTTCGCCTTTTTCAATCCTTGAGCAAAATCTGTGCCCACCTCTTCACAATACTTGAGGGTGACATCATCGGGTTTAAACTTCACCTTTAAAGTTTCAAAACCAAACTTGTAACCCGCATCCCGCAGTTTACCTTCAATTAAATCAAAAGCTTCACCACTCCAGCCATAGGAACCAAACACCCCAGCCGGTTTAGTATTATCACCAACCGTCAGCACAATTCCCAAGGCGGTATGAATGGGAGTGGGGGCGTGACCACCAATAGTCGGAGAACCGATAATAAAGCCATCACATTGCTCCACAGTGGCGCGGATTTCGTCGGGGGGTGCGAATTCGCAATTAATTGATTTTACAGCCACTCCGCCCTTAGTTAATCCCAGAGCGATCGCCTGAGCTAAAGTCGCCGTGTTCCCATAAGCTGAAGCATAAAGCAACGCTACGGAAATTTCCCTTGTTCTTTGGGCGTGACTCCAATCAGCATAAGCCTTGGTCAGTTCGATTAAACTGGTACGCACCAAAGGCCCGTGACCAACGCCATACATTCTCACCTGCAAATCCGAGATTTTTTCCAAAGCCGCTTCCACATGTAGCGCATTGGGAGCCATCAAACAGTTGTAATAGTAGCGTTGATCTTCCTTGAACGCTTCCCAATTGTCATCAAAAACCTCATCACCACAAATATGAGCACCAAAAAGCTTATCTGTGTAGAGGACTTGGGTTTGCTGGTCATAGGTACACAACGCTTCCGGCCAACGAGGACTGGGAGTGGGGAGGAATTTTAAAACATGTCCCTTACCTAAATCTAAAGTTTCTTTTCCCCGCATCACTAAAATATTCAAACCTGCTTCTGCGAAAGTGTTGCGCAGATTAGCAGCGCCAGGAAGAGAACACACAAAAGTCAGTTGTGGTGCTAGTTCTAAAAGAGCTTTGTAAGTGGGAACGCGGTTAGGATTAAAATGACCTAAAACTACATAATCTAACCGTCTCACATCTATGGTTTGCTGTAGAGCTTCTAAATAAATTTCTGTGAAGCTTTCCGCAGGTGGGTCAATAATTGCAGTTTTATCACCTTCAATTAAATAGCAATTGGAAGTGGTACCCCTTTCCAGTGCATATTCAATTTCAAACCGCAGACGTGACCAACTACGCGCTCTGAGAACCTTAGTATTTGTCGCAATGGGCAAAACTTGTACGTCACGGGGTTTGGAATTGCTCATAGGAAGTATGAAAGATGAAGTATGAAGTATGAAGGGTGAAGGATGAAGGATGAAGGATGAAGGTAAGAAAGTATGAAGGGTGAAGGGTGAAGGGTGAAGGCTGGTGAAGGATTAAGGCTGAAGGCTAAAATATTACGCTTCATACTTCATACCTCATACTTCATACTTCATACCTCATACTTCATACCTCATCCTTTCTTAGTAATAATTACCTACTTTGCGGTGGCGAACTGCTGTTAATCCGTCGGGTTTGGAGACGCGACCTTCTTGAACGGTGCAGTATAAAATCCAATGGTCACTACACTCGATGCTGCTTTGCACTTCACATTCCATATATGCCAGAGCATCTGTGAGAATGGGAGAACCGTTTTTCGCAGTTTGGGTTCTGACTCCAGCAAATCTGTCAGCACCGGGAAGTAAGCGTTTGAGGAAATGGCGCTTGAGTTCTTGGTAATTTCCTTCTTCCAGGACATTGAGAACGAAGCGATCGCCAATTTGCATGAGAGAATCAATAGCGCGGTCTTTGGCAACAGCAATGGTGAATCCCAAGGGTTGTAAACTCGCTTGACTCACCCAAGACGCTAACATGGCGCTGCTAACATCACCTTTTTTGGTGGTGACAATGTACAGCCCGCTGCTAATGCGTCCCAAGGCTTTTTCCATGTTCACATCTAAAGACTTGATTTGCTTCATGTTGCGTTCCCGCATCAGCGCTTGTCCCAAGTCTGTCCCCGCTTCCGCACACAGTTGATAAGTAGCAGCGGTAGGAGCTTGTTTAATGCGAATGGCGGGAAAGGCTTCTTTCACACCCAAGTCAATGAATTTTCTCCGCAGCGTATCGACGGGTTCATCATCCCCGCCGTAACACTCAAACAGTCCCACGAGTTGCTTATTTTTCGCCACAGCTAGCAGGGAACTAATCCCAGCTTGAGCTCCAGCTGCAGCAGTTGGAGGCATACCAATGATAATTCCCGCCGCTCTCAAAGCCAATTCCTGTACTTCTTGGATATCAGCCGAACTGAGATCGAGAAATTCAATTCCCACGCCAGTTTTTTGGATTCCTTCGCCGATTGCTTCCACTAACTTATCGCTGAAACCATATTCTGAAACATAGAACAAGCCGACGGTGGTTTCCGCTTTAGCTTGTCTTTGGCTCCAAGTTTCATAGCAGCCAGTCAGCACATCGAGATGGTGATAAAGTAATGGCCCGTGACCATTAGCAATCACTTTGATTTTTCCCAGTTCACCCATCCGCTTCATGGCGTTTAACAGCGAGCGAGCGTTGGGGCCCATCAAACAATCGTAATAAAATCTAAAGTCAGCTTCGAGCGCTTCTAAATCTTCATCAAAAGTGCGCTCGTCACAGAAATGCATCCCGAAAGCATCGCAGGTGTAGATGATTTCCGTTTGGCGATCGTAGCTGAAGATGGTGTCTGGCCAGTGGAGATTAGGCGCACTCACGAATTCAATTTCGTGTCCTTTACCAATATCTATGCGATCGCCACTTTTAACAATCCGCTTAGAAAAAGGATCGTGTACTAAGCCTTCCAAAAATTGTAAGGCAATTTTAGACGCTAAAACAGTGGCTCTCGGCGCTAACTGCAATACATCTTCCACCAAACCGCTATGATCTGGCTCTGTGTGGCTAACAATTATGTAATCAATCGCCTTGGGATTAACCAAGCTTTTTAGAGTTTCTAAATACAGATGACGAAACTTCTGATGGGAAGTATCGATTAAAACTGTTTGTTCACCTTGTATTAGATAGGAATTGTAAGTCGTGCCGTTTTGCAGTCCGAATTCGATATCGAAGCGATCGCGATCCCAATCAAGAGAGCGAATCGCCGTCGTATTAGGGGCTATTTCTACAGTTTGTATAGTTAGCCGATGCTGAACGTTCTCTGCGTTGGCATTGCCGGTCGTAGACATCGCTACCATTATTGGTCTCCGAGCGCAAATAAACAATATTGTTTTTCTGCCCTCATTGTGCCTATAAATTTTTTTGGAAGTTGTAATAAAGGTTATTTTTCCTAAAAATCAAGTTGTAGCAATTAATGCTGTTTTTTAGCGTAGTTTATGCTAGAAAATCCCCACTCAAAAACCACATTTTTTATCAGTCATTCACAGCAAAATTTCACTACCTAATATCAAAAACTCCCGTCTCTCACCCCTCGCTTCTCAAATATTGATATTTCTTGGCATAATTTAAAATCCCACACATATCATATACATCTTATGTTGTTTAACAACTTTTCATAACAAATTTACTTGAGCACAATCAACGTCACACAGTAACGTTTGTGTAACACAAGTCATGCTCAACATCAATCCATAGATAGAAGAAAGTCAGAAAGCAATTACTTAACATTCACGGATATACTAGTACGCTACGGTGTAAATAAAGCACCCTTGACAAATCTATGAAAGGCTAGATATACAAGTTTATTAATTTCATACTTCCTTCACCCTTCATACTTCACCCTAGCCTGCAGTCAGCCGCTACTCTCCCTTGAAGGCCCATGCTCCTGCGCCGCATTCTTCAGACTTTATACTTTTTGTACTAGTATCCTTTTTTCAGTAAAATAAAAATATTAAGATTATTTGCAGTAGTATTACTCATATAAAAAAATGAAGTTCGGAGACTGGGCTACCAGAATTATATTAATTTCTCTGTTGCTAATGGCTATGGCCGCAACCTTACTGATTGGTCGAGCGACAAAACTACAAATTCAGACAGCGCAACCAGACCCAGCAATCATCAGCTGGAATCAAAATCCACCGGTGCAATTTCAATCAGCCAAAACTCAAGCCGAAGTATCTGCAAAAACTTCCAAACCTCCCACCAAAACCAATTCGCCCGTAAAAAATAATCAAACTCCAGTCAGGTACAAAACCACCACAGCTTTTGCACAATACAGACCCAGACTGGAAATGGCGACAGTAGACCCCAGTAATTATGGAGAAAGATTTGCTCAAAACGCCAATGGTGTATTTTTCAACAATGAACCAATTGTCGTGATTCATGAAACCAGTAATTCAGCTTCCAGCGCCGTCAACTTTTTTCAAACACCCCATGATGATGAAAGCGTCCAAGCAAGTTATCATTCATTAGTTAAACTTGATGGAACAATTGTTTATTTAGTCCCACCAGACAAACGAGCTTTTGGCGCTGGTGATTCAGTATTTGTCGGCGCTAATGGAATAGAGACTGTGCAGACAAATCCTAATTTACCGCCATCAGTCAACAATTTTGCTTATCATGTCTCTTTAGAAACGCCACCAGACGCTTGGGGGCTTAACAATATTAAAGGTCATAGCGGTTACACAGAACCTCAATATAATTCTCTGGCTTGGTTAATTGCTCAGAGTCAAATCCCCATCGAACGGATTACCACCCACCGGGGAGTAGACCGGTCTGGAAGAAAAGTAGACCCGCTGAGTTTTGATGGCGACAAATTCCTCAACCTACTCCGTTCTTTCCGTCAAGCCATATCAATTAAATAGGAAAAATCAATAACCTGTAGATTTAAAGTCTTTTTGGTTTTGTAGTTCTTTAACTAGAGTGTGCACTTTAGTTGATGGATTAGCGCACTCGTCTTCATTATTCTTTATTTCTGGAACATCCTCTTAAATCATTAACGGATTTTCCTATAGACATACTTGTATATTGAGAAAATGCATTCTACCCGTTATGCCTTTTTACCTGCTACTGGTTCATCTATGTTTTCCATATCGACCAGATTCCACTTTAAACCTTTGCTCCTATATATACGCTTGTGCAAATTTGGATAGTCACCGATATCATGGTCTAGCCTTTGACCAACTACTATACATTTGAATATAGAATTACCTGTGTTTTTCAGCTTGTGCGGCTCACCACCAGCGCGATATCCAATAAAATCTCCTGCTTTAACTGGATAAACGCTTTCTCCAATTGTTGCTTCAGCTTCTCCCTCAAGAATGTATACGCACTCTTCTTCGTGATAGTGCATATGAAGCTCCGTTGATTCACGTCCAGGCTCTACTTCAATGATGTGGAAACCGATATTTTTTAAACCCGTCAAATCTCCTAGAGACTTATTCAATCTGCGAGCATTGGAGTTGAGAAAATGTGTTTTTTCTATTCCTTCATAAGACTCAATCTCTTCTTTGGTGACTAAATACTTTTCCATTTCTTGATATTAAGGTGCTAAGAAAATTTGATGTTGAACAAGCAAGATTTCTAAAGATGAATTAAGACAGAAGTTCAAACAGTTTCAAGGGTTCCATTTCAGCGTATTGCAAGAATTGGGTAGTAGTGACGCTAAACAGACTCAACAATTAACATGTGCTTGCGGGCTTATTTAAGCATACAGGCATAGTAAACAAATAGCTCTAGTTGAAAAACCAGAGCTACACAGCTTTTGAATTCCCTAAAGTTTTTAAGAATCAGGAATTATTTCAACCTTGCTTACTAAAACTGTAGATTTGTTGCGTCTCCAGGCGATCGCATATCGTAGATGGTAATGTATCCAGAGATAACACCTGTCGATCTAGCTGGATTTGGAGATTACTCAACGGGTCGCAACCAGAAGATATCAGGAATTCTAACTGCTGAACATAGGGTAAGGTTGCTAGCTTGTCAAGAATTTGGCAGACTGCTTGCAGGTAAGGATGTCCATGCTGTTGATACCAATCACAGGCTGCAACTTTGGGTTGATCAAAACCTAGGTGTACTGTTAAAGATGGTTGGTCAAAGATAGCGATCGCTAGTGGGCGCGCTTCTTCCTGTAATAATAGATGATGGCTTTTAGCGAAATGGCGCAGTTTTTCTAATCGCTCATAGCGTTTCGTGACTAACTGTGGGTCATCTTCCCATTTAATCGCTACTGTCACCAGATAAGTTTGCAACAGCATGTGACCGAGCTTTTTGGCTTTGGTCGCTAGATAGTAGGAGTTGTGATCATTCGCTTCAATCAACAGCGGGACACGATCAAGTACTTCTAACCCATAACCTTTGACACCAGCAATTTTGCGGGGATTATTGGTAATTAGGCGAATTTTATTTACACCCAAATCCATCAACATTTGCGCCCCCATACCGTAGTCGCGCAGGTCTGCGGGAAAACCCAAGCGCTCGTTCGCTTCTACTGTGTCCAGCCCCATATCCTGCAAGGAATAGGCTTTGAGTTTGTTAATCAAGCCGATTCCCCGCCCTTCTTGTCGCAAGTAAACAACTATACCTTGACCAGCATTTTCAATCATTTTTAATGCTGCTTGTAGTTGCATCCGACAGTCGCAGCGCAAGGAACCCAGCGCATCACCCGTCAAGCATTCTGAGTGCATCCGCACCATCACCGCTTCATCAACAAAATTAGCCGGATCACCCTTGACAATCGCCACGTGTTCTGAGTTATCTACTGTGTGGCGATAAGCGTAGATTTGAAAATGACCGAATTGGGTGGGTAGTTCGGCAATACTTTCGCGGACAACTAGGCGATCGTGTTGTAAGCGATAGCTAATTAAATCGGCAATACTAATAATCTTTAGCTGGTGACGTTTAGCATATTCAATTAATTCTGGCAACCGTGCCATTGAACCATCAGGGTTTTGAATTTCACAAATCACCCCAGCCGGGTATAGCCCAGCTAATCTTGACAAATCCACCGCCGCTTCTGTGTGTCCGGCGCGTTTGAGCACGCCTCCCACCTTAGCTCGAATTGGAAAAATATGACCAGGGCGGCGTAAGTCTGTGGGTTTTGTCGCTGGGTTGAGAGCAATTTGAATAGTCCGCGCTCGGTCTTCAGCAGAAATGCCCGTGGTTACGCCTAATTCTGGACTGGCGTCTATACTTACAGTGAACGCTGTTTGGTTAGTATCTGTAATATTGCTCACCATCAGTGGCAAATCTAATTCATCCAAGCGATCGCCAGTCATCGCCAAACAAATCAGCCCTCTTGCTTCCACCGCCATAAAGTTGATGATATCAGGGGTGGCAAACTGAGCAGCACAAATCAAGTCACCTTCATTCTCTCGATTTTCGTCATCTACCACGACGATGATCCGTCCAGCTTTTAAGTCTGCTAAACCAGCATCAATCGCATCAAATTTAAAGGTTTGGGTGGAGGACTCAGCAACCTGGACTCCTGCTTCTACTTGAGCAACCACCTCATGACTTTGCTCTTGAGAGTTGAGAGGAGTAGGTTGCGACTGCTGACTAGTCTTAGGCTTTGACACAGAGGATTTCCAGCTATAAATAGTAAATTTTTTTAACAATTTCTTATTCTAGATTGTAGCTCCTTTATCGGGCGGAGAATTAGACTAGCAATGATTTGATAATTTTGGGAAGGTGAGGAAGTGTGGGGAGGTGGGGTGGTGGGGAGATGGGGTGGTGGGGAGATGGGGTGGTGGGGAGGTGTGGGAAGTGTGGGAAGTGTGGGAGGTGTGGGTAGGTGTGGGAGGTGTGGGTAGGTGGGGAGATGGGGAAGCTTGAGGTTCCAAGGCTGACACTTGAGGTTCAGAGGCTGACGCTTGAGGTTCCAAGGCTGACGCTTGAGGTTCAGAGGCTGACGCTTGAGGTTCAGAGGCTGACGGCTGACACTTGAGGTTCAAAGGCTGACACTTGAGGTTCAGAGGCTGACACTTGAGGCTTAAAGGCTGACACTTGAGGTTCAAAGGCTGACACTTGAGGTTCAAAGGCTGACACTTGAGGTTCAAAGGCTGACACTTGAGGCTTAAAGGCTGACACTTGAGGCTCAAAGGCTAATGCTTTAATCCCCACCTACCCACACCTCCCACACCTCCCACACCTCCCACACCTCCCACACCTCCCACACTTCCCACACCTCCCACACCTCCCACACCTCCCACACCTCCCACACTTCCCACACCTCCCACACCTCCCACACCTCCCCACCACCCCATTCCCCATTGTCTTGCTCACTGATATGTTGATAGCTAAGAAATAATTCAATAACCTGATGTTAAGGATTTCATTATCATGGGTAAATTCAGACGCGTACCCGTTGGGATTATTGGCGCGTCGGACTATGGCGGTGTTCAGTTAGTGCGACTGCTGATGGATCATCCAGAAGTCGAAGTGGTTTATTTAGGCGGTGAACACAGTGCGGGGAAACTTTTTGTCGATATTTATGCCCATCTGTCCCATGCGGTTAACCTCCCCATAGAGGCGATAGAGCCGGAAACTATTGCTCACCGCTGTGAAGTCGTCTTTCTATCTCTACCCAATGGCGAGGCTTGCAAAATTGCACCAAAACTGTTAGAGAAAGGATGTCAGGTACTGGATTTGAGTGCTGATTATCGGTTTCGAGATTTAGCTACCTACACCACCTGGTATGGAACTCCAAGGAGCGATCGCACTGTTGCAGCCAAAGCAATTTATGGATTACCAGAACTCTACCGCGATCGCATTGCCGAAACACAACTAGTCGGTTGTCCTGGATGCTATCCCACAGCCAGTCTTTTAGCGCTTTTACCACTGTTAAAACAAGGCTTAATCGTCCCAGAAACCGCCATTATAGACGCTAAGTCTGGCCCCTCCTGCGGCAAACGACAAGGCAAAGTCAATTCGTTGCTAGCTGAAGTTGACAACTCTCTAGCAGCTTACGGTGTCGCCCGCCATCGCCATACTCCGGAAATTGAGCAGATTTGCAGTCAAATAGCGGGACATGAAGTCACAGTTCAGTTTACACCCCATATCGTGCCCGCGGTACACGGGGTTTTAGCAACTGTATACGCCACACTCCGCGATCCAGGTCTTGTAGGAGATGATTTAATTACAATTTATACAGCTTTTTATCGTAACTCTCCCTGGGTAAAAGTTTGTGACAACGGCATTTATCCCCAAACCAAATGGGCTAGCGGTAGTAATATTTGTTATATCGGTGTCGAAGTTGACCCCCGTACAGGTCGGGTGATTGTCATCTCAGTCATCGACAACCTGATTAAAGGAAGAGGAGGTCAAGCCATTCAGTGCATGAATATCATGATGGGTTGGGATGAAACCTTGGGGTTGCCTAAATTAGGATTTTATTTGTGAATGGGGCATGAGGTGGTGGGAAGTGTGGGAGGTGTGGAAGGAAGGAGAAGATCGCAAGCGTAAGCATAAATTCTTTTTCTCCCCACACTCCCCATCTCCCCATCCCCCCATCTCCCCACCTAGTCGCTACTTCGGCCCTAAACCAACGGTACCAGCATAAACGGCGCGATCGCCTAATTCATCCTCAATCCTCAGTAAGCGGTTATATTTGGCTACTCGTTCACTGCGACAGAGGGAACCAGTTTTGATTTGACCAGCACGGGTAGCTACGGCTAAATCAGCGATCGTTGTGTCTTCGGTTTCGCCGGAGCGATGGCTAATGACTGACCGGAAACCGTTGCGTGTGGCTAAATCAATGGTTTCTAAGGTTTCGGTGAGGGAACCGATTTGATTGAGCTTAATCAAAATAGCGTTAGCGGCTTTTTGCTCAATACCTTTTTGCAAGCGGGTAGCGTTAGTGACAAACAAATCATCTCCCACCAACTGCACCCGTGAACCTAGCTTTTGCGTGAGCAACTCCCAACTTTGCCAATCTTCTTCATGTAAGCCGTCCTCAATCGACACAATCGGGTATTGGTCAGCTAATTCAGCTAGATAATCAATAAACTCAGTGGGTGCATGAGGTTTACCATCATAGACATATTGCCCATCTTTGTAAAACTCACTAGCAGCGACATCTAAAGCTAAAGCTACTTGTTCCCCTGGTTTGTATCCAGCTTTTTCAATGGCCGCGACTAACAATTCCAAAGCCACTTGGTTAGACTCTAGGTTAGGGGCAAAACCGCCTTCATCACCCACCCCAGTGAGTAAGCCTTTGTCATCCAATACTTTGCTGAGGGTGGCGAACACCTCCGCACCCCACCGCAGTGCTTCTTTAAAGGAAGGTGCTCCAATGGGGACAATCATAAACTCTTGAAAATCAACGTTATTCGCAGCGTGAGCACCACCGTTAATTACGTTCATCAAGGGTACGGGTAACAAATTCGCTAAAGGCCCGCCCAGGTAGCGATATAAGGGAATTCCCAGAGACTCAGCGCCAGCTTTGGCTGCGGCGAGCGAGACTGCCAAGATAGCATTTGCACCCAAGTTAGATTTGTTACCTGAACCATCCAAGGCAATCATGGTTTTATCTAACAGTTCTTGGTTAAGAGCATCCAAGTTTAATAATTTTGGTGCAAGTACTTCCTTGACATTTTCCACTGCCTTGAGTACACCTTTGCCCCCGTAACGACCTTTGTCACCATCCCGCAGTTCATGGGCCTCAAAAGTCCCTGTAGAAGCGCCGCTGGGAACCTGCGCTAATCCCACAGCACCATTGAGCAAATGCACCTCGGCTTCAATTGTCGGTCTACCCCGTGAGTCGAGAATTTCACGAGCAGCGATCGCTTCAATGGCAGTATCTAGAATGTTACTCATCAGTTTTTTCTCCTCTTGTTCCGTGGATTGCATCTTGTACCGTGGCTTCACCCCATCGCTAGCATAGGCGTTTACGGGACTATCTCCGCTGAGGTTAAACAAGATTTCCAATGCTGACTCTAAATTCCGGCTCAAGCGTAAAATTCAATTTTAGAAAAGAGAGGCTGGGGGAAGTGGGGTGATGGGGTGATGGGGAGGTGGGGAGAGTGCGAGGTGTGGGAGGTGTGGGGAGTGTGGGGGGTGTGGGGAAATGAGAAGCTTGAGGTTCAAAGGCTGACACTCGAGCCTCAAAGGCTGACACTCGAGCCTCAAAGGCTCACACTTCAATCCCCACCACCCCATCACCCCACCTCCCCACCTCCCACACCTCCCACACCTCCCACACCTCCCACACCTCCCACACTCCCCATCCCACTCTAAGGCTCGCTACAGTACTTATTAATCTGTTTAACTAGGTTATCGGATTCTTTCCCAGTGCTTTTTGCTGCTGCTGTCAAAGCTGTGTCAATTTCTGTTCTGGCTGTTTGCAGTTTTTCCCTACCAGATGGAGATGCTTCAGCTGTTTTGGCTACAGATAGCGCTTTCGCAGCTTTAGCGATCGCTTGACTCAAGTTCTTAAACACAGCCACAAAGCGACTTTGAAATTCTTTGAGCTTAGGGTCACTTAAATTTAGCTCCTGGATAGATTTAGTAATCACTTCCAAATCCTTAGACAATTGGACGCTGGTAACTACCTGCTGTCCTTTATTTTTATCGATTAAAGAGTTACCTTGATTCACTAGCTGAATTAGTCGCTGGCATTGGGAAGCTTTACTACCACTGCAACTATTGAGTAATAAAACCGTGCTGAGACTAACAGAAACAATAACAGTATATTTACGCAAAACAGACATTAACGTCCTACCGTCGCTAAAACCCAAGGAACAGTATCTAATAATTTGGGTATTTTGGAATAAATTTCAGTCGTGGAAAATTGGAGATGTAGGTTGGGTGAAGCGGAGTGTAACCCAACGCCTGAACAAGTTGATGTTGGGTTTCACTGCGTTACATCCAACCTACAATTTTTTGCTACGGTCGTTAATTGATAACCATAACTTATTTTCGTGAGATAATTTACTGCAGAAAACTGCATTGCTTTTTTACCCCCAATCATTAGATACTCCGAATATCTATGGAGTGCATCTAATGAACACCAAACACTGGTCAAGTTATTGGCAACTAGGACTACTCGGACTCTTGACATCAGCGGGAATAAATGCATTCACCTGCAAAACCTTAGCGCAGAGTACTCCAAGCAATATTCAACCAGATGCTACATTAGGTGCAGAATCATCCCAAATATTACAAAATTTTAGCGGACTACCAATCGAAGTAATTACAGGTGGCGCAACTCGCGGAATTAACCTGTTTCATAGCCTGCGAGAATTAAACGTCAGCGAGGGACGGGGCGCGTATTTTTTCAGTCCTGGTGCAGATATCCAGAATATTTTGGCACGAGTGACGGGTGCAAATCGCTCTGAAATATTGGGAACACTGGGAACATTTGGTGAATCGCAGCCTAACCTATATTTAATCAATCCCAACGGCATAATTTTTGGGCAGAATGCGAGTTTAGATGTGCAAAGTTCCTTTGTGGGGACAACTGCGAACGGAGTAAAGTTTGGGAACCAGGGAGAATTCAGCGCCACGAATCCCGAACCGGTGCCGTTGTTGACGATTAATCCTTCTGCATTGTTTATGAATCGGATTAATAGAAGTGAAATAATTAACCGTAGTCGTCAACTTGCCATACCGGGAAGTTTTTATTTAATAGGTGGAGATATTACATTTGATGGTGGTATTGCAGCTTCTCTAGGAAATCGCTTGGAATTAGGTGCAGTTGCAGGAATGGGAACTGTTGACTTAATTGGTAGCGGAAATCAAATGCAGTTAGGTTTCTCAGAAAGTTTGTCGAAAGCGGATATAGTTCTGCAAAATGAGGCTCTTGCTTCGACAACTGGAGGGGGCGCAATTAGGGTTAACGCTCGTAACATCAGTCTTTCTGAACTGAGTGAGATTTCATCTACCAGCAATGGTCAAGGTGATGCTGGGAATATTGAACTGCAAGCGCGATCGCTTACACTTACTAACGCTGGCAACATTGGCACGCAATCGTCAGGAAGTGGTAATAGTGGTAATTTATTAGTTACAGCTTCAGACTTCGTTAGCTTGAGCGGCACAGCGACTTTTATTGATCCACAAACTGGAGAGACACTGACTACAGGAAGTAGACTAACAACCAGTGCTTTTGGTACTGGAAAAAGTGGGCAATTAACTATTAATACACAACGATTGAGCATTAACGATGGTGGAGATATTACCACTAGTACTGAGCTTGGTCGTGGAGGAGATTTGACCATAAATGCCAAAGACTCAGTAGAAGTTGTAGGTAGGTCACGCAATGCTAGCAGCACTATCTCTACTAGTACTTTTGGGTCTGGAGATGCTGGAAGTCTTAACATTAATACAGGTCGTTTAAGTATTCGTAACGGTGGAATAGTCACAACTTTGACATCTAGTATAGGTAAAGCAGGAAATTTGACCATAGATGCCAAAGACTTAGTAGAAGTTGTGGGTAGTTCACCTAGCTCACCCAATAGACTCAGTACTATATCTACTATTACTTTTGGGTCTGGAGATGCGGGGAGTATGAGGATTAACGCAGGTAGTTTCAGCATTCGTGATGGGGCACGAGTCAGTACTTCTACCTTTGGTAAAGGTAAAGGAGGAAATTTAACTGTTAATGCTGACCGTAGCGTGGAAGTCATTGGTACATCTGCTGATGGTCGTTTTTTTACTGGTTTGACTGCTGCTGCTGAATCAGGCTCATCTGGAAACGCAGGAGATTTGACAATTACTGGCCAAGATTTAATTGTGCGAGATGGGGCACAGGTTAGCACTGGTACGTTTGGTGCAGGTAAGGGAGGTAATTTAACTATCAATACCTCTAACAAAGTGCAGCTCATTGGTACATCTGCTGACGGTCGTTTTTTTAGTGCTTTGGGTGCTTCTGCTAGCCAAGGTTCAACTGCTGTTGCCGGAGATGTGACGATTACTACCCAAGATTTGCTTGTGCGAGATGGAGCAACAGTTACTGCTGGTACATCAGGTGTAGGGAAGGGAGGGAATTTGACAGTCAATGCCAGCGGTAGTGTGGAAGTGATTGGTGTATCTGCGAATAATCTTTTTAACAGTAGCTTGAATACATCCGCGAACCAAGGCTTAACAGGAGACGCGGGAGACTTAACGATTAACACCCAAAATTTACTGATGCGTGATGGTGGCCAAGTAGGTGCAGTGACATCTGGTCAGGGTAAAGGGGGTAATTTAACTGTTAATGCCACCGGCAAAGTAGAACTGATTGGCACATCTCCAGATAGTAGTGTCCCCACTGTTTTATCGACTTCTGCTCTAGCAGGTTCAACAGGAAATGCGGGAGATTTGACAATTAACGCCCAAGATTTATTGGTCAAGGATGGGGCACAAATTGACGCTAGCACAAATGGTAGAGGCAAAGGGGGTAATTTAACTGTTAATGCTTTAAATAAGGTAGAACTAATTGGTACATCTGCGAATGGTCGCATTCTTAGCGGCTTGGGTGCTTCTGCTCAAGCTGGGTTAACTGGAGATGCGGGAAATTTAACAATTAAAACCCAAGATTTACTTGTCCGGGATGGGGCACGGGCATTCACTGGAACATTCGGTACTGGTAGAGCAGGGAATTTGATAGTCAATGCTGCTAATAGCGTACAACTTATTGGTACATCTGCTACTGATAGTAATTTAGTAAGCGGCTTATTAGCTGCTTCCTCCCAAGGTTTAACTGGAGATGCCGGAAACATATTTGTCGATACTCAAAATTTACTTATACGAGATGGGGCACAGGTATTTACTGGTACATTTGGTACAGGAAAAGCTGGTAATTTAACTGTCAATGCTTCACGTCAAGTCGAACTAATTGGTAGGTCTGCTGATGGTCGTTTTCCTAGTGGCTTATTTGCTTCCGCTGAACCCAACTCAACCGGAAATGCTGGAGACTTAACCATCAACACCCCAGATTTATTTGTCCGTGACGGGGCTGGAGTATTTGTCAACTCTCAAGGCAAAGGTAACGCCGGTATCATGACCATCAACGCTGACACCATCAACCTCGACAACCAAGGCTCCCTCAACGCCAACACCCGCAGCCCCAACAAAGACCCCAACCGTGAACAAGCCACTATCAACCTCAATACCCAAAATTTAACCCTCCGTCACGGTAGCAGCATCACCACCAACGCCACAGGCGAAAATGTCGTTGGTGGTAACATCAATATATATACAAAATTCCTCATCGCTTTAGAAAATAGCCGCATCAGTGCCAATTCAGATAATTCGCGCGGTGGTCGAGTTGTAGTCAACGCTAGAGGCGTATTTGTTGGCACTCAACCCAGCGATGTTGACAAATTTATCACAGCCACTTCTGGAGTCGGTTTGCCAGGAACCGTAGAAATAAATTCCCCTGATAACAGTTCCATAATTAACGCCTTTGCTCTACGCCCAGAAAATGCAATCGATACCGACGCCCTGCTTGCTCGCAGTTGTGTCGTTCGTGCTCATAAAATATATCAAGATACTTTCTACATCTTAGGTGGCGGCGCTTTACGCTACACTCCCGGAAGCGTTATTCCATCAACTTACCCTACAAACGATATTAGAAATGTCTCTAACGGCAATCAAACAAGTTGGAAAAAAGGCGACCCAATTATCGAACCAACTGGTGTATATCAACTGACCGACGGGCGATTAATGTTGAGCCGCGAATGTCATTAGAAGGGGAGTGTGGGGAGAAAAAGAATTTATACTTCCCTATCTTCCTCGTCTTCCCACACCTCCCACACCTCCCACACTCCCCACACATCCCACCCTTCCTCTTCCCCATTCCCCATACCTAAAAACTCCATCCAGCAAGTGCCGTGGAGTTTTTTATTTCAGCATTACTACTAAGTAAGGGCCTAGCGCTACTACCTCAAGGCATTACCAGATATTCCCTAGAGAAAAGTTAGTAAATCGTCAGGATACTACCGACCTAGGCGTGTAGATATGACTATGCAGATTATAGACATGATTATCACTGAAATATGTTTATACCACGTTACTTTTGTAACAGTCAAGTCCCATCAAAGTTGAAATGTTGAAAAGGTAGTTTGGCAGTCCAAAGGCTAGCTGTAGTAGGAATAGCTATTGGTTCATGAAAAAGCTACAGCCGCCGACTATTTCGGTAGTCATGTTTAAAAAACAACTAGTAAGGTTTTTTGGAGTTTTTTGAAAAAAAACCTGACTGAATCCCCGAACCGTGTTAGTTCATCGTGAATCACGGGAACAATAGCAACAGTTGAATAGCTGACCGTAATTTTTAGCTGACCGTAATCTATTGTTACCTGGAGCCATTGAGACGATCTTTATGCCAGCAACATCTTTTTACGCAGATGCCCCCTACAATACCCACAAATCTCGCCAGGTTTTGGACTCAGAGATGACGGTTGATGAAGGTGAATTGCCTCTAGAAGAGATCCAAGAGCTAGAAATAGCTGCTGCTGATCCCGCTACTTTCGCTGCTGGCGCCAACCGTCGCAGTACAGACCTAGTACGTTTATACCTTCAAGAAATTGGTCGGGTTCGGTTGTTGGGGCGGGATGAAGAGGTATCAGAAGCGCAGAAAGTACAGCGCTATTTGCGGTTGCGAATAGTACTGGCTAATGCTGCCAAACAAGGAGATGCTATAATTGCCCCCTATCTCCGCTTGATTGAAGTTCAGGAACGGTTGACATCTGAACTGGGCCACCGTCCGTCTTTGGAAAGATGGGCGGCTACTGCTGGTGTACAAGTGTCGGATCTCAAGCCGACTTTGGCGAGTGGTAAGCGTCGCTGGGCAGAAATTGCCAAGCTAACGGTGGAAGAACTGGAAAAAGTTCAGTCTAACGGACTCCAGTCAAAAGAACACATGATCAAAGCGAATCTCCGCTTGGTGGTGTCCGTTGCCAAGAAGTATCAAAATCGCGGCTTGGAATTGTTGGATCTAGTCCAAGAAGGCACTCTCGGCTTAGAGCGTGCGGTGGAAAAATTTGACCCCACTAAAGGTTATCGTTTTAGTACCTATGCTTATTGGTGGATTCGTCAAGGGATTACAAGAGCGATCGCTACTTCTAGTCGCACCATCCGTCTCCCTGTCCATATTACCGAAAAGTTGAACAAAATTAAAAAAGCTCAACGCAAAATTGCTCAAGAAAAAGGTCGTACTCCTACTCTAGAAGATTTAGCTGTAGAGTTGGATATGACACCTACTCAAGTGCGAGAAGTTTTGTTAAGAGTACCTCGCTCTGTTTCTTTAGAAACTAAAGTGGGCAAGGATAAAGACACTGAGTTAGGCGAATTGCTAGAAACCGACGGTGTTACTCCTGAAGAAATGTTAATGCGAGAATCTTTACAAAGAGACTTGCAGCATCTTTTAGCAGATTTAACCACCCGCGAGCGTGATGTGATTCTCATGCGGTTTGGTTTAGCTGATGGTCATCCTTATTCTCTAGCAGAAATTGGACGCGCTCTCGATCTATCGCGGGAAAGAGTCCGACAAATTGAATCCAAAGCTCTACAAAAACTCCGCCAACCCAAGCGACGCAACCTCATCCGTGACTATTTGGAGTCACTCAGTTAGTTAATGGTGATGAAGTCAACAGTCAACAAAGAACAGAATTAAGATTACAGATTGTTGACTTTGAACCATTTATTAGTGAGTAACTAATACCAATTAAAAAATAATGCAAAATCTAGACTTAGAGACGTTGCAATGCAGCGTCTCTATCAAAAGTTTGTTTTATTTGTTAATTAAATCGGTATAACTTGATCATTATTACTGAAACTTTTCTCAAGTCTATAGAAAATTATTTGCATTTAGTTAAACTAGATTTGATGCAACACTATTGCCAGGAAATGTTGAAAGCGGGGATCAATTATCATCCCATTGTGCATCAAGATTTCATCAACTATTTGTCACTACCTAATAAAGGCTGTCAATAAGCAATGTTTGTTGCAAATTAGTCAAAATATTTGCTATATTCTCAACTAATGGGCTTTGTTGAGAAAAGTTAGTATGACTGTCTACACATCTAGTTCACTCAAGGCAGAATTAAACGACCGAGGTTGGCGCTTAACTCCACAACGGGAAACGATTTTACACATTTTTCAAGAGTTGCCACAAGGCGAACACTTAAGCGCCGAAGATCTTTACCATCGACTAGAAACTGATGGCGAAGGTATCAGTCTGTCAACTATCTATCGAACTTTGAAGTTGATGGCGAGGATGGGAATATTACGGGAATTGGAGTTGGGAGAAGGACATAAACATTACGAACTCAACCAACCATACCCCCATCACCACCATCATTTGATTTGTGTCCGATGCAACAGCACTATTGAGTTTAAAAACGACTCAATTTTAAAAACTGGGGCGAAGACTGCCCAAAAAGAAGGTTTTCATTTACTTGACTGTCAATTGACAATCCATGCAGTCTGCCCCCAGTGCCAAAGAGCACTAATGCCGCTGTAGATCCTCAATGCGATAGTAAGGCAATGGTTTTAAATTAGCCCATGAGTGGAATTTCTGGTAATTTTCATGAGCTGGTATCTAACAGTAAGCCACAAGTTAAGAAGCCGCAGTGACAACGAGGAAGCGGATGCTAAAAGCGTCCGCTTTTGACGTCTTTGAGACTGATGCCATAAAATTCTTGCGCTTGCTTAATTGCTTTTTTGGTATCGTCTGCCATGACACCATTGAGCTGTCCTTTATAAAAACCCTTGTCTCTTAATCTTCTTTGGATTTCTAAAACGCTAAATTCACTAGCAGGAGCTTTGCTGACTAGGCTATGCAATTTAGCTCTGGTGGTGGGGCCGGCGACTCCGCTGGCGGCTAGGTGGTTAGCTGCTTGAAAGCGGCGGACAGCATCTGCTGTGTAGGGGCCGTAGTAGCCGTTGGGTTCGCCTTCTAGATATCGTGCTTGAATCAAGTGTTCTTGGAGAAGGCGCACTGCTTCACCCCGATCGCCCAGACGGAGTTTATCTTTTTCCCCAGCTGCTTGGGGCTTGGCCGCATCTTCACCACCGCCGATATTATTTTGGGGTAATTTGCTGAGTGTGGCTGGACCAGCAATGCCGTCGGGGCTTAATTTATAAGTTTCTTGAAAGCGCTTAACGGCTTCTTCGGTAATGGGGCCGAATATTCCTGTGGAATTACCATAATAAAAACCTGCTACTCTCAGCCTTTCTTGCAAAGCTCTCACGTCTTCGCCTTCATCACCCTTGGCGAGGAAGTTGGGATTGCGGCGTTTGTTGGTGGTGGCGGGTTTTGTGGCTGATGTAGTAGCTGGTGCGGGTTTTTTGGCTTGTGTGTTGGTGGTGGCTGGTTTTGTCGCTGATGCACTCACCGCTGCGGGTTTTTTGGCTTGGGCGCTTAAAGCTGGTGTGGGCCATTTCTCTAATTTTTGTAGAGTAGGTGCGCCCACAATGCCGTCAACTGGTAAACCTGCGGCTTTTTGGAACCGACGCACGGCGTCTTCTGTGGGGAAGTCGTATACCTGAGTGATGGGGGCTTGATAGAAGCCGACTTTTTTCAGTTGCTGTTGTAAATTCCTCACAGATGGGCCTTGATCGCCTCTTTCCAATGCTATGGCGCTGCTGACGGCGCTGAGAACAGATAAAGTCAAGGCTAGGGGGAGCATATATTTCCAAGCTTTCCCAGAAAGGCGTTGCCAATTTGGGGTGGCTGCTTTGTTCAACAAGTAGCTCAGAGAAACCAATTCACTAGATTGGTTATCTTCGTAGGCAAAGGCTAGATGCAAGTAAGCAATGTTATCCATGTTTGAGTCCTACACCACTTATTTTTCTTCGATCGCTGCTTCAGCTTGATGTACTAAGTTGCGTAAATTTTCTAAAGTTTGTATATTTACATCCTCCCATAAATTGCGCTTGTGTGCTTCTAACAATCTCTCAGCGATATCACGCAATGCATGGGGGTTTTTCTCTTGGATGAATTCGGCGACGACGGGATCAAATAAATAGGCTTGTGCTACCCCTTGATACATATAGTCTTCTACACAGTTAGCTGTGGCGTCGTAGGCGAAAAGAAAGTCTACTGTCGCCGCCATTTCAAAAGCACCTTTATAGCCGTGGCGCATGACGCCGGCGATCCATTTGGGATTAACTACGCGGGAACGATATACCCTGGCGATTTCCGCTTGTAGTTGGCGGATGCGGGGATGGGCGGGAAGGGAATGATCGCCAAAATATGTTTGGGGATTTTTTCCCTGTAGAGAACGAATGGCGGCTGTTAAACCTCCCTGAAATTGGTAATAATCATCAGAGTCGAGTAAGTCGTGTTCGCGGTTGTCTTGGTTGTGCAGCACTATTTGCATTTTTCCCAAGCGTTGCTCAAAGGCTTCTGGTGCAGCAATTCCCACTAACCCGCCTTGAGCTTCTGCGGTGGTACTGGTGTAGGCGTAACAACTCCAGTTGATGTAGGCGCGGGCTAAATCCTGGTCATCTGTCCAATTTTGTGATTCGATTAAACCTTGGAGTCCGGCTCCGTATGCTCCTGGTTGGGAACCAAAAATGCGGTAGCGCGATCGCTCTTGTGCTGCTTGTGAAGTTAAACCTTTTGTTGTCCAAAATTCAGTATCTTGACGAACTTGGGCGGCTAGGGGGTTTTGCTCTGGTGGCTCGTCCAATGTCGCCACGGCTGTGACGGCTTGCTCAAATAAATCAATTAAGTTGGGGAACGCATCCCGAAAGAATCCCGAAACTCGCAAAGTTACATCGACACGGGGACGCCCCAAAATCTCTAAAGGTAAGATTTCAAAATCTACTACCCGCCTGGCGGCTCCATCCCACACAGGACGCACACCTAACAATGCTAAAGCTTCGGTGATGTCGTCACCTCCAGTCCGCATGGTGGCAGTTCCCCATACTGATAATGCTAGTGTTTGGGGATACTCACCATTTTCTTGTGTGTAGCACTCAATTAAAGTCTCAGCGGCTTTTCTACCGATATCCCAGGCTATTTCTGTAGGTAAAGCCCGAATGTCAACTGAGTAAAAGTTATTACCTGTGGGTAAAACTTCCGGTCGTCCGCGGGTGGGTGCGCCGGATGCAGCACTGTGGATGTATTGTCCATTGAGTCCGCGGAGTAGGTTGGTGATTTCTTGAGTGGTTTGTTGAAGGGCGGGGATGAGTTTTGTTTGAATCCAGGTGAGGGTGGAAAGAAGTTGAGTGTTTGGTGATGACAGTTGCATGTTTGGGGTTAAAAGCTGCTCAACCAAGAAAGCTGCATGTTCCTCCAAGACTTCCACAACATCACCGAGAGTGTGACAGCGTTCGCCATTGACTACAGAAAATTGACCGCTGTTGATTGAAAAATCGGCGGTGAGGGGGTCGAAATCCAAACCCCAAGCTTGAGCGATCGCCCGGGTAATGCCAATGGTATAACGGTTAGGAATGCGAGCGATCGCCACAATTAAATCTCGCAATTGTCGTCCTTGGGGACATTGCCCAAAAATGTGTAAACCATCGCGGATTTGGGCTTCTTTTAATTCACAAAGATAACCACCGATGGAATTGAGAATGTCTGTTTCGTTGTCAATCCCCAAATCGCGGTGGAGATTTTCCTCAATGACTAAATTACGGATGCGATCGCTAATCATCGACAAGCGGCTAGGATCTAAACTTTCAGCCTCATAATACTCATCAATCAAATTCTCCAGCTTTTGCAAACCACCATAAAGTTCGGCGCGAGTCATCGGCGGTGTCAAGTGATCGATAATTACTGCTTGGGCGCGACGTTTGGCTTGGGAACCCTCACCAGGATCATTGACAATAAACGGGTAGAGATGAGGAAGTGCACCTAAAGCTACTTCGGGATAACAGCTACTAGATAAAGCCTGACTTTTACCAGGTAGCCATTCTAGATTGCCATGTTTACCCACATGCACCACTGCATCAGCGCCAAAACGCGTCCTCACCCAGTAATAAAAAGCCAAATAAGCATGAGTTGGCGGCAAATCTGGTGCATGATAATTCAAACTGGGGTCAAGATCATAACCCCGTGATGGTTGAATGCCAATAAAGATGTTACCGAGTTGGATACCGGGAATGGGGATTGAGCATGGGGTATTGAGTGCTCCCCAGCGTTGATTGATGCCTTGTTGCACTGCTTCTGGGAGAGAGGCAAAATATTGTTGATATTCGGTTACAGAGAGACTCTGCTCTACAGGACGCCAATCTCTACCCTCTGGATCATTCGTTACCCCAGTAACAAGACGTTGTATTAATTCGTCTCCATTGCTAGGTAAATTTTCTACCACATAACCAGCCGACTGCAGCGCTTGGAGAATTTCCACACAACTAGCGGGTGTGTCCAAGCCGACACCATTAGCGAGACGACCATCACGGGTGGGATAATTTGCCAAAATTAAAGCAACGCGGCGTTTATGGCGAGGTTGAGAACGTAGACGTATCCAATTAGCTGCTAGTTGCGTGACAAACTCAATGCGATCGCTTACTGGTTCATAAACTACCACATCGGTTTCTAAATCAGAATTGCGAGTCAGCACTGTTTTAAAAGACACCGCCCGACTAATAATGCGTCCATCTACCTCTGGTAGCGCCACATTCATTGCTATGTCACGAGGAGATAGCCCCTGTAATTGTGACTCCCACTGTTCAACCGCCCCACCGCTGAGAATTACCTGCAAAACAGGGACATCCAAATTTGCCCACAATTCCACTTGGGGTGTTTCTGCTTCCAACTTTGCCAAAGAAAAACTAGTGGTATTCAACAGCAGTGCAATTTGTTCTTGATTTTTCGGCTGGAAAAACTCTATCAACTCTGCTTGAATATCTGGTGCGCGCAGTGAAGAAACAAAAACTGGCACAGGTTGTAAATTTTTCTGCACCAAAGCAGCACATAAAGCGTCAATTACTTTCGTGTTTCCCGATAGATAGTGTGCGCGGTAGAAGAGAATCCCCACTTTGGGTAGAGGGTATTGCTGATTTTCCTGATTTTCCCAGTCATACAACCCCACACTAGGAATTAACAGCGGCGGTGGGGGATTAAAAGCAGTTGCTAGACAAGCATCACAAATAAATTGCAGGGCGTTCACCAGATTTTCTACGCCACCTTGTCGGAAGTATTGCCAAACTTGGTTAACAATCTCCACAGACACGGTAGATTGGTAGACTAAATCGGGATCAAGGGCGTCATCTCCTGGGATCACGATCAGGTGACTACCGTGACGTTGAGCAATTTCCTTTACCACCTCTAAACCATAAGCCCAGTAGGAACGTCCTCCCAATAGGCGTAGAATAATTACCTGAGCCAGTTCTAAAACTTGTTCACCATAGGTATCTATGCTGATTTGTTGCTGTAATTGCAGCAGATTGGCAACTCTTAACTCAGGAAATGTAGCGGGTAATTGCGGGATGGCGGCGGCTACGGTTTGAATATCGGTGTCAGCAGCCGTGATTAACACAAAAGGGGCTGGAGTTTGTTCTAGAAAAATCAGGTCTTCTGACTGATTCCATCCACCGGATGTGGCACTGATACGATGCATAATCGTCTATTACCGTCTTAAACTGTTGGTGAGAGCACAATAATTAAAGACCTTTGATCTTCAGCAGCTAGCCCTTTTTACTAGACTTTTGACAATGCTTAGTTCTCCTGATTTGAGCTTTTCTCCTACTTTGCCTTTAGATGTTTTTAATCAACTTAGGGAATTATTACAGCAGATGGCTCAAGCAGTGGGAAGTGAAGCTTTGGTAATCACGGAGGCTTTGCTAGCACGGGTACGTACACCTGGAGAATGGGAGAGACAAAGGTTTACGCTGTTGGTTTCGGAGCAGTTTAGTGCTCTTTTGGTAGGTGAGCCGGATGAAATGAGGGGATGGGAAAATTTTACCTTATCATCACCAGAATTAGAGTTGAATGTTAAATTGACATTTGACTCGCAAGCGATCGCTATTCACCAAGCTGAGTTCCGGAAAAGCAGTTTTAAATATTACACAATTTTCCTTAATCAATACAGCATAAAAAACATTCGCATCATTGCAAGAAAAAGTAATGATTGAGCAAGTTGATCTGAAATTAGATGTGCAAATTGACCCCCAATGAAAATACTAATACTCAACGCCGGATCTAGTAGCCAAAAAAGTTACTTGTATGAAATTGCAGATGAGACTTTCCCGAAAGAAGCACCGCAACCCCTGTGGGAAGGAAAAATAAATTGGACTCAAGATCGCGGTGTGGCAGAAATTGAGGTCAAAACAGCTAACGGTGAATCGCTCCATGAGTCAATTTATGCTGACTCTAGACGCGCACATGTCACCTACATGCTTTATACCCTGACTCGTGGCGCTACCAAGGTCATCGGTAATCTATCAGAAATTGATGTCGTGGGTCATCGTGTAGTGCATGGTGGTCAATATTACCGGGATAGTGTGATAATTACTGAAAAAATTAAAAAAGCGATCGCTGATCTAGCTAACCTCGCTCCTGCACACAATCCAGCGGCTTTGGAAGGAATCGAAGCTATTGAACAAAGTTTAGGTTCTGTCACTCAAGTGGCAGTATTTGATACTGGTTTTCATGCTACACTCCCTGACGCAGCGGCGATTTATCCTGGCCCCTATGAGTGGGTAGACCAAGGTATCCGACGCTACGGCTTTCATGGTATCAGTCATCAATACTGCTCTAGGCGCGCAGCAGACATTCTCAGTCGAGATTTAGCATCGTTAAAATTAATTACGTGTCATTTAGGTAACGGCTGTTCTCTAACTGCAATTAAAAACGGTCGCAGCATTGATACAACTATGGGATTCACACCCCTGGATGGGCTGATGATGGGTAGCCGTTGCGGTTCCATTGATCCAGGGATTATCATTTACCTTTTGCGCCAATCTGATTACTCTGCAGAAAGGCTAGATTATGTGCTTAATAAAGCATCTGGATTACGGGGAATTTCGGGTGTATCTAGCGATGTTCCGCAAGTCATTTCCGCGATCGCCCAAGGTAATTATCGCGCCCAGCTCGCTTGGGATATGTACATCCATCGCTTGCGTTCCGGGATTGGTTCCATGCTCGCTAGCTTAGGTGGGTTAGACGTTTTAGTCTTCACCGCAGGTGTCGGTGAACACTCTCCCGGAATTCGCCAAGCTGCTTCCGAAGCATTCGCATTTTTAGGACTAAAAATAGACGCCCAAAAAAATCAAAGCCAGCCTGTTGACGAAGATATCGCTACACCCGAATCATCAGTGCGAGTATTGGTAATTAAAACTCAGGAAGATTGGGCGATCGCTCAGGAATGTTGGCAACTTTTAAAACATTAGGTTAAGTTGTCATTGGTTATTTTTTCTCGCCTCCCATGTCTGCACTATCTCGTCAAACTATCGGTGCATCTTTCTTTATTTGTTTCTGTATGTTAGGAGTTGGTTTAATTCAATTTCCGCAACTACAAAAACTTTTAAATCGTCAACAAACTTATTCTCTGGAAACTTTAGAAAGAGAAATTCAATTAGAAAGTACCCGGCTCAATTTTCTTAAGCACATGCCGAGTTTTGGCTATGATAATTTAATTGCTGATTGGGTATATCTCAATTTTTTACAATACTTTGGTGACGATGAATTGCGTGCCAAAACCGGTTATAGCCTCAGTCCGCAATATTTTGAAGTCATTCTCAAACGCGATCCCAAATTTTTAACAGCTTATCAAAGTCTTTCTAGTAGTACTTCTCTCTATGCTGGGATGCCTGAAAAAGCTATAGAATTGATGGAAAAAGGTTTAAAATCGTTAGCGCCAAAATTGCCTGAAAGGTCTTATTATGTGTGGCGCTATAAAGGTATTGATGAGTTATTATTTCTAGGAAATTCTCAATCTGCTCACAACTCTTTCTTGACAGCAGCTAATTGGGCTAGTAACTATACAGATGCTGAAAGTCAAAATATCGTTGATATTTCTCAAAAAACAGCCAATTTCTTAAACCAAAATCCTGATAGTAAATACGCCAGAATTGCTTCCTGGGCGATGGTTTTAAATACTCAAGTTGATGAGAAAACTCGCAAAAGAGCCATCAGTGAAATCGAATCTTTAGGAGGTAAGATAGTTAGTACTCCTGAAGGCAATAAAATTATATTTCCTGAAAAAGATTGATTTATATTGACTTGTAACCTCATTTAGCAGAGGGCGAACAACCGTTCGCCCCTACAGTTGGGTTGGTATTGGGAAAAATAAATGTGGTGAATTTGTTAGATAAATTTGATGAAATATAACCCGGAAATACACGATCGCAGTTCTATGCGTTTGAAGGGCTATAATTATTCTTCTGCTGCATTTTATTTTGTGACGATTTGCACCTACAAAAGACAATGTTTATTTGGTGAAATCGTTAATGACGAAATGGTCTTGAATGAATATGGAAAAATTATTGCCGAAGAATGGCGCAAATCTTCAGAAATTCGGCAAGAAATTGAATTAGACGAATGGATCGTTATGCCTAACCATTTTCACGCAATAATTGTAATCACCTACTCCGGTTGTTCACCCTCCGATGATTCCCCCCAAACCAATGAAAATCCTCAAAAAATAGCCCCACCAATGAAACCACGATCGCTTTCATCTGCGATCGCCGGATTCAAATGTGCTACTACTAGTCGTATAAATACAATCCGCAACGCACCTGGTACTGCTGTATGGCAAAGAAATTATTATGAACACATCATTCGGAATCAATTCTCATTAGAAAAAATTCGTCAATATATCCAAAACAACCCACAATCCTGGAACAAAGACCAATTACACCCCAATATCCCGTCAAAATTGTAGGGGCGAACGGTTGTTCGCCCTCCGGTTATTAGCCCTCTGGTCGTTCGCCCTCTGGTCGTTCGCCCTCTAGTTGTTCACCCCACCATGTTCTGGTACGACGGTAAAATCATCGCATCCCAAACTTTAGAATTAGATATCAATGATCCGGGTTTATTGTATGGCGCAACGGTGTTTACAACGCTACGGGTTTATCATCAGTCGCTTGATGCTACTTTGACTGGCTGGGACTTACACTGCGATCGCCTGAAATCTAGTTTACAGTCTTTTGCTTGGCAACAACCAAACTGGCATCGCCTGCGTCAAGGTGCAGAAATTATCTGTGCAAAGTTCCCTGTTCTCAGAATTACCATCTTTCCCGATGGACGAGAATGGATTATCGGTCGATTGTTACCAACTGAATTGACAAATAACCAAAAACATGGTGTCAAATCCGTTGTTGCGGCTCCGGAACTATACCGCAGTTTACCTAATCACAAAACAGGCAATTATTTAAGCGCTTGGTTAGCAAAAGATACGGCTCAAAAACTAAATGCTCAAGAAGCGATTTTAGTTGATGCTGGGGGTAATTGGCTAGAAACCACCACAGGTAATCTTTGGGGATGGCGCGATGGTTGTTGGTGGACACCACCCTTAACAGAGCCGATTTTACCGGGAATTATGAGAACGCAGATTATCAAATGGTTAACGAACCAGCAGCAAGCGGTGAAAGAGGAACCTTGGACACAGGAGCTAGTCAAAGGATTAGAAGCGATCGCCTACTCTAACAGTGTAGTAGAAATCATCCCCATCCATAGCGTTAAGCAGCCTTCAGGATCGCTACAATATGATCCCAACCATCTGAGTTTTCAGCAAATAAGGGGGCTTTTTTTAGCATGACAGCCACGCCATTATGTTATACCTTAAGATAAGTTAACATAATTCTTAATAATGCCCTCGATTACCAGAGAAGCTACGAGAACGCACGAAAAATACAGGAGGACTGACCTCAGTGAATAAACGATGGAGAAATGCGGGGCTATATGCTCTGCTATTTATTGTTGTTATTGCTTTAGGAACAGCATTTTTTGATAAACAACCCCAAGGCAGAGAGCCATTGCGGTACAGTCAGTTTATTCAAGAAGTTGAAAAAGGGAGAGTAGATAAAGTCAGTCTGAGTGCAGACCGCTCTACAGCCCTGGTAACATCCAGAGACGGTAACAAAAAGGTAGTAACTTTAGTCAATGACCCCGACTTAATTAATACTCTGACTGCAAAAGGTGTTGATATTTCCGTTCTACCTCAAACTGATGAAGGCTTTTGGTTTAAAGCCCTCAGCAGCTTATTTTTTCCTGTATTGCTCCTAGTTGGTCTATTTTTCTTGCTCCGACGCGCTCAGAGCGGCCCTGGTAGCCAAGCAATGAATTTTGGTAAATCCAAAGCCAGAGTGCAAATGGAGCCACAAACCCAAGTCACCTTCGGTGATGTTGCGGGAATTGACCAAGCCAAGCTGGAACTTAACGAAGTTGTAGACTTTCTCAAAAATGCCGATCGCTTTACCGCAGTCGGTGCGAAAATTCCTAAAGGTGTCTTGCTAGTCGGGCCTCCAGGTACTGGTAAAACCCTCCTGGCTCGTGCTGTAGCAGGTGAAGCGGGTGTACCCTTCTTCTCCATCTCTGGTTCTGAGTTTGTGGAAATGTTCGTGGGTGTAGGTGCTTCCCGCGTCCGCGACTTGTTTGAACAAGCTAAATCCAACGCTCCCTGTATCGTCTTCATCGATGAAATTGACGCCGTTGGT
This sequence comes from Fortiea contorta PCC 7126, assembly GCF_000332295.1. Lineage (GTDB taxonomy): Bacteria > Cyanobacteriota > Cyanobacteriia > Cyanobacteriales > Nostocaceae > Fortiea > Fortiea contorta. The sequence continues at coordinate 2,747,737 of NZ_KB235930.1, read as the reverse complement.
CGTCAACGGGGTGCGGGTTTAGGTGGTGGTAACGACGAGCGGGAACAAACCCTCAACCAGTTGCTCACAGAAATGGATGGTTTTGAAGGTAATACTGGCATCATTATTATTGCCGCTACCAACCGTCCTGACGTTCTAGATGCAGCATTGTTGCGTCCCGGTCGCTTTGACCGTCAAGTTGTGGTAGACCGTCCTGATTACGGTGGACGTAGCGAAATCCTCAAGGTTCACGCCCGTGGTAAGACCTTGGCGAAGGATGTAGATTTAGATAAAATCGCTCGTCGTACCCCTGGATTTACAGGTGCTGATTTATCTAACCTACTCAATGAAGCTGCAATTTTAGCAGCACGGCGGAATCTGACCGAAATCTCCATGGATGAAATCAACGACGCCATTGACCGCGTGTTGGCTGGGCCTGAGAAGAAAGACCGCGTGATGAGCGAAAAACGCAAGGTTTTAGTAGCTTATCACGAAGCTGGTCACGCTTTAGTTGGTGCGTTGATGCCCGACTATGACCCAGTGCAAAAAATTAGCATTATTCCTCGCGGTCGTGCTGGTGGTTTAACTTGGTTCACTCCTAGCGAAGACCGGATGGACACGGGTTTATACAGCCGCGCTTATCTGGAAAATCAGATGGCTGTGGCTTTAGGTGGTCGGATTGCGGAAGAATTAATCTTTGGTGAAGAAGAAGTAACCACTGGTGCTTCCAACGACTTACAGCAAGTAGCGCGGGTAGCGAGACAAATGATTACCCGCTTTGGAATGAGCGACAGACTAGGCCCAGTCGCCCTCGGTCGTCAGCAAGGTAACATGTTCCTCGGTCGGGATATTATGTCAGAGCGCGATTTCTCTGAAGAAACCGCTGCTGCGATTGATGAAGAAGTCCGCAAGCTGGTAGATGTCGCTTACAGACGCGCCAAAGATGTGTTGTTAGCTAATCGCCACATTCTTGACCAAATCGCGCAGATGCTGGTGGATAAAGAAACAGTAGACGCCGATGAATTGCAAGAAATTCTGACAAATAACGATGTCAAAACTGCTGCTTTTGCATAAGCGATTTTGACGGGAATTGAAAATTTGAATTTGGGGTGGTTTTGGAGGTTTCCAGAACTACCCCATTTTTTTATAGACTAGGACTTATATCAATTCCCCAAAAGAAAACAACAGATAAATTGGTAGGGGCGAACTGGGGCGTAGCTTGCTTCTCCGTTTCGGAGTACGGCCGTACCCTGCGGGAAGGCGGATCCTACGCCCTTACAAATTATTGATGTGTCGCCAAAATTTAGATTTTTGTAGGGTGCGTTAACGAAGTAACGCACCGTCTTGTCATCATTGGGGGTGCGTTTGCGCTTTGCGACAACGCACCCTACTAATCCACTATTTAAAGCTAGACACGCCACTACTCATACCAATCCCATTTTCCATTTAAAAATGCTTTTAAACAAAACCAAGCTGGATAAGCAAATATTACAAACCAAAAACCTTGGTTTGCTTTAAAAAGTACGAATATCCATCCAGAACCCCATAAACTACCTAGACTACCCCACTTTAAGCCATGAAGAATAAGTACTATTTCTAATAGCAATATAACTGAAGCGGTAATTCTGATACCTGAACTTTCTTCTAAAAAAAATTTGCTAATTCTATCCTTCAAATTGATGTTTTGAGTGACAACAGGTGGAGATGGATGAGGCTGAGGTGTGTAAATTTGAGGATTTACAATAGGAATTTGAGAGCTATTTTTTTGTGGATTTAAAGCTTGTTCAATTTCTTTTAATTTATCTAATATTTCTTGAGTGTCTTGGGGTCTATTTCCTGGAAATGGCGCCATCAAATAATCTATTAAATCTAATATTTCTTGAGCAATATCTTTAGTGTTACTTTGCCAATTTAATTCACCAGTCCGCGGGTCTTCGGTGAATTCATGAGGAGATTTACCTGTCAGCAAATAAACAAAGGTACGCCCTAAAGCAAAAAAATCTGATTGTGGTACGGCTTTACCATTTGCTTGTTCTTGTGGGGTGTAACCTGCGGAAATAATTCCTGTGACTTGCTGACCGGCTACTTTATGCATATATGTTTGTGTAACTTCTCGCGCAGTACCGAAGTCAATTAATACTGGATTTCCATTCGGTCTGATCATAATGTTAGTTGGCTTGATATCCCGATGAAAATACTGCTGTTGGTGGACTTTGTGCAAAACTTTTGTTAGTTGTTTTAACCACCGCAATGCTGCGCGTTGACTGATGGGTTCGTTGTTTCTCTGAATTAAATATTCTGCTAAATTCATCCCCTCAATTTTTTCCATCACCAAACAATGCAGATGTTCTTGACTATTTCTTGGCAAATAGGTAAAGTAACCGTCTGAATCAACTTTGGGAATACCAGGGTGATTGAGTAGTTTGAGAACTTCTGCTTCTTGCTGAAATAGTTCGATGGCTTTGGGGTGGGTATTGAAAAGCACTTTGAGAACTTTTGCCTTACCGCAATCATCCACTTCAAAGGTTTTACCAAAACCGCCACCCCCCAGTGGTCGAATAACGCGATAGCAGCCTTCTAAAAGCAGGTCGGAGCCGCAAGCTTGACAAAACAGGGGTTGTTTGGAGTTTTGCGGCTGTGAGCAATGAGGATTGATGCAGTAGCTCATGGATAGCTACGGGATTTTTACATAACTTCTTATACTAAGATACGTGATTTATGGTATTTTTACGTAAAATAGGTTGGGTGAAGCGGAGCGTAACCCAACGCCTGAAGAAGTTGGTGTTGTTGGGTTTCACTGCGTTACACCCAACCTACAATTTTTTGCTGGAATTACCGCCACTGTATTAAAATTCTAGTGGTATACGACTTTCGTGAACCAGTTGCAGGCATTTTCTAATATCTGAACCTGACCAAGTTCCCACAAACTCTAATAAATCTTGGGCAGTGGAACCTGTTAAAGTATGCTCTGCTATAAGTGTTTGCTCTGGTTGGTTATTTACAGATATGCCGATAGGTTGATGTTTGGTTTGTAGAAACTGAACAAAGTCTAAAATTTCCTGTAATAGCGGTTCAGGTAATTTTTCTAGTTCTTGGGTAATCTGTTCTTTAATTGTCATTGTTACACCTGTGTTTACACATCCTTTAACTTTAATAAGGTCTTTACCTTTGAAGTTGCGCCCTCGGAGATTTTGACCGGAAAAGTCTAAAGCCATGTTTAACTACACGGAGTTACTCAAGATTTTACTACACGCGACTTTAGAAGATTCCGTAATCACAAGATATATTTAGCTTTTGAAGCTCAGAGGCTCATTAATGAAGTTCAAAGCCTCATTCACGGAGCTAAAAAGCTCATTAATGGAGTTCAAAGCCTCATTCACGGAGCTAAAAAGCTCATTAATGAAGTTCAAAGCCTCATTCACGGAGCTAAAAAGCTCATTAATGAAGTTCAAAGCCTCATTCACGGAGCTAAAAAGCTCATTAATGAAGTTCAAAGCCTCATTCACGAAGCTAAAAGCCTCATTGCCGAGTACACTAAATTAGCGTTCCTGCAGCAAACTGGGGAAACTATACCAGTGACGGATGGCGAGCCAAACTGCTGAGAGCAAACCGGCTAAACTGAGGGTAAGACCGCTATAGGGTATTAATAATCCAAATACAGGTAAGATTGCACCGGCAATAGTGCAAACCATTGCACCAATTGCAGCTCGGCGATTGATTCCCAAACCCCAAGACAAAGCCAGTAAAATTAGGGAAATCATCACCCAAACTAACTGTGCGTTGATTAATCGCCCCAAATAAGTTAAAGTTAGCAGACATGCAAAGAAAATCCCGCCGGCGATCGCTACATTTTTTAAGCTCATTGGTAAGGATAAGTATAGTAATAATATCCACCACAAAAATACGGCAGGGGCTAATAATAATAATCGGGGAATTATACCTGTGTTGCGAATCGGTTTGGTGTTGGTAAATACGCCAAAGGGATTTTTCACCGAAACATTATCATCAAAGATCCAAGTAAATTGCGTGCTGCGTCCCTCAACTTTCGTCTCATCGGGTACGATACCGCTAGCGAATTCCACTGGACTAAAGTTAGCTGTTGCGGTGAGGCGAAATTGAGAAAGTAACTGTCCCGCAGCGCTGTAAACCCACCGTGGCCCTGCTTGCGCTCGATAGCTGACGCGAAAGGTGGTTTCTTGTCCTGGTTGTAACTCAAAAGGAAAGCCGTAATCACCGGGGTTTGTTTGCGGTAGTCTGTTTCCTTCGCGTTCTACTTTATAACTCTTTAATAATGAGTAACCGTTTGGTGGTGGTGCTTCAAAGAAAAAATTATTAGTGTTTTTTAATTGGTTAAGGACTTTGTATTCTGCGGTGTAATCTACATCATAAATAGAACTGCGACCTTTGACGTCTACACTCTGATTTAGTTTGACTTGAATCTGGGAGCCGGCTAAGTTGAGATACCGAGTCACTGGTTGGGTAGCTTTGACGGTAACGATTTTACCGTTAACTTGGGTGTTGTAAGTGTATGGTTCTTGAGTCACGTACCGCACTTGGGGTGCAGTTTGTTCTAATTTATCACCCGCGACACTTTCCACTACTTGCGCTACCATCGCTTGCTCCCAATGGTGGTAGCGGTTGCTGAGGGTAGAACACAGAAAAAATCCCGTGACTAACAAAATTAATATCAGTGCTAAATGCTGTAATCCTTGCAATAGCTGAGAATAACGTATCGCCCATTCGCCGAAAAATACTGCTTGTTCGGTTGTTTGACGACGTAGAGAAAAATTAATGAGAGCGATCGCTACTCCCAAGGCTATAACTAAAAATACGAATAAAAGTGAACCTTTGAGTATTTCTGTGCCGAATTGTATTAGTTCATGAGGGTGTGTTAAGTCTGGTAAACCGGGAATACCCTGAGCTGTAGAGGACATTGGTGTATATTGTGTTAATTTCAATACCCAGACCAATGTCAGATCACAAAAGTTTCTGGAAGAGTTATTTGTTAAATATTTTAAAGTTCTAGGAGCAGAGAGTAAGAGTTTGAAAAATTGATTCAGCAACGCCAATTAATCTACTACTTTCAGCAATCCTCTTTGCAAGGCGTCGAATACTCTGCTAATTTGCAAGCTTTCTTGTTCGCTTAAACCTTCTTTAGATAGCAGTGTGGACATTAATAAATGTTGGTCGTGGCGGGTAATTCTACGAATAGCAAAGATCCGCTCTAAGACTGTTTCTAACTGCATTGGGGTAGCGGTGGCAGTAACTAACATGATTTTTAATAAAACTTTGTATCTTCTTCACAACTAAGTGATTGTAGAATAACAAGTTTTCATAAAGTTTGACATTAGTATCTATACGGAATCGAGCATAATTGCTTATGCGGATTTTTCGTCTTCCTAAAAGTCTTTTGTTTCAACGGTTGCGCGAACTGCTATCTGAACATTATGTGTGAAAATGTCTGTGTATTGTAGTCAGCAGTCCTCAGCTATGGAAGTGAGAGCCGAAAAACCAGAAGATATTGCTGCTATTCGCCAAGTCAATATTGCGGCGTTTGGGCGAGAAAATGAAGCCGATTTGGTCGATCAGTTGCGGGGTGTGGCGTCTAGTTTTGGTTTCGTTGCTGTAAAATCTGAGCAGGTAGTTGGACACATTTTCTTTAGTCCAGTGATTCTCGCTGGAGAATGTAGCGATAATTTGTTGATTCTGGGATTGGCGCCCGTAGCAGTACTCCCTGACTATCAGCGTCAAGGAATTGGCTCGTTGTTAATTGAAAGTAGTTTAAAAAAGTGCGATCGCTTGGGTTGTCAAGCTGTGGTAGTGTTGGGTCATCCAGAATACTACCCGCGCTTTGGGTTTATCCGCGCCACAGACAAAGGGTTAAAATGCGAATACCCTGTACCAGATGAGGCGTTTATGGTGCTGGAGTTGGTTGAGGGAGCGTTGACAGGATGCACGGGTACGGTAAAATATCGGTCAGAGTTCAGCGCTTGTGAGTAGCGATCGCTTTAAAATTTCCATCTCTACGAAAATATCTTTTTTGGAGCAGTCTATAGCGATTCCCATTCACTTGGGGTACAAAATTATATCGCACATTGTAGGGGCGAACGGTTGTTCGCCCTTACGGACACACGGTTGTTCGCCCTTACGGACACACGGTTGTTCGCCCTTACGGACACACGGTTGTTCGCCCTTATGGACACACGGTTGTTCGCCCTTATGGACACACGGTTGTTCGCCCTTATGGACACACGGTTGTTCGCCCTTACGGACACACCTTCTTAGACCAAGAAACGCTATGTAGAAATCCGATTTTATTTTTAAAAAATATAAGTATCTATACTGCTGTGTCATCACATAGCATAACACGCCAGTAGTGGACTGACACGCCTAAAATGATGCAATAGATTTTTGATGTAGTTGATATAAACCAATGCTTTTTCGTTTTTCCTAATGCACTAAATTAGCTGTGTCAGTCCACTACCATTTAAGCTTTACTATCAAAACTTTGGGGACAGATTACTAGTATTTACCAATCATGGTAAAGTTCTTCAGCATAAAACATAATCTCTTCATTGGGTAATCTAATCTTGGGTTTCTCCCTAGGATATAAGCTCTCAACTGCTCCTGTATCTTGTTCAATGACTCTTGCTCCTGCTTGTAAAACAGAATTTTTAAACAAAAATTTCATTACAGGATTATTAACCTTGACATACATTAGAATAAACGTCTTAGTTCTGTTTTCTGTCTCTGGGTAGAGAAGGTGAGTTTGAGCAATATCGCCAATGGGTGTTTTAGCAAAGAAAACTGTAGTTGAAGGAAAAGCGTATTCGAGAGTGTTACTGAGATTTTTAGGAAAAATCCCTAAAACTGGGTTTTTGATAATTTCTGTGAAAGTGTTATCTGCTCTGGTGAGTTCTTGTTGAATTTTGGTGTAATATCCATTTTTTTCAAAAGAACTAACATGACAAGATGTGATTCTAAACAATTCCTTATGAGTACCATTTTGATGATTATAGTCATAGTTAACCATCAGGTTACTCAAAAAACTACCTTGAATACTTTTCTCTCCAGTCACACCTAATAACTCATATTCATCGACAATCTTCTGGTGTAATTCTGGAATAGGTAATCTTGGTTCAAACCCAGCATAAGTCCAAACGCAATCATTTTTCACAATGATTTCTAGTGGCTGAGTTATTGGTTGAGTGTCTTCTTTATCTCCTCGTTCAAGTCTACCTTTGCTATCAAATTCTAATGCATGAAAAGGACAAGTGATGGTATTTCTTTCTTGACAAATCCAGCCGTCTGATAAAGGTGCTTGCATATGTGGACAAATATTATCCAGTGCAGAAACTTCACCTTTTTGATTTTGCCAAATCACATAATCTCGTCCGTTCAATGTGATTTTATGCGGTCGATTTACTCCCAACATTGACCTATGAGCAATCAACCAAGGCGCACCGGGTAAAATAGGTTGCATTGTCACTCCCAAATTATGTAAAATTAGTTTAATTTCCAGATTTTTACTGCTCAATAACTTTCTATTTATTGAACAAAAAATATGTCAGCAAAGCCACCAATTACCTGCTTGGCTTTGCCTTTTCGATTTTTATTAATTAACTAACTAATTTTTTAGTTAATAAGATTTACTGTAGTAAATCTTATCTTGTCTGTCAACTACTAACCAAATTATTAGTTATGATGTTTTCGTCAGGATGATGGAGAATTGTGAGTCGTTCAACACAGTCAAAACCTTCAACTCATAAACCCCGGCAAGTGCGGGATGCAGAGGCGACAAAAAAGTATATACTCGATGCAGCGGAAGTGGAGTTTGCTAAATGTGGACTCAGTGGAGCGCGGACAGAAGCGATCGCCAAAGGTGCGGGTGTCACCACAGCCATGATTTACTACTACTTCCAGAGCAAGGAAGGACTATATCAGGCGGTTTTGCAACGTCCAGCGGTGGAAATGCATGAAGGATTTAAACAGCTAAATTTGGATCAGTTCCCACCAGAACAAGCGTTAAGGATTTTGGTCAAAGAAGCGATCGCTTACGAAGCTGCTCATCCACAACGAGGGATGCTGTGGTTTCAAGAAGCCAACCAAAATCAGGGAAAGTATTTCAAACAGGGGAATTGGCAAGAAAACTTTAAATATCTGATCAATATTTTAGAGCGGGGAATGGCAGAAGGTTGTTTCCGTCAGCTTGATCCGTTTCTTACCACCATGCACATTATTGGCATTTGTAACTTCTACTTTAATGCCTACGAAAATATTAAACATACCAGACCAGATTTGCAACTACTGAGTCCAGAAATGATTGAACAGCACACACAAGCCGCAGTTAATTTTATCTTAGCCGGCGTAGGTCGCCTCAGAGAAAAGATTTGAGATTAGCTAGCTCTAGCCCCTATTTCCTAGCCTCTAACCTCCCGAAATGTCCTATGATGAAACGAGAAACGCTATAAAACCGTGCTTTGAAAGCGTGTTCTCAGACTATAACCATCACAAATTGAGGATACAACCAGTGTGAAAACACGCTCTCAACCCTCCTGAGTCACAGTCAAGAATTATACCTGCGACACTCAGGCGCATCAGGGTTTTCTCGACAGTATTCCTCAAAGGAAAGTTTGGCTGATACCATACTTTCCGCTTTTTGATGAGCAGCTTCTGCTTGCAGTTCCTCCACCTCATCCCAAGCAGCAGCACAAGCCTTAGAATAGGCTCCTTGCTGAGTACAAATAGCACGAGCCTCTTCAATTGCTTTTTGAACTCTCTCTTCTAGTAGCAGCACTTTGGGCGTATCGACAAAATCGCTTTTCGTGAGAATGTCGGTAATGGAGATGATGCCTAATAGCTTACCTTGAAACACAGGCGCTCTGCGAATACCTGTATTCGCAAATAACCGAGCGACATATTCTACAGTCAATTCTGGATTGACAATGATGCAAGGCTTGCTCATGATTTCATAAATCCGCACCTGTCTTGGGTCTTTGCCATAAGCTGTTACCTTGTAGACAATATCCGTTTCCGTCACAATGCCATAAGCATCATTATCGTAGCGACGATCCACAACCAGCGCACGCAATCCTTTTTTCTTCATCAACTCCACCGCTTCAGCAACAGTCGCCGAACCGCGAATGGTAACTACGTCTTTGGTCATGATATCTTCAGCTTTCATCATTGCTCTAGTCTCCTGGTGAATAGTTCTGTAGGATGGGATGACGTGGAGCGGAACACCTCCATAGGCGTGTCGAAACATTGCAGCACAATTTTTATCGACTAAAAAACTAAAAAGATCAACATTATTCCAGCCATAACAATAAGTTAAAACAGCTTTTAAATTTCGATGTTATCCAAAGTAACCGAAGCCAATAAAACCTGACACATGCTTTCGTGGTCAGCGTTTAAGCGCTTAACCAGAGGAGGATTATAGTCCTGACTACGAACTAACACCCAAGAGTAATAAATATTGAGAAGCGAGGATGACATCATCATCAAACCTCGGTTAGGATATTCTCTTCAAAAGAAAATAACAGCAGAAATAACTAGTGCTTTGGATTTCTGGATAGTTTTGTTACTTGGTAGTGAAGCGCTAACACTCAAACTATGCCAAATCGTCATCATCCCAATTATTTACGCTATCTCAAAGCCAGATTATGGAATTTAGGAAGACCCAGTTTTTGGGGTACAGCAATCTTTTTGTCTGTAGTGGGAATGGGAATTAGAGAATACTGGTTAAACCCAGATATTTTCACTCCAAAACCAGATAACGAGGTTGTGACTTCAAAGTCTCAAGATGCTGCGCTTTCACCTGAAGATCAAGCCATTGCTGCAGATATTGATCATTTAGCAGTCTTATTGAGTGATTCTGAGCGAGCAAGTTTGGCAATCATCGCCAGTAATTCGCAAAAAAATTCCCAAGACAAAAATAACAAAATTTTATTCCCAGATGTTCTTGGTAAACAAAGGCCTTTAGCTCATGATGCTAAACCAAATTCTACCTTGGGTTTGCTCAACGGAGTAGCTACACCCACGGTGCAAAATCCGTTTGTTTTACAAGCAGACAATTTATTGCAAATTGGCACTAATTATGGTATTCATCAGTTGTCAGGTACGCCATCGTCAATCACAGGTGCGGAACAAACGGGAACACTAACCACCACCCCTACTCAACAGATAGGATTGCTGACGCGCACTCCAAACACTCAAACTGCGACCAATCAATCAACCAACCAAAATCTTTCCCTGTTCCCCACACTCACCACCAGCCCAACCAAAACTATCGGGAATTCAACTCCTACAGAAGCGACTCTCACATCGCCCACTCTTCCCACAGTCCCAGTGAGTCGTACGCTCAACCCTGTAACCACCTACAACCAGCCATCTCTAACAGTGCCCAGTGTTACACCCCCCGACGTGTCCCAAAATTCAATCATACCTACACAGTCCAGTAATTATACTGAACAACAGCCACAGGCAACACCCCAGGATTCGCCAAAACCGCGCCCCACACCAAACCCCTACGGGGGAATTGAGATTAATGGTTACAAATATCCTTAATTTTGGGGGTATGAAGATATTTATATAAATGTATTAAAAAAATACAAACATCAAGTTGGCGGGCGCTTTAACTTTAAAGCCTCCACAGCCGATATTCCCTCACCTTGAGTGCCAAAATACCATAAAGCCGCCGCCGCTTCAGCGCGGGTAACTGGCTTTTTGGGTTGAAATAAGGTTGTATAACCAAACACCCGGCGAATAGTTGACTGTTCGCCATTCTGAAAATCAGCTAAAACTGCTCTCAAAGCTTTGGGGTCAATTTTCCCCACATCTTGAAATCCCCAAGTTTGCTTGACTGCTTCTAAATTAGCTGCAGGTAGGGCTTGACGAGTATCTAAAGGTAATTTCCATAACACTAACTGCTCCCGCGTCAGTGGTGCATCCGGACGAAACAATACTGCTGTAGCATCCCCAGACAAAGAACTAGGAATTAACCCAGCTTCGGCTAACCCCTGAATTGCTGGAAAACTCGCATCTTTCGGCGACACATCACTAAAGGCGGGTTGAGTGTTAGCTGTAGCTAAACGAATCTGTTTAGCTGGGTTATTTGCATACATAGCATTATTCGCAGCCACTAACCAACTGGCGTATTCCCTGCGGGTGATAGTTTTTGCAGGTGCAAATTGCTGGCTGGATGCATCAATACTCTTATTTGACCCAGATTCTCCAGAAAAAACACCCAACTGAGCCAAGTCTTGGATATGTTGGCGCAGTTCTGGTGGTGCGTTGTTCAAGTCGCTGAATTCCTGAGTTGCAGAGGAAGTATTAGGTGTTACTTGGCTATCAGGTGTATTTTGTGGCTCTGTTGCTAAATTTGCCGGTGGTACTGGGCCGATGAATTGTGTATCTCCTGGTTGGGGAACATTTTCAGGATTTTGTGCGGTTGTGGGACTATTGGGTAAGTACTCAATCAGTAATTCAGTAGCTGTTTGTGGTTGATTAGGTCCAGCGTTTGTAACTGATTTTGCTTGGATGGAAATATTCACAACCAAATCACCACGCTGGGCTTTAAAAGTACCACCCACATCATCTGTGGGTTGTTGTAAAATCTGCCAGTTGTTGGTTTGCAACTGGTTGCGGTAAAAACTGGTGATAAAGTTGCTAGGGTCTGAACTTTGCCAACGAGTTGATATTTGACTTTCCGAGTCAGCGACGGGTGTGACTGCTTCCAGCTTGGCGTTGGGATATAAAGGAATATCTTTGGGAAATTCAGGCGGTAATTGAATAGTTGACGTGTTAGAGCTTGTTTGCGGGTCGTTATTTTTACTTTCCCCAAACACATCTGAATTATTTTGCAGTCTGGGATCTGCAGCCAAAGACTGCTCAAGGTTCTTGGCAATAGGAGCGTTAGCGCAGGCTGTTAACGAAGTTAATAACACAGCCAAACTCAAAAAGACCGCTGGACGATTACAGGAGAGCACAGCAAATCACAAATCTAGTGTCAATTCCTACCCTAGCGCAGACTGTGGACTCTCAGATCACAAATTGGAGATTTGATCAAACAGAAGCGATCGCCAATTACCGCAAGTGCTAGACTGAGAATAACGTCGGTAAAATACCAATTTTAAACAATTAGAGAAACTTGGTGTCAACTTGCGCTTGTAGGGGAATCAGTATTCTAGGTAAAGCGGTTAACAAGCGCAGAACCTCCTTCAGGGTTTGTCAATTGAGTTTCTGGTGAAAATATCAATTATTCGGCAGCAGCGGTCAAAGAAAAAGTGATCAATTAATCCTCTGCTATACCGAATTTATCACCGCAGCATGAGAATTTTCACCAAGCGGCTCCTATTTCAGATTTTGATTTTCGCAACATAGAGCCTCAAAATCACGATTTTGGGTGCTATCTTCAATCGATCTGAGTTAAAAAGTAACTAAAAGGCTCAAAAAGATGTACAACATCTAAAAACGCCGATCTTATAGGAGTCCGAAAAATCTAAAATAGATATTAAATTGAAACAAAAGAACGATCATCGACAACCGTCAGTCAATTTTACTTTCCGTAAAGCGTCGCCGGGTTGTTACCAGTGCTGAAACACGATTACATGCCAGTTTCCCAGGATCAGCCTACTTATTCTGAGGCCCCACTCCAGCTGTTGCTGTTCGTCGATGGGCGGCCTAAGTCCAGACAACAGGTACAGCGAATACGAGCCTACCTGAAGGAATTGCAAGCTGAGTATAACTTTGAACTTCAAATAATTGATGTCGGGCAACAACCGTATTTGGCGGAACACTTTAAATTAGTAGCGACGCCAGCTTTGGTGAAAATCCACCCGGAACCCAGACAGATACTGGCTGGGAGTAACATCATTGCTCAACTGAAAAATTGGTGGACTCGCTGGCAAAGTGCCGTTGACTCCTATTTAAAGTTACAGGAAGATTTACAAGAACGAATTGATGATAATTTGCGGACACCGTCGCCCAAATCTACCATCGCTTCAGTAGCTGTTTCTGCCGAACTCATCAAACTTTCCGACGAAATCTTTCGTTTGAAGCAAGAAAAAGAAAAACTCCAAGAGCAGCTACAATTTAAGGATAGAGTCATTGCCATGTTGGCCCACGACCTCCGCAATCCCCTCACGGCTGCAGCGATCGCCATCGAAACCCTCCAATCCAATTACAATTTAGAAACGGGTCGGTTTGCGCGCCTCAAACCAGCAATGACAGCCCACTTATTAAAGCAAGCCCGGATTCAAACCAAGATTATTGACCGGATGAGTGCTGATCTTTTGCAAGTAGGTAGGGGCAGTGATACGGAGTTACCGATCGCACCACAGAAATTGGAACTAGGTAGACTCTGTTTAGATGTGTTAGAAGAATTACGCGATCGCTACCTTGCTAAATCTCAAAAACTGGAAACAGATATCCCCAAAGATTTACCTACAGTCTACGCCGACCCAGAACGCATCCGCCAAGTCCTAGTAAATTTACTAGATAATGCGATTAAGTATACACCCCAAGGTGGCAAAATCAGTGTTGCCGGATTGCATCGTACCACCCAGAAAGTTCAATTCAGCATCGGTGACACAGGGCCGGGAATTCCTGACGAAAATCGGGAGCGGATTTTTGAAAATCACTTTCGTTTACAACGAGATGAAGCTACCGAAGGCTATGGCATTGGTCTTTGCTTATGTCAAAGGATCATTCGCTCTCACTACGGTCAAATTTGGGTAGACTCAGTACCCGGCGGCGGAGCATGTTTTCACTTCACATTGCCAGTTTATCCCTCCTAATCATAGATCACAAGCCAGCAGCGATTTTAAAATAATGCGATTGCGCCCCTCAGCTTTCGCTTGGTAAAGTGCCTTATCTGCAGCCAAAATCAAATCTTTAGGCGCAGATTCCCAAGTGGGAATAATCGTCGCCACCCCCATACTCAAGGTGACATAATGACTCACAGGGGAACCGTCATGAATAATTTGTAAATTTCCCATACCCCCTTTGATCGTGTTGGCGACATGAAGCGCTCCGACTGCATGGGTATTGGGCATAATTACGGCAAATTCTTCACCGCCATAACGCGCCACCAAATCCTGGTTTTTCTGTGCTTTATCAGTTAACACAGCACTCACCTTTTGCAAGCACATATCCCCAGATGGATGACCGTACTGGTCATTATAAAGTTTAAAAAAGTCGATATCGCACAAAATCAGCGACAGTGGCGATTCCTCCTGTGCTAAATTAATCCATTGAGTATTGAGATAATCATCAAAGCGGCGACGATTAGCTAACCCAGTTAAACTATCTACATTAGCCAAATGCTGTAAAGCCTCATTTGCCGCTTCTAACTGTTTATACACCTGAGCTTGTTGCAGCAATCTTCGTAATCGCTGGCGCAACACTGCCCAATGAATCGGTTTAGTAATATAGTCTGTAGCTCCTACTTCAAAAGCACGGTTGACCGATTCTTCATCGTCCAAGCATGTAATCATTAATATAGGCGTCCGCTCCCACAGTTTGGAAATTACAGTATTACCCAAAGCCGAATCTGTATCAAAAGTGGCGAGTGCTGACATCAAATTATTTCTAGCAATTTTCAGCAACTGCTTACAACAAGTGAAGCCGTCCATGACCGGCATCACCGCATCTAGCAAAACGATGTCAGGTTTGATAGTCTCATAAGCATGTAAACACTGCTCACCATCATTGACCTCGACAACTCGATAACCTTCTTTTTCCATAGCTCTACGCAAGAGCAATCGAACAGTCTGATCATCATCAGCCACCAAAATCACCGGTGGTTGCTTAGAAAGAGAAAATGGGCTTATGCCTGACATGAGTTGCCTTCCACAGAAAAGGAGAATAGCGGTATGGGCAAACCTGGCAAAACTTGCCCCTTTGACTAAACTTTGAGCAATTAATTATTGTTTTACGCAGTCAAAATACCCCTTGACTGCGAATTGAGATTATCAGTATAAATTTTTATTAATTAAGTAAAATTAACATTGACTTTAAGCAAAAGCAGTATATTTACAACACACAGCTATTTCTCCCCTTTTTGTCCAGTTCAGGACACAGCAAGAAATGCCACTATTTATAATTCCCTACTGTTGGAGTCAAATCGTCATTGCTGCCAAAACTTCCAATATGTACATCATGATTTAGGTAAATGAAGTAGAAAAATAGGGTAACAACGGCAGTTTATAAAGCTTTACCTCACTAAGTCCCTCTCTGCCGTAATTTTACTTTTGGGTTATGCAGTAATGTTTTTCACCTATGACTAATACCACTGCCAGTTAATTATGATATACGTACATCCTGAGAACATCTCTACGAGAGACAAGTGTTTCACGTATCAAGAGAAACCGGATAACCGCACAACGTTCAAAGCTGACTGTTAAAATAACAGCAGCTAAAACATTTGTGAATTGCTAATTAGTCATTCATTAAGCAAACAGTCAAAAATTTACACTAAATTTCCATAACATCGATGCCTGACCCATTAATGTATCAACAAGACAACTTTGTTGTTTTAGAAACAAACCAACCAGAGCAATTTATGACTGCCTTTGAGTTATTAGAAAAGCTCAAAATAGCTCTACAAAAACTCAGCTTTTCAGAATTGCCGCCAGATTTACAAAAATTTGCTACTGTGGAAGCCCAAGCCAAATATTTAATTGATACCAGTTGTGAGTTAGATATTGGGCCTGGTCAATATTTACAGTGGTATGCAGTCCGGTTAGAAAAATAACTTTTCTGGAAAAGGGAATATGCACTGGGGCTAGTACTAGAGACGTAAATTTTCCATTTCTACAACCTGATTCACAGCACGATTCAGCAACGTCTTTTTTATGCTTTCATAGAAATAGGTGAACTTTTGTAAAGAACATTGACTGCAACTTTTACGCCAACCAATAATTTTACGATGCCAGCAGGTTGGCATCGCCTCACCCCAATTTGGCAAGGTGAGGAGAAAGTGATTCAACAAGGTTTGCCCCACACTCAGCTAGCACCAGCTTGGCAATTGCTGCTTTTGGGTGACGGCTCCCCAACTCGACACCTACAATTGCTCACCGGTGAACCGACAGAAGTAGATGTGATTGACATGTCCTTGGTGGGTACAGATTTAGATGCTGCTCCCGAATTAATTCAGGCTGTACCAGGGCCGAGATTGCGGCGTCAAGTGTGGCTGCGGACTCAAAGTGGTCAGCGCTTGGCTTATGCTACCTCGTGGTGGGAAGCTAGTCATGTGGATGAGTATTTACAAAACCGTTCGTTACCAATTTGGGCTAGTTTGGCGCGTCTCCGCACAGAACTATATCGGGATGTGCAAGGTCTTTACTATGGTGATTCGACTGCATTGGCTACAGGTTTTGCAGAAGCTGGGCCCTTTTGGGGTCGCCATTATTTGTTTTGGCATCATGGACAGCCTTTAACCTTAATTTATGAAGTTTTTTCGCCTTATTTAACTAAATATTTGGGGCCAATGCAGCTAATGACTCAGTAAACAGATGTTGGCAAACTTTTACACTCAAGCAAGCCAAAAATCAACTTTGTGATTAGATAATTAATTGTTCAGCCCGTCCCACAAAAGATTGATAAAATTTTCCTATGCAAAATCAATGAGTTTAAGGTTAGCTCCAAACCTTGATATGGTAAAGATAGTCGTGCAACCACAAACTAGCCCATCTCTGCCACAGTCACTCCCACACCAAAAAAGCGCCACCGAGGCACCCAACCCAAAATATCAAAACACTCAAATTATGAAGTCTTCTAAGAGAAACTTTCCCACGCTTGAGCGACCAATTTACTGAGCCAGCGTCGTTGTTGCTTGTTTAGCATGGGGTCGTCAGCTAGCACTTGGGCGGTGAGGTCTTCTAAAGATTGACCTTGGGCGCGAACAATTCTCACAACTCCAGCTATCGCTGCTGCGACTAATTCTTCATCAACTGGTTTTTGTTGCAGAGCTAACATTTCCTGGGGGCTGTCTGGGATGGGATAATTCATGGCGTGGGTTTAGAGAAATACAAAATGAACAATAGATTAAATAAATTATTAAATTTTCTTCATTGAATCTTCATGCAACTAATAGGGCGGAGTTTAGCGTATTTTATGCCTTCGTCAAATCTGTCCTAGTGAGTATCTTGATCGGAATTGTCAGAAAAAAATGAAAGAAATACTCTATTTAGAAGTTCCAACCCCCGATAGTGCAGCTGTATGCCATTGGCTACAGACAGATTTTGACCCCAAAATTGGGGAAAAACTGCTAACGCCAGAAGGCTTTCGCCTGAAAATATCTGCTGAGACTACAAAATCTGATGCAGCTATTTCGGAACTAGTGGTTTTTGTCTGGTCAGTGCAGCGTACCACTTATTTGAAAGTTTTTCGTTGGACAGAACAACCTTTTGTGCAAGAAAAACAAATTTTACAGCATTTGACTACTAAAATTAGAAGTCGTTTTCCTCACCACTATCCAGAACCTCCAGAAATTGACTTATCCCAGCAATCGATATTTGCCGCTTTAGAAGCTGATTACCCGCTGAGTGTCAAGTATTTTCAGAAAATGCCCAATGGAGAATATCACTTACAGCGCGTTTACTGGTGGGAAAAAAGATGGCGCCAGGGAGTGCGTCACCCCCAGCAACCGCGTCAGGTAATATTTTCTGGTAACAAAAGCTCGGGAAAAGAAAATCCTCACTATGACATCATCTATATCGGTGGGGCGCTGGGTGCAATTCATGCAGCCGTCATGGCGAAGCTGGGATATAAGGTACTGCTGGTGGAACGCCTACCATTTGGGCGAATGAATCGAGAGTGGAATATTTCTCGTGATGAACTGCAAAGCTTGATTAATCTGGGTTTGGTAACTAGCGCTGAACTGGAAACCGTAATTGCACGGGAGTACAAAGACGGTTTTAATAAATTTTTTGATGGCAATAATCCTGCTAAATTGAGATCGCCTATTCTCCACACACCAACAGTGCTCAACATCGCCCTAGATTCTGAAAAGTGGCTGCAACTGTGCGGACAAAAGATCCGCGCTGCAGGTGGTGAAATCTGGGATGAGACGGAGTTTATTCAGGCTGATATAGATGATACACAAGTTATCGTTAAAGTCAAGCATTTACCTAGTCAAGTTGAGAAACTCATCAGTGGCAGACTATTACTGGATGCGATGGGCACCGCTTCCCCGATTGCTTGGCAATTAAACGGTGGAAGGGCTTTTGATAGCGTCTGTCCCACAGTGGGGGCGGTGATTGAGAAAGGGTTTGCACCTGGGGTGTGGGACTCACAGTTTGGGGATGTGCTTTATAGTCATGGCGATATTTCACGGGGTAGACAGTTAATTTGGGAATTATTCCCCAGTGTCGGTGAAGAACTGACGATTTATTTATTCCATTACCATGAAGTCAATCCCGAAAATCCTGGTTCCTTGCTAGAGATGTATGAAGACTTTTTCTCGATTTTGCCAGAGTATCGCCGCTGCGATTTAGATCAACTGGTGTGGAGAAAACCGACATTTGGCTACATACCAGGACATTTTAGTGTGAGTAGTAGCGATCGCACAGTGGCTTTTGATAGATTAATTGCGATCGGTGATGCGGCATCATTGCAATCTCCCCTTGTCTTTACTGGTTTTGGTTCCCTAGTACGTAACTTAGAGCGCTTAACAAAACTCTTAGATATTGCTCTCAAGCATAACCTGCTAAGTTTTAGCCACTTGAACCAAATTCGGGCTTACCAAAGTAACGTCTCAGTCACTTGGCTATTTTCCAAAGGAATGATGGTTCCCACAGGCCAGTTTTTGCCTCCCCAGCGGATTAATGCCATGTTAAACACCTTCTTTGGTTTGTTGGCAGACGAACCCCCAGAGGTACCAGATAATTTCATTAAGGATAGATGCGACTGGTTAACTTTTAATCGGTTAGCACTCAAGGCGGCGCGCAGAAACCCCGCCTTAATTTGGTGGATTTGGCAACTGGCGGGAGCTAAAGATTTAGTCCGGTGGTTGGGTAACTATTTTAACTTCTGTCTTCATGCCCTGGTTAGTGCTTTATTGGGTAGATGGTTCCCGCGCTGTTTGCGGTGGCTAAATCCCTGGTTAGAACCCCGCTATCCGGCATTGTGGTTGCGATTGTCAGTGATTAACTATGCTATCAGCACCGGCAAACCTCGTCCCCGCAATCAGTTAATCAAAGCCAACTCCGAAGCCACGATTCAGGAATCGCCAGCTAGTAGAATTCTTAATTAGTCAATAGGGCATTTGGCATGGATCAATGCCAAATGCCCTATTGACTATTTTGTCGAAAATTAGGCAATTCCACCGATGCTAAAGTTTTTCGCCCTTTTGGTGGACGTTGGGGATAAACTACTGGTGAGGGCGATTGAGTATCGAGATGGAGATCGCCCAATAAATCCTGAGATAAATCTATAGGCGAAAATTCTCCCTGATTTAATTGGGCAATTTCTGACCAATAATCCTCATTTTCAGTTGACAAATTTGTCTGTGTATGTGGTGGGTCGGCAGCTATTGGTGGGGTGATGTCTTCCATCCACGGCTGTGTTTGTGCTTCTGGTTCTTGATAGTCAGTGATGGTTGTAGCTAAGGTTTCCCAAACCACCGCATCACTAGCCTGATGATTTTCTAAATTAGGTTCTGTAACTGGTGGTGGCGCAGACTGGGAAGCAAAAAACATTTGGATGAGAGTATCGAGTTGCTCATCAATAGTGGATGACTCCACAGATGAAACCGTTGGTGGTGTAGTGGGAACCTCCTCGGTTGTTGGTATTGGCTGTATCGGTGTAGTTTCTCGATGGGGCCAATCCCAGGGCGATGATGGAGTGAAAATCGGTTCATTGTTTGAAAATCCGGACTCTGTTGCTCCTTGTTCCCAGAAATTTTCTAAATTATCATTCAAAAAGTCCGGCTCTCCCGACCATGGTTTAATTGGTTGAGCGTTGGGAAACAGAGAACGAGCTTTTCTAGAAAATCTTGTTTGTCTGGTTTGCTGGGGATAATCTTCTGTAAAGTCAGCACCGGGAACTGGTGATTCTAGACATTTTTCCAGAGCCGCTTTATATTGTAGGGTCTGGCGTTGTTGTCGCATGAGTCGAGTCCGCATCTCTCGACCAGCAATTTCTGCTTGTGATAGATGTTGAGATTGTTCAGTATAGTTAGTTTGTAAGATGGCACATTCCCGTTCCAACTGAGCAACTCGTTGCTGGCTGATTTGTAATTGGCTTTTATGAGTTTCGATGGAACTTTCCTGACGTTGGATGGTTTGCCCTGCAGTTTCTAGTTGTTGAAATAAAGACTGTATTTGTTCTTGAGCTGCAGCGAGTTCCTGAGTTTGTTGATTGAGCATGGACTCAGTAATGCTGGAGCGCCTTTTATGCCACTGTAAAGCTTTTTCTGACTCTGTTAAGTCACCTTTGAGTTGCTCTACTTGCTCATATAAGGCATTATTGGCTGAACGTAATTCTTCATTCAATGCCAGCAACTGTTGAAATTCGGTGTCAATTAGTGCTTGCTTGTCGCGCTCAGGCTCCGCTATCCAGTCTTGGGTGGTGGTATTTTCTGACAGTTTTGGAACTTCGGTCGTGTGCGGCTTATCCTTAGCTGGTTGCAGGAGTGGCAATTTGGGGATTGCCAAAATTTCATGAGGCGCAACTGCATAAAACGGACAACTTGCTTGCTCTGGTGATGGCAAGTTAGCAGAGTTGGGAGATTCCATAAAAGCCCCTTGATTGGAGGCGTCAGCGTCATTCATCACTTTTGACTCACCTGCTTAAAAATATTCAGCAGTGCTGGCCTTAGCATTGCTGATCAACTGTGTTTGTCCAGGGTTGACGTCAGTAGTTTGGGAAAACTTGAGAATTCCCTGGCTTTGTCTGTAGTTAGTTTCACTCTAGAAGCCAAGTGTAACTCTGTCTGAGGATGAGTAGTACTAGTTTCAATAATCTTTGCTACACATACATGGTTGGCAATAATTGAGTTACTGATCAGTATTCCCCATTTTGCGTCTAGAACTGATGACGTTATAACATTACATTACACTTTCTCGCCAATCTGAAGATGATGCCAAAAAGCGCTTCATATCAAGGATTTGGTGAAAAATAGGGGCTATGGTTGAGAAAACAAATGTGCGCTTTTGATTTTCTGTGCTTTATCCAAAGATGCGACAGTTTCCTAATCCCTATTCCCTTTTAAGGTAGCCAACGGGGTGCAAATCCCACTAGGGGTAGAAGTTTTTCTGGTTTGTTTTCGGTGGGTGGTGTTTCCGCAATTGGTGATAGCAGCATCAGCCATAAACTACTAGTAGCGATCGCTTCGCCATCATCTGTTTGTAATGTATTCTTTGATAGTGATGGGTCGGGATTTGTCTGTGGTACTACTTGGTCAAATAGCAACCCTATTCCATCTGGCGACAAACTCATTTGGACATTGCGCTGGCCTACAGGTAAGACTATTAAAGGTTTTTGTTGCCCGGTTTTTAAGTCAATTGCTACTAAATAAGGTTGTTCTATATATTGTTCTTTTGATACCAGTTGTGTTAGTAAGCAGTAGAGAGTAGGTGACGCCGGATCAAACTGACAGTTGAGAATTGAGCCTGTTGTTTTTAATAAGGGTTTCTTGACGCCTTGGTTTGTGACTAAAAATAAGTCTCGTGTGAAGTCTGTATTAAATTTGACCATGGCGGCTTGGGAGCCGTCTTTTGAGAAAGCCTGAACTAATCCAAACTGGGGAAGAAAATCTAAGGGTTGACTAGTATTACTGTCTATGGGTAAGATAGCGGCTCCTTGTCCTTGGGCAACGGCTACTGCTTTGCTATCAGGAGTGATCGTAAAATCTCCCCCTGGTTGACTATTCAGCCGCTTAGGTATTGGTTTTTCACCTGTTTGGTCGCTGGTTGCGGGCATAAACCACAGCCCAAAGTCACTAGGATTTGATTTGTTTCCCCGCTGGACAACGATTGTCTGTCCGTCGGGTGAGAGGTCAAATTTGAGGTTTTGATAGTCTTTGTTATCTAAAATTAGGTCAACTCTGCCGGATGGCTCTGTTTGTTGACCAGATTTGCTCTTAATACCTGTGGTGACTGTATACAACTGTGCCGACAGTAAATCTTGGCTGCTAGCGGTGCGTGCTGAATAGATAATTTTTTCGCCATTAGGAAACGGCTCGAAGTCCATGACAGTTAGGTCTTTGGGCGTGAGTACCTTTTTTTGCTCTTGGGTGAGGTTGTAGAGCACTAACTGTCCTTGGTTTTCTTTCTCGGCTCCTATATAAAGGATGACGCGATCGCGTGTTTGAAAGCTACCTGTAAACGGTTGCGAGGCTCTATTTGTGCCTTCTTTGGCGGCAAACTGGTCTTTTGCTCCTTGCAACTGTAATTTATAATTCGTGCCGTATGGTGCTGGGGTCACTAGTGTATAAACCATCCGCCGACCCGCCCAACTGATTTTTCCTGCCAATGGCGGCTCAATTTTTAAGTTATCTTCTACACTTTTGATATCCATTGGGCGGCTAAAGGTGAGGGTGAAGGAGTTATCTTCAGCCCCAATTTGTTGATTCTGCCAAGTAAAATTACGGACACTAGGCTTAACTACATCACCTTGCCAGATCATTAAACCAATTAACAAACTCAGCAACAGCATGAGTGCGATCGCCACGCGATCTAGTGGTTGGATCGATAGTTTAAATTTTGTCATTTGTTATTGGTAACTAGTCGGACAAAATTAAATTCATTTGTGGAGAGAGGGAACAGGGAATAGGGAACAAAAAACAGTATATGTAATTAATTCTGTTTGGGTACTTAATGGATAATTATCTTACTCAAGACCCTAAATCCTAATAAACATAAGGATCTTTGGGTTGGGGGATTTTTTGTAGGGAGGTAGCGGCGATGGTGAGTTGGCGTTTACCTGATAAATTTTCTGTGACCATTTTTCCTTCAATTTCTAACCAAGTGTCGGGAGGATACTGAGTGCGATCGCCTGAGAGTTTGACTGGTAAGCCGACGGGGTAGACGTCTGCGGCGCAGCATGTGAGCACAAATCGCGCTAGAAATAAATATTCTTGACCTAGATTTGGTGGATGAATCACAAAACCGCTTACCTTGACTTTTTGTCCTGTATATGCATCTGGTTCTGGATAGACACTGACGGTGCGTACCCAGTCTACAAGCGATCGCTCTTCTGGGCGGACATTAGCCCGAAAGGCTTGGGGTTTAAGGCGTG
Organism: Fortiea contorta PCC 7126; assembly: GCF_000332295.1. GTDB lineage: Bacteria > Cyanobacteriota > Cyanobacteriia > Cyanobacteriales > Nostocaceae > Fortiea > Fortiea contorta. The sequence goes on along the minus strand of NZ_KB235930.1, from coordinate 2,724,517 downwards.
CGGTTCCTAATGAGTCGGTGACACCGCGTTGGAGTGCTTTATCACTGGCGAAGACTTGGGGTGTAATGATGAAACCCAAAATTGCTGCTGTCAGTAACAAGCTGCTACCCCAACCAGGGGGAAAAACATTGATGTGTAAAGCGCTGGGTACATCATCTTGACGCCGTTGTCGCCAAAGTTGTTTGGCTTTAAAAAAACCGATGATGAGCAAGCCCACAGCACCCAAATTTGCTAACCAAAAGTAATCAGGGTGAATCAATAAATTGAGTTTTCCTGTGAACCAGTGTTTGAGAATTAAAATTCCCCAAGCTGTCACCGCCAATACATCTAGCCAAGGTAGAAAAGGATGTTGCTTTTTCGGTCGAGAATTTGAATTTGAGGTCATATTTACTAGAACCTGAATAGTCAAAAGTTCATGGGAATTTCTCTGTTGCCCATTCCCAATTGCCTGTTACCTTGGAGAAGGTATTAGATGATGTGCAAATTCACAAATAAAGTGAACAAAAATGTTAATAGCCCGGCTAAAGCAAACAAATAAAATAAAGCTTTGGCTTTAAAGATTGATAACATCAAACCCACACCTTTGATGTCAATCATGGGGCCGAATACGAGGAAGGCTAATAAAGAACCGCTAGTAAAAGTCGAGGCAAAAGATAAAGCGAAAAATGAATCGACTGTAGAACAAATAGACACTACCGCTGCTAGGATCAGCATGGCAACAATAGAGCTAATAGGGCCAGCACCGAGGCTGAGAATCAATTCGCGGGGTGCTAAAACTTGAATTGCAGCGGCGATCGCACTACCAATCACCATGACTGCTCCTAATTCTCGTAACTCTTGAATAATATTATCCAGTAGTAGACGCAGTTTCTCCTTGAGTGACTTATTAGGGGTAGTTGATGGAGAATTCTCTTGTATGAGATTACTATCCATCCGCGTCCTTAAACCGGGTTTTCCTCCTAAGATATAAGTCCCAGATTTCAATAAATTAGATGTTGGAGAATCTTTAGTTAGTGCTGGGCGTCTTCCGCGTCCTTTTTGTTCTGGCTGCGGGGGAGGATTAAACTTGAGATAACGAGCGATCGCTGGTTGGACAATGGGACTTAAGTCTTTCTGAAAACTAAAAACAAAGCCAATAATTGTAGCAATCAAAAGCGAAAATACAACACGCAAAATCACTATTTCTGGTTGATCTCGAAACGCCGTCCAAGTAGCCCAAATCACAATGGGGTTAATTGTCGGCGCTGCTAGCAAAAAACCAATTGCTACTGGTGTGGGTACTCCCTGCATGAGTAACCGCCGCGCCACTGGTACATTACCACACTCACACACTGGGAACAAAAAGCCGATCGTACTGCCAACAAAAGCACCCAACAGGGGGTTTTTGGGCATTCTTTCTACCAATTTGCGCTCATCCACAAAAAACAGCAGCAAACTGGAGAATAACACCCCCAGCAGCAGAAACGGTATCGCCTCGACTAGCAGACTCAAAAATAGAGTGAAACCATTGTTCAGTTGATTCATGGGCGTTGCAGTCAAAAGCAGTTTGGAGATTTGAGGTTATGCCTAGTCATTTTATAGGAACGGGGATCAAAAGCAGATGGGGACAATTACAACTCATTTGAGCAAAGATTCAATATTTTAGTGGATTGGCTCGCTCTCAGGCTACAAAACATTGGTTGATTGTATATCGTTTTGTCTATTTGAGTGAATTTACTGCCTATGACTACTCCTAAGATCGTCTGTTTTCAGGAATAGTTCCAAATTTGCAGCTTCACTTCGTACGTGTATAGTGCTGAATGATTTATGTTCATGTTTACCGTAGTTTGGTTAGTGAGGCCGGAAACTTTCCAGCATTTTTATCAAGGATTCACAGTTTCTCCACATTTTAGGCTGCTGTTAGTCAAATCTCATCCCAGCTTTGGTTAAATTTTTACTACTAAAACCATGAAAATGCAAGGACAGAATTCAACGTACAGGACAATCACATCAGTATTTTCTTGCAAAATCTGACTGAGCAAAACAGACATTAATTCACCGCATCTTCATGCAGAGCTTGTTAGTAGTGGGAGAGTTGACAATAGTGTATCAGCAAACTCTTGTGGGATAGGGGTCTCACCCATTTCTTGTCTTTCCAGGCAGGTAAGATACCCAACTCACAGGAAAATTTATCTTCTCATCCATATCAAGAGTGAATTATCTAGAGGAATTCTAACTAGGTGCTGGAATTGTTTTAGGTTTTTGAGCATTAAGTTTTATATTCTTTAGATATATAGCTGCTGGGAAAATTCTTATTGCTATCACTTAATTCTTGTGATCTTTTCTAGGCATTGCCTAAGAAATTCATTATTTAATATATTTGTTGTCTATGCTATATTCAATTCGACTAGACTGGGGGAGTTAGCAAAAGAATGCCCTGTGGGGATTTCTCAAATCAACCTTTGCTGGATACTGTTATTGAAAAATTGCATGTAGAGTCAAATCTGCAAGAATTGCCATTATGGAAATTAAAATTTGATATTGGCGAATCAGTTTCTGGATTAAGAGCAATATTCCAGTCGCAACCGCTCTTACCAGGAGTGCTGCTAGTAGAACAGGGTGATGAACTAGTAACCATGATTTCTAGACGGCAATTTTTTGAAAATATTGCTGTTAATTTTGAATCTGAAAAATTTAGCGATCGCTCTTTGGAAGTCGTCTTTCAAAATTTATCATCCGATATCCTAATTTTACCAAGTGAAACACTAATTTTAGCTGCAGCCCAACAAGCTTTAGCACGTCAGCCGGAATCATTATCAGAGCCGATAGTTGTTAGCATCAATTCTAAAAAATATGGAATTGTCGATATGCAGCAATTATTGATTGCTCAATCTAAAATCTATCAATTAAAACACAAAATAATCAGAGAAGAAAAATTACAGGAATTATTGCAAACAGAAAAACTTGCCATTTTAGGACGCATGGTAGCGTCAATCACCCACGAAATCAGGAACCCTGTTAACTGTATTGGCGGAAATTTACCATTTTTAAGCAATTATTTTCAAGATTTAATGAGGTTATTGAATGCTTATGAAACAGAATATCGTCACTCATCTCCAGTAATTGCACAAATTAGATCTAAAATCGATTTAGATTTTATCTACACAGATTTATCACAAATTTTAAACACCCTCAATGTTAGTTCCGAAAGTTTAAGAGAAATCATCACAAGTTTATATGAATTTACTGCTAAAGCCGAGAAACAACGTCAACCAACTAATATACACACATGCATTGATAATACGCTACTGATTCTCCAACATCGAATGAATAACGATATTGAAGTAATTAGAAATTATAGTGATTTACCGCTGATAATTTGTTATGCAGGACAAATAAGTCAGGTATTAATAAATTTATTAAACAATGCCTTAGACGCTTTATATGAGAAGATAAAAAGAACCAAAGATTGGCAACCCCAGATCGAGATTCATACAGAAATTATCCAGCAGGAAATTCAACAATACATTTCGATTCGCATAGCTGATAATGGCGTGGGGATACCGATAGAAATTCAAAAGCAGATTTTTGAGGATTTTTTCACTACTAAACCGGTGGGTAAAGGTACAGGGCTAGGGTTAGCAATTAGTTACGAAATTGTTACACACAAGCATGGTGGACAATTACAGGTGACATCCCAACCGAATATTGGTACTGAATTTCGGATTCTCTTACCTTTAGTACCAATTTCTGCCAATCATTAATAGTATTTTCTGGTGTATTGTGGCTCGACAATGCAATATTTCTATAGATGTGATGCATAGTACCCTGTTAATTTCAGACTAGTTAGAGTTAACATGTTAGCTTGTTTGTTAACTGTTTTTGTACTGATAAGAGTTTCCAGTGTCGCCAGAATTCAGTTCTCAGATTTCACCGCCATTTTTTTCTGAAGGTAGCGATGGCTATCTTGGTTTAAATTCAACTCTCCAGGAACTAACAATGTATAGCTTTCAAGTGGAAGTTAGCTATACCGCTGGAGAAATCACAAAGTTTTTTGAAAAATATCCCTTACTCCCAGGAGCAATTTTACTGGAACAGGGACAGTTTATCGGCATGATTTCTCGGCGACGACTGCTAGAATTTTTGATTCGTCCTCATGGACAAGAATTATTTTTTCGAGAACCTTTAAGTGTTCTTTATAGCTATGCGCGGACAGATATTTTATTGCTGAATGAAACAACACCCATTTTGACAGCAACGCAGTTGACTATGAGGCGAACTCCAGAATTTTTAGCAGAACCAATAGTAGTTCAAACTGCATCTAATAATTATCAGCTAATAGATATATATGAATTAAATATTGCATCTTGGCAAATTCGCGGTATCGAAACTCAGGTACGATATGAACGCAGCCAAAACAAAATGATTCAAAATGATAAAATGGCGAGTTTAGGACGTTTAGTTGATGGGATAGCACACGAAATTTTAGACCCCGTAGGCTTTATTTGGGGTAACTTAACTTATATTTCTAACTATAGTCAAGACTTGCTCAAACTCATCGCCGTTTATGAAAAAAATTTATCTGCGCCTTCAGCAGAAATTACCCATATTAAAGATGAGATTGAATTCGATTTTTTAGAACAGGATTTATCAAAAGCGCTGACTAGTATTAAAACTGGCGCCGAAAGATTAAGAAAACTTGTTACCAGCTTACAAAATTTTTGTCATATCGACGAACTTTATCCTAAACCCGTAGATCTACACGCTTGTATAGATAGTATTGTCCTTTTAATTAATAGCCGAATTAAAGGGGAAATTACAATAGTTAAAAATTATGGTCATTTACCACCAGTATATTGTTTCGTGGGGCAACTTAGCCAAGTATTGATGAATATCTTAAGTGAATCTATAGACGCATTATTAAATGAAGCAGTGCGTCAGCAATTTTATTCTCAGCCGATAAATACTCACAATAAACCCCGAATTGATATTACGACAAAAGTTATTTCTCAAGCGGGAAATAGAACAGAATCGCCAGATTCTCGCTGGGTTTCTATTCATATAGCTGACAATGGCCCTGGTTTATCAGAGGGTTTAAAACAGCAAATTATTGAATCTTTTTCTGTCGAAAAACAGGCTGAGAAGACAACTAGTTTAGCAGTTAGTTATCGCATTATCACTTCCAAGCATGGAGGTAAATTTAATTTTAATTCTCAACCTGGTGTGGGGACAGAATTTGAAATATTATTACCTTTGGTTTAATCTTTGTTACTTATTTTTGACTCTCATTTCCACATCTCCTAAGAAAGCAAATTTTCGCCGCGTTGATAAATTTCTCGCGCGTAGTCAGTCCAAGCGCCTTGTCCCCAATAACGAAAACAACTAGTTTGTAGTAATAAGTTATGCAGTAGCGCTTGGCGATATTTGGTGGTATTAGTTGGTAATAATTGCTCTAGTTTTTGATGAAATAAGCTGCTGAGTTGATACATAGGCGATAGCACGTTTTCATATCCTTTTACCCAACTGATATGATTCGTCCAAGAAGCACCATCCATATGAAAATTAGGATGATTTTGCTTTAATTCTTGGATAACATTTTCTACAACTTCAGGTTGACAATTATCAACGGAAACTCGCTGCCAAATTTGGTGTTGTCCTACTGGCTGACATTGGGGATAATCTGCTAAATTGCATCCAGCCGCTGTGATTAATTCTAGATATTCAGTGCCACACACACCAACAATACCCGATTTTCCTCCTCCTTGATTGAGCATTTCTTGCCAAGCTTGTTTGAAGGCGCTGGGAAATTCATTCATCATCACTCCACCATTTTCTCCATCGCCAATTTGACTGACAATTGGTGGGATAAATACATTGCCTATTTGTTGTGAAGATAAGGTTTTGGCTTCATAGTATGGCTGCATTTGACCTACTAATTTAGTATCTGAACCTTGGGTTTTGATCAGGGCGGTAATACTAATTGTTTCGCCTTGGGAATTGCGAGCAATGAGTTGATGTGGTAAGTGTTTGTGAATAATAGATTCACCGTTGATGGTTTCTATGGAGTGTTCTTGCACTAGTAACCAACGATAACCGCATTCTTTGAGTGCTTTGACGAATTCATAGAGGGTGTCAGGATGATTGGGGAGGTGCATTTCTGGAGGTGAAAAACCTTTGACTCGCGCTAGTGCTTCCCATCCAAAAATGGCAGCAAATTGATGTTGCCAAGCGATGATGTGCAGTTTAATATCTGCTATGGGGGTGGAGGGTATGACAGCATGACTCCACATTGTTCCCAGCCATTCGACATAGGGCTGATAGGTACGATCGCAGGTAATGCGTTTAAGATTGTCGAGGATATCGCTGCGTCCCATTTGTCTGAGTCCCCACAACAGATTACCTGAATAATCCAACATTACGCGGGGATTGCAACCTTGCTGCACAAGTTCGGGAATAAAATCGCCCATGCGGCTGTAACAATAAGCAAAGGGTGCGGCGTTGTGGTTGTCTCCGGTGTGGGGATGTGCAAACATGTCTTGCAGATTACTAATCAATGCACCGTTATCACCAGCGGGGATTGTGGGCTGGTGCATATGTAAGGCGATCGCAAATACTGCTTTGATATCTGCTAAGTTGAGATTTGTTGATGGTGAAAATATGGGTGCGTCATGGTTAACTACCGAGAGTACCTCTGTTTCCCAACCAGAAATATTTGGTAAATTATCGATGATTTCGGGCAATGTGGGGAGATGGGAAGGCAATGTTAGCATTTGCTGGCTGCTCCGCAATCAGGTATGTTTCATTATGCGATCGCCGTGAGCACACATAGCAGTTTTAAATTGCAAATGCTGTGGGAAATAGGGGTTAGGGGTGAGGGAATAGGGGCTAGAGAATGACTCTTTCTCAAGAAAAGCAACAATTTGATATGTAGGGGCGAACGGTTGTTCGCCCTTTCTTCTCAGGGTTGTTCGCCCTTTCTTCTCAGGGTTGTTCGCCCTTTCTTCTCAGGGTTGTTCGCCCTTTCTTCTCAGGGTTGTTCGCCCTTTCTTCTCAGGGTTGTTCGCCCTTTCTTCATTTTCACCAGATGTCTAACGGTGTTGATTTGATCGAGAGTTTTGGATCGTTAAGATTTTCGTGCTGAGACGAAAGCAGTCATGTTGTTTGACCACAGCAAGTCACTCAGGCGCTGAAATTTGCTGAGGAGTCTGTTAGTTGTCGATGGAGTGGCTAAGTTTAAAATCCACTCTAGCAACCAAGGTGTGAAACGTTGACACCAAACGGCTAAGTAAGTTTGCCAACCCACTAAAATTTCTGGTGAATCTCTTTCTAGTCCGGTGATCAGGGTTTGGGCGACTTGCTGGGGTGTCATGGGGATTACCCAGCGAAAGTTTTGGAAGTCCCGCACCATGTCGGTGTCTGTGAGGGTGGGTAATAAGGCTTGGACTTGAATGTTGTGTTGTGCTAGTTCGCGCCGTAAGGCTTGGGTAAAGCCGAGAATTGCGAATTTGGTGGCTGAGTATGTCGCCATTGTGGGTGCGGCTATTTTTCCCATTAAGCTGGAGACGTTAACAATTCTTCCTTGTTTTTGGGTAGCCATCCGCCGAGCAATTAGGCTGGTGAGGGTATACATTCCCATCAAATTGACAGAAATTTCTTCTTGAACTTGGGGAAGTTTGCATTGCAAGAATGAGTTTTGATAGGCGACTCCTGCACAGTTAACTAAAAGATGGATGGGGCCATAGTTGCGCCAAATTTGAGCAACGGCGATATTTAGCTCGACTGCTTGGGTTAAATCGACAGCAACAATTGTCGCTTGTGTTCCCATTGCTTCGATTTCTTTGGCTACTTGGGTGAGTTTTCGTTGATCGCGTGCTAGCAATATCACTCGCTTGATACCTTGCTGTGCTAGTTCCAGAGCGATCGCCCGTCCTATTCCACGGGAAGCGCCGGTAATCAGTGCTACCTTACCTTGAATCTTCATGAGTTTTTACCTCTAATTTCTTGGTCTGACTGCGCGCTTGCTGTTGCGTCTGTTCAGTCAGACAAGCTGTTTATGGTATCTGCAATGTTTTATTGGGCTGGGAGCTAGGAATATTTCTTGGTTAATCTGCAATCCCTCACCGTTAGTCTAGATAAATTCCTCGCTTTGCCTGATGATTAACTTTTTCTACAATCGACTGAATGGATATAGCTCATAGGTTTTGACGTTTCCTCAATAGGAGCATTCCTGAGATTGCTGTCACTACACACGTTAACAACTAAATCAAGTTATAGCAACATTTTTTAATAAGTATTTCTTAATACTTCTTCACAAGAAGTATATATATTAAACAAATTTTAAGGATAAGTTTTTATAAATACTACCAGATAAATATAGGTTTTCCCTGACAATCGGCTCAGATTAATGCTTCGGAGTTAGATAACAATGATTGGCGTTATAGCTTAGGAAACATGATTTAGATGTGGTTTTTCAGTATTTATACTGAAAAGTTTGGTGGATGTTGCTCAGATATGCAGAGGTAGCTGGAAATTATTTTGATCCCTGTAATGATTTCGTGGTGGTGAGGTTTGAGGTTAAAGAAGTTGGGAGTTTTTAACGCTGAGGTAGGCTGAGTGTTTATGGGCGTGGAGGGGTGAGTTTTTCGTCGCTGAGGGATTGTAGGAAGCTGAGATTGAGGGGAGTTTGGCTGATGTATTTGGCATAGGCTGGTTGTAGGTAGGTGCGGTATTCGGGCCGTTGGAGTAGATGGGTTTCTAAGAAGGCGACGCTTAAAGCTTTGAGATAAGCATAGAATGCGGCGCGGTTGGGGCCGAGTAGTGCGGGGGGGACGGGTAGGACATCGTTTTCTGGGGTGGGTTCGGCGATCGCAGAAAAATGAGTGGCGTTTTCAACGAGGGCTAAATATTTATTGGGATCAGCAAGCCAGGTGAAGGGGCGGATCTGTTCTGATACTGGTGGGGCGAAAATATCTTGACTTGCGGCTACAAGCATGATCGGAAGTTTAATTTTCTTGATTTCACGCTCGCCTAAAATGGAGCTACCGATGGGATTGATGGCTAGGGCAACTTTGATGCGATTGTCTGGAAGTGGATAGTCGGCTACAGGTAATGTGACTGCTTGACACTGCAAAATTAGTGACAAGTTAAAAGATGATGTATTATTAGGGTTACAATCCTGGCGGAGCTGATCAAAGTTAATTTTGGCGCCGGCTAGGGATAAGGCTGTGTAACCACCAAAAGAATGACCAATGACTCCGATTTGTTGGAAGTTGAGTTTTCCTTGTAGGGCGGGATCAACTTTGTCTAGTCGCTGGAGTTCATTCAGGAGAAATTTGATATCTAATGGTCGGTCAACAAATTCTTTGGCGTCTGGTGCTGCGGCTAAACCGACGAAATATTGCTGAACTCGTTCGGCGTTGCTACCGGGATGTTCTAAAACAGCAACTGCAAAACCGTAAGAGACGAGATGTTGAGCTAGATAAACAAAGGCGTAGCGGTCTGAGGCGATCCCATGGGAAATGACGACCAAGGGAAAAGAAGTCGGGCTGGTTTCGGCGGAATTTTGCGGCTTTTGGGGTAGGTAGAGATCAACGGGTAAACGACGATCGCGCACACCGTCAGTGAGAGTTAAACTTTTTTTATCGAAGCGGAATTTTCCAGGCGATCGCAAATCTGGTTGTTGCGAAAAATCAACAGTAGAATTAGCTGCAGCAGCGATCGCTTCTTTTTGCACCACAGCCACTATTTCATCCCGCTGTTTCAGTAATGTCGATAAATCCGCAACTATCCTTAACCCTTCCGTAAAATTCAGTCGCAAAGTTTCAGTAGGAAATCTTCTCAACAAATTGACTACAGTTAAACCTTCTTTATCAGCAGCAGCCAAAATTAGCGCCCCTCGCAAAGCATAAAAGCCATTGCGACGGGAATCAGTCAAGATTAATTCTCCTAAACGCTGCAATACTTGTTCCCCTATAGGTGAGTAAGTCACCTGAGACACCAAAGTGGGTGTGACATTGAAGCGCTGCTGAAGTAAATCCCGCAACTGAGCAAGTTGTTGCGGATTAGCACGGCTAGCATAAAATTCTAATTCACTATCAATCTTGCCTTCTTTGGCGAAACGTTCCAGCGATTCCACAGATAAAGAAAACTCCCCAAAGGGAGGGTAAAAAAAGCTAATGCGTTCCGCACCTAATCCAGGAGTAGCTGTCATCAAGGTAGATAGCAATCCTAAACTGAAGTATTTTAGAAGTTTTTTCATAATTTCTCTCCCTTTCCTCTTCATCCTTCATCCTTCATCCTTCACCCTTCATCCTTCATCCTTCACCCTTCATCCTTCATCCTTCTTGTACTAGTCAATTCGTCTCGTCCAGCGATAAAATCTCGTGAAAATATTGATAGTCAATGTAGCGATGTCCATCATCGGTGTGGTGCAAAATATTGACAAAGCGATAATTCCAGAGAATTTCCATCGCACCGTAACTATGTCGAGCATGTACTACCTGGGCGACGGTTTCATCAATACCGCTAATGGAAATCACCAAGGTAGCGTTAGTTTGCACTAATGACTCTGCTGACATCTCATACAGCGGACTAAACTGATCAATCACATGCATCACCGTCCAGGATAAGGTAAAACTGGGTGTTTGATGCCTTAATAACTTGAGGTCATGAATTCTACGCATCGCTTCACCCTCTGCGGTGACTTCATCTCGCAACAGATAAACTCGTATCTGCGCTTCTAGAATCAGGTTACGGCGTTGGTTAGCAGCACGAAAAGTTAGCGTCGGTAATCCTTCATAAGGTGTGATAACTGCGACTTTGCTAAATATGACACGTGCAGATGGTCGAGAAAACCGAGCAAACGCTAGTCCTGTCATCACTGCAATTCCCACTAAACCAATCATCGCTTCAATGGTGACAATGGTGTTAGCATAAGTTGTCTTAGGATACATCGCACCGTAGCCAATGGATGCCAGGGTCTGGACACTGAAAAAGAACACATCCAAAAATGAACCGGGTCGAGCGTTAGCGATACAATCGCCTCCAGCCAAGTAGGCTAAAGCAAATGTTGCATTAATTGCTACATACGCCACAGCAATCATGACTATAAAGCCAAACCAGGGAATTGTCAGTAGCAAATGATAAGGATCGCGCCAGTAAGAGTACCAAGCGCCCATTCCTTCAACGTGGAACTGTCCATCCCGGATTTTGATGTTAACTCTTGGCTGTAATCGCTGTTTTTGTTTTTTAGAAAGTCTTGTTACTCGAAATCTCATCAGCAGTAGCTACCAGCAGAGGAGGTTTAGCGTTGTCAGCAATGACACTACTAACCTTACTGCGAAATGAGCTGCGTAGTGAAGATTTCAATTTATGATTTGTTATGAGTTATTAGACTTATGTATAAATTAAACGTATATTACCTAAAGAGCACATTGTACGGGCGAACGGTTGTTCGCCCCTTCAGGCTTCCTGTTGACTGTGGGAACAACGATTAAACCACTCTTGGTATTTTTGCTGTTGTTGTTGATTTTCGACTGCAATTGTTAATTGTATCTGTTGACAGCCATGATTTTGCTCAAGAGCGATCGCATTTAAAAGTAAGCTCGCAATTTTCGGTGAGCTAAAGACCCCACGCACTGTTAAATTGCCATTCAAGCTGACTAATTGTGGTCTTGAATCTTGAGTAATTTCGACACTACTATTTTCTGTTAAACCTAAATCAATTTCTGCTAATTGTTTGGTTTCTGAACCGACTTGTTCAACAATTAGTTTCTCGCGCCTAACTGGAACTTCTACTATCCGAGTTTCGATGACTTTGCGAACAATTACATCCCCTATTTTCTGCCGTTGATGATTAACTACTAATCTTTCTTCTAGTAATTTAATAATTGTTTCTTCATCAATTGCTGCTAAACTCAGTTTCTCTTCAGAATTCTGCTCAGGAGTGTATGCTGATATTGTGCGATCGCCTGGCGTAGTTGTTTGTAAATGTTCAGGCATAGGGCTTATTTATTGATAAGTTAGAGATATTTTAATTCAATGCAGTTAAGGTGTTTAGTGATATTAATGAATGAATAGAGACGAAGCACAAGCAACGTCTCTATAGAATTAATTAGCGTTCTTCAATTGGTAAGTTAGGAGAATTGACATCTAACTCTTCGCGACGAACTGTTGCTTGAGCTTCAGCTGTATCTTGCTCAACAACTTTTTTCACTCTCACTTCTTCGCGCAATATTGTTTCTTTGCGGATGTCGGGAGTTTCTTCGTGGATTTCCATGCGAGCTACTTCACCTTCACGGAAAGCACCTTCGCCAGGAGTAACGGCTTTTCCTGCGTCTGTGGGTGTGACTCGCTCAATCACCACACGCTCTCTTTCTACTGGTACTGCGACTCGCGCTGTTTCGGTTTCAATACGTTTACCAACACTTACTTCGCCGGTTTTTTGGCGTCGCTTGTTGGCGATTAACCGTTCTTCATATAATCTGAGAGTTTGATGATCTTGCTCGTTCAAGCCAAACAATGCAGGCTCGTTGTGATAATTGTATGTATCGCGGTTGTAAGCAGGTGTAACAGCTGGCTGATAGTTTGTATCCAGCGTTGCTGATGCTTCCATTGGCATTGCAGATTCTAAAGAAGTTGATGATTCTACTGCTCTGGTACCATATTCTGGAGTGCGATAAACTCCGCGTACCTTTTCTTCATAATCGTAATCTAGGGCTAGACGTTCGTCGAACTCTGGTAAGTTTTCTGCCTGCTCTCTATTCAGACCAACAGCATAAACGCGATCGCGATTATAATCAATGCGAGAACGTCCGATTGGTAACAATACTTTCTTGCCAAAAATCCAGAAACCTAAGTCTAAAACCAAGTAACGGAAGTGACCTTCATCATCGACTAGAACTTCACTAACGGAACCGATTTTTTCGTCAGATCCTTCTGTGTAAACACCAAGTCCTTTGATGTCTTTATCTTGAAAAGTTTCGCGGTAGTCAGGGTCAAAGTCTTGTAGTTTATAAAGAGCCATTTATTTCACCTCTAAAGCTTTTCTGCTGTCTCCTATTAACTAAATTAGATACTTTTTCAGCATTAATCAATCTTTCTCTCGGCTGAATTAATGTGTTTAGGAATTTGTCAATAGATATAGAGATTAGGGGTTAGAGGTTAGGGGTTAGTATTTTCATTTCATAATTTAAAGATAAATAATATTGCAATACATAAGTTTTTGTAGGGGCACAACAATGTTGTGCCCTCACCCATTGAACTATACCCGCCATCAAAACCATCTAGATGATATCAGGTCGATTTATATTGCCTTCATTAACGCGCAAATCTCCTGTGTCAATGTCTAATTCTTCTCGTCGAATAGTTTCTTGGGCTTCAACGGTGTCCCGATCTACTACTTTCTTGACGCGGATTTCTTCGCGGACGAATGCTTCTTTATGAATCTGCGGAGTTTCTTCATAAACTTCTATGCGTGCTACTTCTCCTTCAGAGAATTTTATCTCTTGGGGGTCAACAACTCTGTCTGATGCTGTAGGAGAAACTCGCTCAATAATGACGCGCTCTTTTTCAATGGGAACCTTAACTCTCGCGGTTTGGGTTTCAATGTGCTTACCTAGTGCTACCTCTCCAGTTTTCACCCGGTTTTTGTTAGCGATTAAGCGTTCTTCATAAAGTCTAAAAGTCTGATGATATTGGTCGTCTAATTGGTATAAATTAGGCTCTTGCTGGTATGAATATGTGTCACGGTTATATTTTAAGCCGTTATTTCCAGAGCGATAAACGCTGCGTACTCTTTCTTCAAAATCTTCGCCGACGACCATATCTTCTCGATATTCAGGTAAACGCTCTACTTGCTCTTTACTCAGTCCATCGACATAGACACGTTTAGCAGGGTAATTAATTCGAGATAGTCCAATGGGGAGAAGAATTTTTTTACTCGCAGAATCATAACTAGTGTCGATGACAATATAGCGAAAGCGACCATTTTGGTCTACTAAAGTATCAACAACTGAGCCGATTCTCATGCCGCTTTCTGTGTAAACATCTAAGGCTTTAACGTCACTACCACCAAAGGTTTCTCGATAGTTTTGGTCAAATTCTTCAAGTTTGTAGAGGGGCATAAGTTCTTCCTATTTTGTGGAGGGAATCTATCTATTAGCGTAGAGTTTATCGAGTTTGCTCACCTCATGCTGGCGACTGAATTAATATGAAGAACTGGATGCACCTATAGGCTGTCTAACTTGAGATTTTACAGCCGCAATGATCGCATCAGCGTCTATTTTGGCAGCATGAAGTAGTTCTTCTGGTGTACCCGAACCTGGTAAATCGCGGACTGCTAGCTTAATTAACCGGAGCGGGGGCCCGTCGTAGCTGGGCGCCTCACCTTCACCTGCGAAGGCGTCAAGCACTGCTGCGCCTAATCCACCTTCAAACCAGTGGTCTTCGACGACAATTAAGTTACCTTCGGTGTCCTGTGCGGCTTGGTGTAGAGTTTGCACATCTATGGGCTTGACGGAGTAGGCGTCGATAATTCTGATGGCGATACCTTCATTTTTCAGGCGATCGCCTGCTTTAATTGTTTCATGCAAGGTGATCCCCGCCGCAATCACGGTGACTTGATCGCGCTCGGAACTCCGGACTATCTTGCTCCCACCGATGGCAAAATCTTCGTCATCTGCGTATATTACGGGTGTACTTTCTCGCGTGGTGCGGAGATAAACAACCCCTTCAAGGTCGCTCATATGTGCGACTAATTTTGCAGTTTGGTTGGCGTCACAGGGATACAAAACTGTGCTATTCCATACCGCTCGCAAGGACGCTAAGTCTTCTAATCCCATTTGTGAGGGCCCATCTTGACCGATGGATATTCCGGCGTGGGAACCCACTAACCTAATATTGGCGCGGGATACCGCCGCCATCCGTACAAAATCGTAAGCACGAGTTAAAAAGGCGGCGAAGGTGGAAGCAAAGGGTTTATATTTTCGCACCTGTAAGCCTACGGCGACTGCTACCATTTGCTGTTCAGCAATGAACATTTCAAAATAGCGCTCTGGATAAGCTTCGGCGAAGTCTTCCGCATAAGTAGAGTTACTGACTTCCGCATCTAAAACTACTACATCTGGTTGGGCGGCTCCCAAGGCTTTGAGTGCATCACCGTAGGCGCGACGGGTGGCGACTTTTTTTCCTAACTCATAGGTGGGTAGTTGCAATGGTTGAGCATTACCTGTAAAGGCGGGTTTTCCTTGGGTTTCCGGTTTCAGGGCCGGGGTGAAAATTTGGCGATCGCCCCCTAATTCGGCGATCGCTTGGCGCTCATCTTCCGGTTTTAAAGCTTTACCGTGCCAACCTCCTAAATCTTCTAGAGCCGCTACACCTTTACCTTTCTTTGTCCGCGCAATAATTACTGTGGGGCGATCGTTAACGGCTAAAGCTGCGCTATAAGCTTGGTCAATTTCTGTGAAATCATGTCCATCAATCTCAATTGCTTGCCAACCAAAAGCCCTAGCCCGCCTAGCATAAGCTTGGGTGTTCCAGCCTAATTCTGTTTGACCCCGCTGACCCAGGCGATTAACATCAATAATGGCAATCAGGTTGTCTAAACCGTAGTGTGCAGCGTGATTAAAAGCCTCCCACACCGAGCCTTCAGCCGTTTCGCTATCACCCAGCAATACCCAAACATTGTATGGTAGCTGGTCTAAATATTTACCCGCCAAAGCCAAACCCACAGCGATAGGTAATCCCTGTCCCAAGGAACCCGTCGCCACATCCACCAACGGTAAAACCGGGGTGGGATGACCTTCAAAAGGGCTGCCAAATTGCCGCAGTGACAACAAATCTGCATCAGATATTGCCCCTGCGGCTTTATACATCGAGTAGAGCAATGGGGCTGCATGTCCTTTAGAGAGGATAAAGCGATCGTTGTTGGGGTTATCTGGCTGCTGAAAATCGTAGCGGAGATATCCAGCTAAGAGCACCGCCATCAAATCAGCAGGGGACATCGACGAGGTGGGATGGCCCGAACCAGCGACTGTTGTAGCGCGAATACTATCGACACGTAGCTGTTGTGCCAGTTCGTGCCATTGCTGAAGCTGCTGTTGTATGGTCATAGTTTTTTCCAACAATCAAGATAGGGAAGAGGTAGGTATCATCTCCCAAGAAATACCTACGCGGTGCGATGATGGCTTTACACCAGATATAAATTCTTTGCTTAAAGTTGATTATTGTTAAAGAGTTGTTTTACTTTTTTCTGATTTCACTGTATAAATTTGCAGACATAATTGCTTCTTTCTAATGGAGTAATCAGTAACTCTTCCTGAAGAAATATAAAAAGTTATTTGTTATTTGTCATTTGTTATTTGTTATTGGTTATTTGTTATTTCTGACTTTCCCATGCTCTATTGAACATGTCTGATCAAACTTGGTTATTAAAGTTGCACGAACAAAAAGCGATCGCTGTGATTCGCGCCCCAGAAATGAAATTAGCTCGACAAATGGCTTGGGCTGTGGCTGATGGGGGGATGCAGTTGATCGAAATTGCTTGGAATTGCGATCGCGCTGCTGAGTTAATCGATCAATTACGCTGTGAGTTGCCTGGGTGTATCATCGGTACGGGTACTGTGTTTAATGTTGAGCAATTACACGCAGCTATCAGCGCTGGAGCACAATTTCTCTTTTCGCCTCATGTCGATACGGCGATGATTCAAGCTGCAGTTAAACAAGATATCCCGATAATTCCTGGTGCGCTCTCACCCACGGAAATTGTTACCGCTTGGAGTCACGGTGCTAGCTGCGTCAAGGTGTTTCCTGTGGAAGCGATGGGAGGCGCTAATTACATTAAAAGTTTACAAGGGCCATTAGGGCATATTCCCTTGATCCCTACTGGTGGCGTGACTTTGACCAATGCTCAAGAATTTTTACAAGCTGGAGCGGTAGCTGTTGGTTTAGGTGGACAATTATTTCCTCAGCATCTAGTAAAAACCGGAAATTGGCAAATAATCGCGCAGCAAGCGCAAAAACTGATACAACAGTTAGATAATGCTGAAGGATGAAGGGTGAAGGGTGAAGGATGAAGTGTGAAGGATGAAGTATGAAGTATGAATAAGAGTGTGATTTTAAGTAAGTGGTTGCGTGGTTTACAGATATTGGTGATGGGTACAGCCCTATCCCTAACCATGAGCAATCGAGAAACGGATCAGGTTTGGGCGAATTCCCGAAACCGCATGGTGGCTCAAACTATCCAGACATTGCAAAAATCAGACCAGCGCTGGATTCAAATAAAGCTTTCTCAGCAACGGTTAATCGCTTGGGATGGGAAAACGCCTGTTTATGCGATCGCTATTTCTACAGGTAAAAAATCTACCCCCACCCGCACTGGTACTTTTAAGATTCAATCCAAAATTAAATCTATGAGAATGCGGGGTAGAGACTATGACGTTCCTAACGTTCCCCACGCAATGTTTTATCAGGGAAATTATGGAATACATGGTGCTTATTGGCATCGAAGATTCGGTATTCCAGTTAGTCATGGTTGCGTGAATCTTGCACCCAATCACGCTAAATGGTTATTCAATTGGGCATCAATTGGTACACCAGTAGTGATTCACAGGTAGAGATGGGATAGAGAAAAAGCGAAAAATAACCAATAACCAATACAAAATTCATTAATTAAGCATGGTATTACATAAATAAATTGACGATTGAAAGATTCAAAAAGAAGGTAATGCTGGATGCGACCCTCAACTAATGGCATTGGGTTACAGTACTTCCGAAATATCTTTGTAGGTATGGCGTTAATTGTGGCTGCTTCATCTGTTTGGTCATCGCCACTCACGTTTGACCCCAAGTTTGCTACGGTCAAGATTGCTGCAGCAAATATCAACGGTAACGTCGAGCCAATAACTCCGACTCGCAGAATCGAAGTTGACCTTTCTCAACAACGATTATCTGCTTGGGAAGGCGATACGCTGGTTTACTCTTACCGCATTTCTACAGGTAAACGCAGGACTCCCACGCCAATAGGTAGGTTCCGGATTAATTCTAAGTATCGAATTAATCGAATGCGGGGTAGGGGGTATGATATTTCTGATGTTCCCTATGCTATGTATTTCTACAGAGGTTACGCTATTCACGGTGCATATTGGCACAACAATTTTGGCACCCCAGTTAGTCACGGTTGTGTGAATTTGCGCGTGAAACAAGCTCGTCAATTGTATAAATGGGCGAAAATTGGCACCTTGGTTGTTGTACGCCAGTAATTCATAATTCACGCCCCGACTTTCAACCCTATTCCCTGTTCCCTGCTAGATTAACTCAACTGTGCTACAAGTTGATTTTTTAACAGCGTGTTATTTGTCAATAAATCTTCAACGGTGATTCTGAGAAAGCGTTGTTCATCGATTTGAAAGAGTATTTTGATGCGATCGCTTCCGGGATATCCTGGGGGTGTGAGTTTGGCGATCGTTCTTGCGCCTTCTGTATCATTCAAAACTTTGACGCTGGTAACTCCACTATCGAGGCGACGGGTAATTAAGCGATCGCCATCAAAATACACTTCAGTTGCGCCTGTCTCTGCTCCCAATTCTCCCATAATTAATTCAATACTGGGTTGATTTTCTAAGGACGCACCTAAAACTAATTCTACCGGCTGATTCATAGGATAAGCTTGTCCCGCTCTAATAATTGGGTGCCAACTGTGCTTTTGTTGACGACGATCCCAATAACGGACACCATAACTATGGTAAAGAAAATCCTTGATTTCCACGCCTTGGGCTAGCTGTAGCGCTCCTTGGGCGATCGCTTCAAAAGGGCGATCGCTGCGAATTTTTCCAGGCTCAAAATATTGCTTCACCCATGTCTGCACTGTTGGTAGTTGTGCTGTCCCACCAACTAACAAAACTGCGTTAATATCTGCAAGTTCGATTCCTTGGCGTCGTGCTTGTTGTAATAAATTCGCCATAGAATCATCTAATTGCTCAAAAAATCCATGCTCTTTGAGGATATTTTCTAAAGTTTCGCGGTTGAGTTCTAACTCATAACTGGTAAACGTTTCATCATCAAAATAAACTTCGCTAGCTTGGTTTTGAGTCGATAACTGAATTTTCACCCGTTCAGCTAATCTTGTAGTCAAAGGACTGGTCGCCAAGCCTTGAGTTTGAGCAAAGTAATCCACTAACCAGTTGTCAATATCAGTCCCACCTAGGTTTTGTCCAGCTTTCGCCAATACACGCGCCGTCTTGACTTTTTGCTTAGAATCTGCTGCTAAAGATTTCTCACCCCATTTCAAGAGAAAGCCTACGGGGTTGTAATTTCCCTGGGCACTTTTATCTAACCGCACCAATGATAAATCTAAAGTACCACCGCCAAAGTCAATCACCAGCAAAATTTCTTGATCAGCCAAGCCATAACCCAGCGCTGCGGCTGTAGGTTCATCTAACATCCGCACTTGTTCTACAGCCAAGGATTGACAAACTTGTCCCAACCAATAGCGATAGGTTTCAAAGCTGTCTACAGGCACCGTTAAAATTAGAGAATCTAGCCCACCCTCTGCAGATGCTACTTGCTCAATCACCTGAGTCAAAAACCATTGTCCCACTTGCTCAAAAGAGACATTTTCTCCGTCTAATTCCGGTAAAAAGCCTTGGATATCCGCACCGATACCACGCTTGAAACTCTGGAAAAACCTAGCTGCATTTTTCAGGTCAAGACCGCGATCGCGCACTTGTTGCCCTACAATAACTTTACCCTGGCTAGCTTCTTCCACATACACCAAGCTAGGAATCAACGGCGGGTTGAGGCCTTGTTGAATCGATAAACCAGGTAGAGTCAGAGTTTCTGGTTTTTGAGTGATAGGGTTCCACCGAGCAATAACTGTGTTGCTAGTACCGAAATCGATTGCGATCGCCATAACTTTTCCATGATCTCACGCACAGGCGCGAAGACACAAACAAACTACCTTATTTGTGATTATTCTCTATTAGCCACCAAGAACGCAAATGAGCGATCGCTACTTCTTTTTGTTTCGCTTCAACTTCAATCCACGGCGCTTGGTGATAGACATCAGGCATAGCCGTAATCATATCGCTGTGTTTTCTGTCACGGAAAGCCGTTTCACCATTAGAAATATGCACTAATTGCCAATCTGGATTTTCCCAGGTTTCTCGCGCCGCGTAAAACATAGCGGCGACACTCGGATCATCATAGCTATCTAGATTTTCGTGGCAAATATGGTGATGAGCATCAAAAACCATCGGGACACCAGTCGCTTCACACACCGCTAAAATTTCACTACCGCTGTAAGCATATTCATCATTCTCAAAAGTCAAGCGGCTTTTAATAGCGGGTGGTAATTCACAAATAACTCTCACCAATTGCTCTAGACGTTGAGATTTGCCACCATGAATATTCATCAACGACCAAGGAGAACGAGGTAAACCCAGCAAATCCATTGTGCGGGCGTGTCGTTCTAAAATTTTTATGCTTGTTTGCACCACATCCGCAGAATCAGAACTCAACACCACATATTGATCCGGGTGTAACACCATTCTGATCTGCAACTTTTCTGCCTTCTCACCAATTTTCCCTAAATCTGCACTCATCTCCTCCAAGATATCTGCTCCGATGTTGTCTTCCATATCACTCAAAGGAAACAAACCCGAAGACATGCGATATAGACGAATTTGATTTTCTTGACAAAAATCCAAAGCTGTGAATAGACGTTGCAAATTGTGCTGATAAATTTCTCGCAGACCGCTTTCCTGTTTTTCCCGACTCAGTTGCAAATAGCGGGTGCGCGTCATCGTCCGAAAGCGCACCTGTTTATCAGCAGTAATACAAACCAGCCCTAACTCCGGGGTCAAAGTTTTTTGCAGAGGCTCTAGATTAGTTAAAAACGGAGGCTGGATTGCAGTCATTAAATCTATTAAATCTTGATACCTCCTCCATTTAACTAGCTTCTGCCCCAAAAAGATCAGTATCCAAAGACAGAAATCACCTTTCCACCTCAGACAAAAATTTCTCAAAAAAAACTCCGCGTACCTTAGCGTTCACCTTTGTCTTGAAAAGTTTTGTGGAAGCGCAAAGTTGGCGGTGTCGGTTTCCGTCCCGCCAAACTTTGTAAGAAGGAGACCTTCCCCACAAACTTTTCGCTGCGTCACTCTGCGTTTAAAACTATCACTATGTTGGCTTCTTGAGCACACCCCCAAGCGTGAACCAGAAAACTTTCCGTCCACCTACAGCCACAGAACCAAAGACAGAATGTCAAGAAACCAATATGTACCTTTGGGGAGTTTAGTCAAGCTTCTGAAATATTTATTAATATAGATATAAATTCAACGCCAAAAATCAGTAAAAGCCCTGGCGAGAATTTCTGCATAGCTCACAAGATTTCTTATCAACCGAGCAAACAACTATGAACAACCAACCATCATCAGACTCTAAACAGTTTCTGGGAAATCTCAAAAATGGGATTTGGCTATTTGGCCTCTCATCTTGGGTTTTTGGAATCACAGACCGCAGCATTGCTTCCTTTGCAGACGGATATCTATCCGCTTCCGACATAACGCAACTATTCACCGCAGCTACATTCTTCATCGCTTGGCTATTTTTGAAGCCAGCAAGGATATAACTCAAAATTTAATCTAACAGGTGTGTGCCGAGTGCTTCTAAGTTCTGTATATGCCAAAAATCCAGTCGGGCTAGTTCTGAAAAATTGCAGAATTATCCCGATTTTTAATTAAAGTATCAAGTAATTTCCGTAGAGCGATCGCATCGTCACTTTGCATATAGATGACAACCTACGATTATCAAAAATATTGGCAGTTGTCTGGAGTAAACATTGATAAACTTAAGCAGTTCAATCGACAGATCTAAAAGCTAATAATACAACCAATTGATTTCCAACATTCAACGGTCAAAATTTCAGTACATTAACGGTGATTCATTTTAGCGACCTGCTCAATTAAGCTGCTCTTTCCTGTGAATACAAATACTGCTGAAATCCGATAAATACTTGACTGATATGCGATCGCTTAAAAACAAAATTCGCGGACGACGGGTGGGTTGGCAATTTTTCGGCGTATTTTTTGGCTTGTCCTAAACCTTCGGTATCTGGTAAGTCGCGTTTTTTCGCTTCGATGACGGCGAGTTTTTTACCACGATATATCAGTACATAATCGGCGATGTCTGATTGAGCGCGTTTACCGTTGCCAACTAAGCGACCAGGGGCAATAACTTCGCGGCGGATGCGACTACCTTCGATAACTCCCCAGCCTGCGGCTTTGAGTGCGGGGTCAATTAGTTCGGCACGGGTTTCGGCTTCATTCATAGTCTTTACTTGTGGTTGGGAATTACCTGAATCAGTCCAGTTTGGAATGCTGTATCGTAAGTGATGACGGGTAAACTTTCGAGTTCCGCTTGAGCCATGATCATGCGATCAAAGGGATCTCGATGGGCAATTGGTAGACTTCCGGCTCTGAGTGCATGGGCTGAGGTGATGGCAAATTCGATAAATCTTGCCCGATTTAATATCTGTGAATATTGTTCAACGAGTTGTTTTGCTTCAGGTAGTTTCCCAATGCGGTATTTAGTGGCAATTTCCCAAGCAGAAACACTACTCACCAAAATGCGATTATCGGGGTTGCGAATGATGTCTCGGCATTCAGTATCGAGTTTTGGGTCATCAAAGAGCCACCATAGTAGAATATGTGTGTCAATCAGGTAGTTCATTCCCATTGCTGAAGTTCTTCTTCTGGTAAGGGTTCAAAAAAAGCATCGCTGAGTTTTCCAGTTAGTAATCCTGGGGTACGCGGTTCAAGTTCGCTTACCGTCAGAGGTTGGGCAGTTTCCCGATTTAAACCTAAGCGAAAGTAGTGAATCAGATCATAAATTTCTGCGAGTTTATCTTCGGGGATGTTTTGCAGTTCTTGGACAATTTTCTGAATCAGCATAAGTCAAATCTTATGTATTTGATAGTTAATTGGGTTTCGGCTGCGCTCAACCTAGAGGTTTCGGCTCCCATTCGACAAGCTCAGGGCAAGTCGCTCAACCTGATGGTTTGCGCTTTGTTTATGATGGCTCATCTTTAGAGTATGGCAGTCGGCGGCGAGCAGATGCGATCGCTTCTTGCAGTTTAGCTTGTAACAACTCTTTAGGTGGTAATACGGTCAGGTATTCGGCAACATGAATACCGCTTTTATCTAGTTCTAATAATTCGATTTGCTCTTGCTTTTTACCTGCACATAAAATAATTCCTAGCGGTGACTGTTCGTCAAGCTCTTGGTCGTATTTGGCAAGCCAGCGCAGGTAAAGTTCCATTTGTCCTTTGTATTCGGGTTGGAAGCTACCTAGTTTGAGGTCAATGGCTACAAGACGTTTGAGTTTGCGGTTATAAAATAACAGGTCAATATAAAAATCATCGTTGTCGATTTGCAGGCGTTTTTGACGGGCGACGAAGGTAAAACCTGCACCGAGTTCTAGTAAAAATTGCTCAATTTCTCTAAGGATTGCATCTTCAAGGTCTTTTTCGAGATAGCGATCGCTCAATTCCAGAAAATCTAAAATATAAGGGTCTTTTAATAAAATATCGGGTGATACCTGTTGAGTTTGGCGCAGTTGCTCTAAATCATGGCGGATGGTTTCTTCAGGTTTGCGGGATAGGGCAGTGCGCTCAAATAGCATAGAGTTAATACGTTCTTGCAGTTGGCGGACGCTCCATCGTTCAAGTTTGGCGATTTCAATATAAAATTCTCGTTTTAGGGGATCTTCGATACCAATAATTAGTTTGAGATGCGACCAACTTAATTCCGCAGACAGTGTGTGCAGAATTTCCCGATCGGGAAAAACTTCTGCAATCAAAACGCAATAATTTAACTGTCGTTCGCTCCAACCTTTACCATAGGTCTGGGTGAGGTAGCGGGAGAGACTAATAATTACTTGTTTTCCATATTCAGCGCGTTGACCTTGCAGGATTTCGGTTTGGATGCGTTTACCAACTTGCCAATATAACAAAGTTATTTCTGCATTGATAGCAACGGCGGCGCGTTGTTTGGCGGTGTCAATCAGTTGACGGATTTCTTGAAACAAGCGATCGTTTGGTTGTGTCAGGTCATCACTCATGCTGCAATTTCCTGTTTAGCAGTTTTAGGGGTGTCTGCGGTGAGTTCGCCAGTAAAGGCTGTTTGCAGGATCGATTGTTTGAGTTCCTTGAGTGCAGCGATTTTTTGGCGGTAGATGGTTTCGAGACGTTGGGTTTCTGAAATTAGAGCATCAAAACTGTCTGCATATCGCTTCTGATCGTCAATTTTAGGATAAGAAATCTTTAGCTGAAGTTGACTCGTAATACCAATATATGCACGAGTTGAGCCAGCACCAGCAATCGTTTTAATCTCATTTTGAAAATATGGACTATGAAAAAAATAGTACAAGTATCTATTGTAGATAACTGACTTGTCTATAACTCGGTAGTAAGTAACTTGTGGTGTAAGAACTACACTAGAGTGAGTTGTTTTGAGTACAGCCGCCCGTCCTATAGTTCCTTTATGAGAAAGTAAAACATCACCATCTTTTGCAAATCCTTTTCGCAGAGAGTTAGCCTGTTCAAGTGTTATAAAATTGCAGTTCACTTGATCTACTATGCCATCTACAAGATCGGATGCCATGATAAATGGGACACCAAACTTCACAAAATCGGACTTTTTAGGATGTATTTCTCCATGATTACCATCTAAAGGCTTGTCTAGAATGCGCTGATCGACTAATTTCCCTACAGTTGTGGTAATCCACTCGTCGCCTTTCTGGGTAAAAATGGCGTTTAGATAGCTTTCAAATAGTTCGCGGGAGTTGGCGAGGTTTTTTTCGGTGTTTGCGATCGCTCTATCAATCCCCTCAAACGCCTCATCCAAAATTGCCACAATCCGCTTTTGTTCAGAAAGTGTAGGAATTGGTATTTTAGTATTTTTAATTTTTATTTGAGAAATATTAGGCTGTGCATTTCCCACAGCTTTTGAAATTAGTTCTGCTCTTTTTGATAGAAGAACATAATAGATAAACTCTGGAACAAATCTTTCATTAGGTAGTATTCCACATACAGCCTGATTAGTAGCTGCTTCAAATCGAAGGATTCCAACTTGACCTGCTGTTGCACCATACATTGCAACTAGAACAGTATTTACGGGAAATATTTTTGCTGAAGAGTTTTCTAAACCAACTGGAGTAATAAAGTTTTCAGATTTAAAGATTTCTCCTTGAGCAACTTCACCGCTTAAAAGCCAAGGAATATGCCCACCCTCATAATATTCTTTCTTAGATTTTAGCGGTGTACCACCTGCTCCGGTTTTACATACTTCGCCAATAGTTTTAATCTCCCATTCCACTGGCAACTGTCTACTGCCCACTGTCAACCGCATACCATCTCTTATTATTAGATTTCACAAATTAATAAGCATCTTTACGATGAATACTGCTCAAAATTATAACGAGCATTTCTTGGTCTTGAATTTCATAAATAACCCGATAACTTCCGACTCTAATTCGATACATGTTTTCATATCCCTTGAGCTTTTTTACTCCATTAGGTCGGGGAACATCAGCCAGGAGTCGAATATCAGCCAGCAGACGTTTTCGCTGTTTTTCAGAAAAATCATCTAGTTGTTTTTGGACAGGTTTAGGAATAATAACTCTGTAGCTCATCCTCGACTTGCCTCATATTCATCAAGAGTTAAATAATCACCTTCTTGATAAGCAAGTTGGGAAGAAATAATATTAGCTTTTTCCTCTTCAGTTATATCCTCTTCGATATGTCGCTCTTTAATAAACAATAAAAAATCCAATAATTCCGAGAGGAGAGTATCAGGAATTTGTTCAATTTCTCGAATAAGTTGTTCTTTAAGAGTCATGGCTTGTATCTTCGTGCAGTATTTATCGTGGTATTTCAAATACTAATACTAGACCATCAGGATGGGCTAATTCTGTTACGTCTGTCAACTACCCACTGTCAACTGGATAATTCCAGCCAAAATCTCCGCGCTCTCCGCATCCAAAGCCGCAATTTCATCCAAAATTTCCTGCGGTTCTCGTAACAGTGATTCCTCAGCTTTATTCTGATTCTTCACCGATAAATCAAACGTCTCCTGATCCAAATCAGCAATATCCACCAGCCAAGACTTTTCCGTTTCCGCAAACCTAGCCTGTAACTCCACAAACTCGTGCAAATCTTCATCATTCAGAGAATTGGTTTTACCCATATTCCGCCCCGGTTCGAGTTGGTAGTACCAAATTTTCTGAGTCGCCATCCCCTGAGTTAAAGGTTTTCCCTGAGAAAATAAAGGCGTTCCCTGAACGGAGTCAAAGGGCTTTCCTTTCTCAAAAAACAGCACCACCGTTTTTACCCCCGCCCCGATAAAAGTCCCACTCGGACAATCCAAAATCGTGTGCAGATTGCAACTACTCAAAAGCTCTTGACGCAACGCCCGCGAAGCATTGTCCGAATTTGACAGGAACGTATTTTTGATTACCACCGCCGCCCTACCGCCCATCTTCAGGATTTTGATGAAATGCTGCAAAAACAGAAACGCCGTTTCCCCTGTCTTAATCGAGAAATTCTGCTGTACTTCCTTGCGTTCTTTCCCCCCAAATGGCGGATTAGCCAAGATGACATCAAAACGATTCTTGTCCTGAATATCACTGAGATTTTCCGTCAGCGTGTTGGTGTGGATAATATTCGGCGCATCAATGCCATGCAAAATCATATTCATGATCGCAATCACATACGCCAAACTTTTCTTTTCTTTACCCGTAAATGTATGTTTTTGCAGTATCTCAAGCTCTTTTGTTGTCAGTTTACCCCGACGTAAATAGTCGTAACTCTCACACAAAAACCCAGCCGAACCGCAAGCCCCATCATAAATGCGATCGCCTATCTTCGGCTTCACCACCTGAATCATTGCCCGAATCAACGGACGCGGTGTATAATATTCACCTCCATTGCGTCCTGCATTGCCCATATTTTTGATTTTGGCTTCATAGAGATGGGATAGCTCGTGTTTCTCCTGTTGCGATCTAAACCGTAGCTCATCAACATATTCCAGCGCATCCCGCAAGCTGTAACCACTTTGGAACCTATTCTTAATCTCGCTAAAAATTTCCCCAATCTTGTATTCGATTGTGTCTGGACTGGTAGCCCGTTGCTTAAAACTCTGTAAATATGGGAATAACTTGCGGTTGACATAATCAATTAGATCATCGCCAATCAGCGCATTATCATGATCCAATGTACCATGGTTACTGAGCGTAGCCGAATTATTAACACTGAGCGTAGTCGAAGTGTCTGCTTTTTTCGGTGCTGCCCAAGATGACCAACGATGCGCCTCATCAATAATAAATTCATATGATTTGCCTGCTAGTTCAGCCTCTAGCGCCCTTTCCTGTTCCAAATCATCCAAATACTTCAGGAACAGCAACCAAGACGTCTGCTCGGTGTAATCTAACTCTGTAGTACAACCCGCCTCTTTCCAGAGAACATCATCAATATTTTTAAAAGTCTGCTCGAACATTTAGCCTTACTGTTAGGATTTTTCACGACAATAATCTGTTGAGACCACATTTAAATCGTTAATAACGACATTCATGTGTTAACAGCGACAAATAATTAGTTAATCGACAACCAAAATCGGGATGACTGGATTCGAACCAGCGGCCCCTTCGTCCCGAACGAAGTGCGCTACCAAGCTGCGCTACATCCCGCCGCAAAAAACGGCAATATAATTCCAACATATCATAACCAATAGCAAAAATCAATATTCCTCAATCTTTGCTACTTTTTTTCTGTTTGTCTAATTTCTCCTGAATTGCTTCTCTACAAAATTCAGGAGGATTTTCTTGTTGCTGTACTTCTTCTTTCATTTCTTTCGTGACACGAAAGCTCAATTTTTCTGGTAAAGGTTTTTCTCTGTGAGATTTAATTGGCTCTAAATTTTCTGGCTTACCCTTAGGATTAGGCATTGTTGAGAAATATAAATAAGGCTTGAGTGATATGGAGACAAACCATTAGATTTTAAATCAGTGGGTATCACAGCCTGGAAAACTTACTACCCACTGATACCACTTTTAGAAAGAGGCAATCTCTATTTTATGTTTACAAGGTCAGAACTTGAAATCAAGACCATCGAGGAATTGCGTAACTTGTGTCGCAGATATGGTGTCAAGCCAACTGGGAACCCTGGTTACAAAAGCTCCTACATCACATCTTTGCTCACATTTCCCGTGTTAGCACTCAAACAGATGAAAGAAATTGACACTCCCCCGCTAACCGCAAAGCGGTTAGCGGGAGATTCTTGCTTCTCAGAAACACGCTTTTTGGCGCAAGTACCAACGAGTCTTACTGCTTCTCCACAAGCTTGAATTTCTGTGTGTCCCACAGTATTTGTTGACAATATCCTGATCCCTTCTGCTCTCAAGTTCCGTGAGGCATTTTCATCTCTATCATGAGTTGTTTGGCAACCTGGACAAATCCACTCACGGATGCTTAGATTTAGCGAATCATTCTTGTATCCACAGCATGAACAAAGCTTTGTGCTGGGAAAGAATCTATCAACTTGAACAAATTTGCCTTTTTCTCTCTCTAGTTTGTAACTGATGAAATTAAGCAGCATACCAAAACCAGCATCATGTATTGACTTAGCTAATTTAGTACGTACTAATCCTTTAATACAAAGGTTCTCAGCTACTATGACTTGGTTATCGTCAACTAACTTTCGTGAGAGTTTATGGAGAAAATCTTGTCGAGTGTTAGATATTTTTTCGTGAACTTTAGCAACTAATTTAACCGCTTTGCGCCTATTGTTAGATCCTTTGATTTTACGGGATAAAGCTTTTTGTCTAATTCTCAGTCGTTTAGCATACTTTCTAGTTGGCTTGATTGGGTCAACCTTATAACAGGTTTCACCGTCAAAGACAGTTACTAGACTATTTAACCCAAGATCGATTCCTGATATCTTCCCCTGCTTTGTAGTGAACAACTCATTAGTCTCGAACAGTATCGCCGCAAAATATTTATCTGTACTTGTCTTAGAAACAGTTACGGATTTAATTTTGCCATTGATGCTCTTAGAGAGACTGGCTTTAATTAATCCCAGCTTGGGAAGCTTTAAATTACCTCCCTTAATCGAACAGCTTTCAGGAAAACGGATTGACTGTTTTGAGTGCTTGCTTTTGAACTTAGGGAATCTGGTACGTTTTGCAAAAAAGTTTTTAAACGCAGTTTCTAGATTCTTAAGTGATTGTTGCAGAACAGCAGCAGTTGGTTCTTGTAACCATTCATAATCAGCTAGTTTCTTCAACTGGGTAAGGTCTTTAGCCATCTGGGAGTAAGTCATGCCCGAACCCGTTTCTTCATATTGAGTATTAGTTTTATTAAGGTATAAATTCCAAACAAAGCGGGAACATCCAAAGCTTTTAGCCAAGGATATTTCCTGTTCTTTGTTCGGGTAAATTCTGACCTTCAATACATCTAACATCAATATGACCAAGTCCCTCTTAAAAAAATGATTCGCTGCGCTCAGTTTTATAGTGGTCGCAATTCATCTCCCGTTACAGTCGTAGACTTAACGGGAGTCCTCTTGCTCCATTAAGATAGAGGATTGAAAAATCCTAGCTTTGGTAATTTTCAAGACATGGGAATAACGCTAGATGGGATGGGAGCGCCTACAGAGGAGCAAGTAGCACTCATCAGGATATCCCTTGAAGGGAGAAGAATGAGTTACCCCCAAAGGTATGAGCAAGAAAGATTGTTGAGCTTGTACAAAGCAAAAGTGCTGCTTGAGGAAATTATTGAGCTTTTGAACCAGTAGTAATTACTTAGTCTCTGAATAATCGCAAAAGTCCTCTAAGTTCGATGCTAGGGGACTTTCTTATATTCAAAATTTATTCTGTAAGCTATCTGATCAGCCTGAATGACGGTAAAAATAGAGATAATTATCAGTGAGCATCTATTGAACATGTCATTTTGCATCAGAATATACCTAAAATAAATACTCGAAGATTGAAAATAGCTAGTTTAAGTATATTTTGAGCAATTTATTGTGGAGCCAAGGCTAGAAGTACTAATTTTACCTATTTATGAAAAAACCAGATTGGTTGCGAGTGAAAGCGCCTCAGTGGGAGCGCGTCGGTAACGTCAAAGATATTTTACGAGATTTAGCGCTCAATACAGTTTGTGAAGAAGCATCTTGTCCCAACATTGGCGAGTGTTTCCAAGCTGGTACCGCCACATTTTTAATTATGGGGCCAGCCTGTACCCGCGCCTGTCCCTACTGCGATATAGATTTTGAGAAAAAACCCCAACCGCTAGATCCTACAGAACCAGCGCGATTAGCTGAAGCGGTTCGGAGAATGCGACTCAATCATGTGGTAATTACTTCTGTGAACCGGGACGATTTACCTGATGGTGGTGCATCTCAGTTTGTCCAGTGTATTACAGCCGTGCGGACAATTTCACCCCAGACTACCATTGAGGTGTTAATTCCTGACTTGTGCGGTAATTGGCAAGCTTTAGAGATTATTCTAGAAGCTGCACCAGAAGTACTCAATCACAATACAGAAACTATCTCGCGCTTATATCGCCGCGTCCGTCCCCAAGGTAACTACGATCGCACACTAGAATTATTACAGCGTTCTCGTCAAATCGCCCCTTGGACATACACCAAATCGGGAATCATGGTGGGACTTGGCGAAACTGACGCCGAAATTCGCCAAGTCATGCAAGACTTGCGCTCTGTCGATTGCGATATCTTAACAATTGGGCAATACCTCCAACCTAGTCAAAAACATCTCAAAGTAGATGATTTCATTACCCCAGTACAATTTGCTGACTGGAAAGCATTCGGCGAAGAAATAGGATTTTTACAAGTTGTTTCTTCACCCTTGACCAGAAGCTCATATCATGCAGAACAAGTCAGGGAATTAATACAACGCTACCCCCGCAGCAGGAAATCAGCTGATGGAGAGTAAAACACTTGACACTTGACCATCAACAATCACATCTACCACATGCCAAATGACCAACCACAAACCGTAACCATTTTGGGAGCAGGTGCTTGGGGCACAGTTCTCGCAAATTTGGCATTTTCCAATGGACACAGGGTGCGTTTGTGGTCACGTGATGGATCGTCTACTCTAGAAGAAGTGCTGCAAGATGCCCAAATCATCCTTTCTGCAATTTCCATGAAAGGTGTAGGGGATGTAGTCGCACAAGTCAAGTCTTTTGCTGTTTCTCCACAAACAATTTTTGTCACAGCGACGAAAGGATTAGATCCCAAAACCACCTTGACGCCTTCACAAATTTGGCAAACAGCATTCCCTCACCACCCAGTGGTGGTTTTATCAGGGCCTAATTTATCCCAAGAAATTCAACAGGAATTACCAGCCGCTACAGTAGTTGCTAGTAGTGTATCTACTGCGGCTGAATATGTGCAACTGGTCTTTTCTTCCAGTCGTTTCCGTGTATATACCAATGCCGACCCTGTGGGAGTAGAATTGGGTGGTACACTAAAAAACGTGATTGCGATCGCCTCTGGTGTGTGCGATGGTTTACACTTGGGAACCAACGCCAAAGCTGGTTTAGTCACCCGTGGACTCACAGAAATGGTTCGCATCGGTAACTTTTGGGGAGCGAAAACCGAGACATTTTACGGTTTATCAGGTTTAGGAGATTTACTCGCCACTTGCAATAGTCCTTTGAGTCGCAATTATCAAGTAGGCTACCAACTAGCTCACGGTAAGACACTCACAGAGATTCTGGCGAGTTTACCAGGAACTGCCGAAGGCGTCAACACATGCCGAGTTCTAGTGCAAAAAGCCCAACAGCAAAATATTCCCATTCCCATTACAGCGCAAGTTTACCGCTTACTTGCAGGTGAAATTACCCCACAACAGGCGCTGGATGAATTAATGTTGCGAGACATCAAGCCGGAGTATAACTAGTACAAGAAGGATGAAGTCTGAAGTCTGAAGTCTGAAGTCTGAAGTCTGAAGTCTGAAGGATGAAGATTTTGTAGGTTGGGTGAAGTGTAACGCAACCCAACACCCAGATCCTACTTCTAATGAACTATTTTAGCTGTGTCAGTCTAGTAGGGCGCGTTAGGACTTTAGTCCGTAACGCACCGACGATGCTAGCCTCAGCGCCCCTATTTCCTACCAATCTATGGGTAAACCCAATTTCTCTAAAGTTTCCCCATCTTGCAGAAGTGGTTGGATGTCGGTGTCTAAAGCGATGCTACCACCTGCTAAAACTAAAGCACGTTGCGTGATTTTACTTAACCAGTGGAGGTCATGGGAAGCAATTAACATCACTTGCACAGGCAACTTTAATAATACTTGTGCTAAATGACGCCGCCATGCAGGGTCAAGACCAGTGGTTGGCTCGTCCAAAATGAGAATTGTCGGATTTAATGCCAAAATTGCGGCTAAAGCAGCAAGGCGTCTTTGTCCACCAGAAAGTTCGTGAGCGGAACGGTGGGCGTAGGCTTCGAGTCCAAAATCTGCTAATAACTGTCGCGCTTGATCTGTAGCGATCGCTGGAGCTACGCCATAATTGCGAGGCCCAAAGGTGATATCTTCAATAATGGTAGGCATAAATAATTGGTCGTTGGCATCTTGGAAACCAAAGCCGATATAGCGACGCACTTGCGGTAAATTTTGAGGCTCTACCAGGATATGATTAATCCAAATTTTCCCGGCTTGTGGTTGTTTTAAACCAATCAAATTTTCTAATAAAGTACTTTTTCCTGAACCAGTAGCCCCCATCAACGCCACGCGATCGCCTGCATTTAAACTAAAGGAAATATCCTGCAAAACTGGCTCTTGACGAGCATAAGCATACACCAAGTTTTGCACCTCGACGATGTTTTTAGGGGAATGGGGCATGGGGGGGTGGGGAGATGGGGGGATGGGGAGTGTGGGGGGTGTGGGAGGTGTGGGGAGATGGGGAGATGGGGAGATGGGGAGGTGGGGAAATTAGAGATAACTAATACTAATTTGAACAAAGAATGAGACAAATAGATTGTAGGGGCAAACGGTTGTTTGCCCTCACCCACCATACATCTGTCGCAAAGATTATTGAAATTGGTATAATTGCAAATAACATTAAATATAAGAACTGATTGTAATACAAATAGCGATCGCTCCTGCTAATAATAAGACGCCGCGCTGTTTTGGTGTGGATGTAGCATCTAGGGGTAACTGTCCGTTATAACCACGGGAGATCATGGCGGCGTAGACTCGCTCGGCTCTATCTAAACTGCGGAGATATAATGCTCCAATCATGGCTGCACTAGTGTAACGCAACCAGCCAGCGGCGCCATTGATGCCTCGGAGTTGGGCGCTACGCTGCATTCTTGTGACTTCAGACAACAAAATTTCCAGGTATTGTCCAGCCAAGAGCAAATTTTCTTTTAACGCTGCTGGGAGGGGTAAGTTTTTGAGGGCGATACCGAAACTGTGGGGAGGTAAGGTTAACAAAAAACTATTCATGGCCAGGAGACAAATTAACGATCGCACTAACAAAAAACTAGCGCGTTCCCATCCCAAGGGTAAGGCTAATAATGACAGGAAAATCAATTCTGTGCCTAGTAATTTTCCCAAATGAGAAATGGGTACTCGTAACAGCCAAGCCCACAAAATAGCGATCGCTCCATATACACCTAAGCTATACCAAGCTTGATGTTTTAATAAAGCTGCGCCAATTACAATCACTAAAGATAATTGCAAACGTAAGGGTAAGGAAATCTCAAGCATTTTTCGGTTTGACTATTTTCGCAATCCCGAAAGCGACAGCAAAGCAAACTGCAGATCCAATCAAGCCGGCGATACTAGTACCAATGGCGCCTAATCCTTGAATACCATAGTCAGCTAGGGGTGTGGGCACAATAACGCGGACGTTTTCTGCTAGTTTGATAAAGCCGATATTTTCTGCTACTTTCTCTAAGCCGTCAGGCCAAGCTGAAGCAAATAGGGATAATACACCTGCAATTAATAAAATAGTTACCACAGGAACTGACCAGCCGCGAAACTTTTGCTGTTCTCCTGGTAACAAATCTGGTCTAGCTTGGGAAAGGTAAGTCAACACACTGCCGGTAATTAATCCTTCCCCAATCCCAATTAGGATATGGGTTCCCGTCATAGCTGTTAACACTATACCAATTAATGCGGTTCCGGAAAGAGCTAATTCTAACGCGCAGGCGATCGCCGCTACCACTACACTAACACCCGCTGCAATTCCCGCTGCTAAAGGTAAGCGTCTTTGTGATCCGCCGAATAGCCGCTGTAAAGTTTGAGTCAGCGCCCAGCCTACCCAAACGCCAATTACCCCCATGTTTAAAATATTGGTGCCCAAAACTGTAATTCCGCCATCCGCAAATAACACAGCCTGGATAATCAACACTGTAGCAATACATAGCATCCCCGCCCACGGGCTACCTAAGATAACTGCAGCTAGGGTTCCCCCCAACAAGTGACCACTGGTGCCCCCAGCTACAGGAAAATTGATCATCTGGGCGGCAAAAATAAAGGCGGTAGTTAAGCCGAGAACCGGGGCGCGGCGGATCCCAAAGGCTACTTGCGATCGCCTTAAAGCAATACTGAGAGCAGCGACACTTATGACACCAGTAGCTGCTGCCACCGGTAGAGAAATAAATCCATCAGGAATGTGCATTATTTGCCTTGTGTTTAATAGTTAGATTCACACAAATTTGACAATGTAATTGCGGCACCACATTAATAAAAAGCAGAAATTCTCCACTATTTGCAATGCCCTCATGGGGGATTTTAGAGTATTTCCTAGGCTATATTGACAATAAAATATACGTTAAATGTTGTACTTACTTATCGTCGTGCAAATTTTTATTAAAACTACTCCTGTACAACCCTACCCAAATACATGACTAATTTTTTGATGTAATCTTTCTAAAATTACTCTTTCTTCGGCGTTGGCTGCAGTTAATAACATTTCATATATCACTGGTACTTCTATTTGTAATGATGCCAAAATATGCTTTTGGGCAAACACATCATCAGGTTTACCCTCTAATATTAATTGTCCTTGATCCATCACAAAAACCCAGTCTGCCCAACGATAAACTAAATCTAGATCATGGGTTGCCATGAGGATTGTTGTTCCCTGCTGATGAATTTTTTGCAAGGTTGTCATCAGGTTACGGCTATGCAGTTGATCTAGATATGCTGTGGGTTCATCTAATAATAATAATTCTGGTTTTAGTACCATGACATCAGCAATAGAAACTCGCTTTTTCTGACCTAAGCTGAGGTGATGTACTGGTCTTTGAGCTAATTCTGTTAGTCCAAATTCAACTAAAGTTTGCTCTACTCGCTGTTTAATTTCTGCTGCGGGTAAACCTAAATTACACAAACCATAAGAAATATCTTCTTCTACTGTCGCCGCTACTAGCTGTTGCTCTGGGTCTTGAAAAATTAATCCTACTTTTTGGCGTAAGGCTATTAAAGATTTGCGGTCATATTGCAGCGGTTTTCCTTGCCAACTAATGACGCCAGTTTGAGGTTTATATAGACCATTGGCTAATAAAAACAGAGTGGTTTTTCCACAACCATTATGACCAATTAAAGCGCATTTTTTCTTAGCTGGTACTTTAAGGGTTAAGCCTTTGAGTGCTAATTGCTGTCCACCTAAATATGTATAATTTATCTGCTGAAATTCGAGTAATGATGATTGCATTCAAGGTATGATTGAAAAGTTAGGTAATTTCCATGCTAATAATATTAATATTACACAACCTATTATCGCTTCTAGAGCATATCTTTGAGATCGATGATGGCGATGGGAATGCCAGACTCGGAATTCACCATCAAAGCCCCGTGACGCCAAACTTAAAGAAACTTGACGATAATTTTCTAGAGTCCGCTGGAGTAATTGTCCAATCAATAAAGCTAAACTTTTCATTCCCGTGCTGAATGTAGAGTAGCCACCGCGAGATGTTTGAGCAATCCATAAATCGGTAGCTGTGTTTAAGAGCACGAAAATAAAGCGATACATTAATAATAATAAGTCGGTTAATAATACAGGAACGCCGACTCGCCGCAAAGTCTGTAACAGATCCGTAAATGGGATGGTGAGCATGA